>JBAXTA010000292.1:0-5786 GCA_037130415.1 Spirochaetota bacterium
GCCGCAGGCCCAGCCGGGCGGGATCTGCGTGTCGCGACAGGTCAGCGAACTCATCCGAAACAAGGCTTTCATCCGGACGAGGTCCCTCGGGGAGAGGGAACTCAAAGGCATCGGGACTCCTATCGAGCTGTTTTCGGTCGAATGCGACACAAAGGGGGCAGAGTTCGGGGAACTCAGGGCTGGTTTCCCGACGATTGAGCCGAAGTCCGCCGGAGGTAGGTTCCGTCCCTGGATCTGGATCGCGGCAGCGCTGGCGATCGCAGGCCTGGGATTCGGCGCCTTCGCCGCCCTTCGCGGTTCCGGCCTGCCCGCCACCGACAGGCGCCTGGCAATCGCCGTCCTCCCCTTCGACAATTTCAGCCACGACGCGGCGCGCGATTACATCGTCGACGGTTTGACGGAAGAACTGACGGCGACCCTCTCCCAGGTCGAGAGCCTGCGGGTCATCTCGCGCACGAGCGTGATGGAATACAAGGGCAGGCCTGGCAACCTGCCGGAGATCGCGAAACGGCTCGGCGTCGACCTCGTGATCGAGGGTTCCGTCCTCGCGAGCGGGGACCAGGTAAAAATAACGGCACAATTAATACGTATGAATCCCGAGCGACACATCATGGCCCATACCTGGGAAGCGAATGGCTCAGACCTGTTCAAGCTCCAGCGCGACGTGTCCAGGGCGATCGTCGAGCGACTCCAGGTGTCGCTCTCGGCCACCATGAAGGACAGACTCCGCTCACGACATGCCGTGAAACCTGAAGCCTATGACGCCTATCTCCAGGGAGAAAAGGCCTTTGCCCCGATGACCCTGGAGGCTGCGAACAAGGCACTGGAACTATATCAGAAGGCGACGATCCTCGATCCCGGTTTCGCGCCGGCATTCGCGGCATCGGCGAGTTGCTACATCCAGAAGGCGATGTACGGAGAACTGGCTCCGACCGAGGCATGGCCCAAGGTCCAGGAATACGCGGCGAAGGCGCTGTCCCTCGATGCCTCCGATCCCAGGTCGAACTACGCGATGGGCATGTGCGACTTCCTGTTCAATTTCGATTTTGCCAAGGCGGAAGCGGAGTTCCGCAAGGCAGCGCTCTCCACGGACGCCAGCGGCCTTATGTGGCTGTCCTTCCTGCTCACGACAGAGGGCAAGCATGACGCCGCTGTCGAGGCGATCATGGAGGCGCGCGCCAAGGCCCCCGGTGATGTGATGATGCAGATCAATGTCGCGTCGCGGCTCAACCACGCCGGGCGTGCGGCGGAAGCTGTCGTGGAGGCCCGCAAGGCGATTGCCATGGATAGCACCAATTACATGGGTTCGCTCATCGAAGCCCTCGCGCTCGCGGGCACTGGCGACTACGATGCTTCAATCAAGGGATTCAGGGCCATCTACGAGCCCTCGGGAGGCGTTGCCCAGGAGGCCCACGCCTATCTCGTATGGCTCCTCGCCAAGACCGGAAAGCGCGCCGAGGCTGAGAGGATGCTGTCCCAGATGAAGGCGGCGACGAAAACCACCTATGTATCGCCTTTCTTGTTCGCGATCGCCTATATGGGACTGGAAAGGCCGGACGACGCGATGGATTCGCTCCGGCAGGCCCTGGTCGAACGGGACATCAACCTGATTTGGGAGCTCCGCGACAGGGCTCTTGCGCCGCTCCATACGCGTGAGGACTGGAAGGCCCTGCTTGGGAAGCTCAAGCTGGAGCCCTAGCCAGGACGAACAGGGACATGGTCGGGCCTTGAATCGACGCATTCCCTACGCAATGGCCACCTGCGAGGAAATTATCAGGGACCGCTACCATGCTTACGATTGCGACCTTTGTCGCCTACACTGTGGCAGGCTCCGGAGGAAGGCTGTTGGGCCTGTTGCAGTGATGCCCCATTTCTGCTGGAAGGCTGCCTTGCTGAATCGCGAAGACGTGATATCCTTGCCTCGATAGCCAGAGCGTGATCCAGCCATGCAGGAGGTCATGAAATGCCTGACAGGCCGGGAAGTGAAGCACGACTCCAGATGCAGCCTCCAAAATCCGTCGCAGTCGTCCATTTCTCGGGTACCGGAGGGGCGCGACTTGTGGCTCGGGCTTTCGAAGAGGAACTTGTACAGCGCGGGATCCAGGTAGCTCCCAAGGCCCTCGACCGTTCCGAGGCATCGGATCATGCATCCGATGAGGATGCGCTCGTCGACAGCGCAGAAGCGCTCATCCTGGTTTTCGCCGTGCATGCCTTCGACGCACCCGATCCCGTCTATCGATGGGTGGAAGAAGCCCATGGTGGAGGCCGGCGCACGGCCGTCATTTCGGTGTCCGCCGGGGGAGAACCCTGGCCCAATACCGGCTGCAGGCAAAGAGTCATCTCCGCCCTCGAGGATCGGGGCTTCGTGGTGAATTATGAAAAGATGATGGTAATGCCCTGCAACTGGGTCGTCGCCATCCCCGATGGGCTTTCTGCCATTCTCGTCCGTGCCCTTCCCTCGAAGGCAGCCTTGGTGCTCGACCATTTCCTCGCCGGAGAAACCCGCCGCAGGCCCGGAAGGATGAGCCGGTCGCGAGCCGTGATCTCGAAGCTCGAAAAGCTCGGCGCCCGCAGATTCGGAAGCCGGGTCGAAGTCTCCGAAGCCTGCACTGCCTGCGGATGGTGCGAGCGGAACTGCCCGGTGGTCAACATCCTCCTGGTGAATGGAAAACCGGTCCTCGGAAGCGATTGCGTGATGTGTTTCCGCTGCGTCTACGGCTGCCCGCACGGCGCCATCAAAGCCCATGATTTCCAGGTGCTCCGGGAAGGCTTCAGCATCCCTTCAGCCATGAAACGCATGCAGGGCCTCGAACCCTTCCCTCCTGAAGCCTATTGCAAGGGTCCGCTCTGGGCGGGAGTGCTTTCCTACCTGAGCGACCGGGACGGCTATTGAATCGAAGCAAATAGCTAGGCTTGGCCTAGCGAAGCCGGCCCGCAGCCTCGTGCCGGAGCCCTGGGACTTCCTTCCACCTCGCTTCAAGGACTGTAGACACGTTCCGCGTCAGCGCGGATCTCGGATTCGTCCATAAGAACCTTCTTGAAGCGGCGCTCGGCGAAAAGGATGGCCTGATCGGCATAGTGCGGCGATTCGGGCCTCGAGGTAGCGCTGCCGAACTGGTGGATGCTCTGGGAGTCAAGGCCGCCCTTTCCGTCCCAGCGCACCATCATGATGTAGCAGTCGCCGTTTTCGCCAATCATCGTGCCGTTTTTCTGCGGCATTCCATAGACCGCCCGGATGACATCGGGAGCCCCGTCGAGGGGGAGATTGGTGCCGCCGCGCACGAGTCGGTTGACCTGTCCCCATTCGGGATCGATGCGACCGAAGTTGGCCACGAGGAGACCGAGGGCCTCACGGAAGGCTGCGACGACCTCGGGGTAAGGCAGGGGAATAGAGGTCAGCCGCGAGATCGAAAAGCCCTCATGCTTCAAATAGAGCTGCCCAAGGGTAAGTATTGGTAGGGCGGCAGCTCGATTGCTCGCTTCGGAACCCAGGTTCCAGGAAGCAAGGAGCTCGCGGCCCTTCCGCTCGAGCTCGCCCGAGAGCGACTTGTCCTCAGCCAGGCGTGCGACGAGCCGCGCGAGATCGGTCTTTTCCGAATACTTCATATCGAATTTGTAGGCGAAGAATTTCTCGTAGGAGATGCCCGCATCATCAGCGCCGAAAAGCTCGAGCGCGCGGAGTGCGCGGTTCGTCATCCAGGTCTCGATGCCCAGGGTCTTGGAGTAGTCGGACTCCTGGGGGTTGCCTGGGCCAGTTGTGGTTTCGAAGGGCGAACTGTTGCAGCTCTGGATGAAGCCGGAAGGCGGATCGAGAACCATGGGCATCCGCTCGAAGGGAAGGTACTCGGTCCAGAGGGTCCGCGAGGTCGTGCCATCCAGCTTGCCCTTCCAATTGTAGGCTTCGTCGCGGATCGGAATATGTGCGTTGTAGAGGTAGAAGATCCTTCCCTCCGAGTCAGCGTAGCCAATATTGAAGCAGGGCAGGGCCTGGGACTCGACGGCCTTCCGCCACTGCCCGAAATCCTGCGCCTTGTTCATGCCGTAGAGTTCCTCGATGACGTCGATCCGGTCGAAATTCGCATAACGTATCGCAAAAGTCCCGGTCTCGGTCCTGATCGCCGGCCCATAGACTGTCCTCAATATGACCTTTTCCACAGGCCAGACGAGGGGGCCAAAGACCTTCACACCCAGCGTCACCTTCGAAGTCTCAAAGCTGCGCCACTGGCCGTCGTAGAGGTAGCGCCCACTGTCCTTGGGATCGACCTCGAGACGATAGACATCCACGAGGTCAGGCTTGTTGACGGTGAAGGACCAACCGAGCTCGCGGTTGTGTCCAAGAACCACGACGGGCAGGAGGGGAAAGGTTCCTCCGACGACATCGAGTCCCTCCTCGCTTTTCAAGTGAGCTTCGTACCAGGTTACTGGACCTGACCAGGGCTGGTGTGAATTGACGGCAAGGTAGCTCGCCCCATCCGAAGCCCGGCCTGCACCGACTGCGAAGACATTGGAGCCCATCATCGTGTAGTAGCCGTCCCCGTCGGCCGGGTCCGCCACGGCTACCGGCGTGGTGGCCGCGCGACGCGATTTTTTTTTCTCCTTGAGAAGCGACATGATCGTCTGGTCGAGACCGAAGAAGAGGGGTACTTTCTGCGTGGTCGAGACGATGATGTCCTTTCCGCTCACGGGGAAGAGACCAGTTGTGAGGAGTTCAGAAGCGTGGAGGGAAGCGTAGCGGTTCAAGCCAGCAGCGTAGCCTTCCACGAGGGCGCGTGTCGCGTCCGAGAGCTGATGCTCGTATTCCCGATCGACGAGTTCCCGGATTCCGAAGAGGGCGAGGGCGTAGTCGAGGATGGTGCCTGACTCTCCCTCGACCTCGCCGAGGCGGCCACGCGCAGCCAGGAGGCCAAGCTGGATGGTGCCAAAATCATCTTCGGAGTTGGCGTAGGCGAGTCCGTAGGCTACATCGGCGTCAGTCTTCCCGAAGATGTGGGGCACGCCGAAGCTGTCGCGGACAATCTCGACGGTGGGGGATCGTTGTTCCGTACTGGGTGGAGCCATCGCTGGAACCACGCTGCCAGGGCTCGCGCAACCGAGGGCAAGGAATGCCGCTGCCAAGGGGCAGGCGCGCATGGCGAAGCGGAACATTTTCATTTGAGGCTCCTTCTGGCGGTGGTGCTTGCTGGGCAAACCAGAATGTGGCCAATCCCATCGAGCCCCTATTCTAATGCCCCGCCTCCCTGATCATTCTCGCATGCATGACACGTTCAATGCCTAGCACCCTGCCATTGGCCTGCCTCAGCTCATGGTCCTCGAGCCATCCGAAGGCTTCAACGCGCCTGCCGACAAGGGCCATCCACGCTGAGGGAATCGCCTTGCGGGATGGCAACCAGCATGGCTCGCCCCTAGCCGGAGCGACAAGGAGCCTCGGAAAGCGGCTCGTGCCGACAAGGCGAAGGAGACCTTCGATGCATACCTCGACCCGTCCTGGTATGACGTCCCTGTACTTCGCATCTTCCAGGTTTCCAAGGCTACGGGAAGCGCTGCTTGCGGTGGATTCAGGGTCAGGCGTTGCTGCAGCAAGGCTGCCGACACCCAAGCCGGCCTTCCCCGTCATGAAGGCGAGAAGGAGGGCAAAGACAAGTGCCACCCCCCATTTGCTCGTCACTTTCCGCCACGCTTCGGTGGCCTGATCCAGTCTATGCGGAAGCGGTGGCCCTCCCATGACTGACCAGTCGCTCAGGATGACCACCGGGTTGCGGTACTTGAAGCTCAGCTCGAAGGCCAGG
>JBAXTA010000293.1:0-5717 GCA_037130415.1 Spirochaetota bacterium
ATCCGCGTGCAGTTATGGCACTGTTTTCCAGCTAGAACTCGGTACTCTCAAGTGATGTACACGAACCTGAAAAAGGCAGGTCTGGGAGGGTTTGGCAGCTCGCGCTTGTGGTCTTCCTCTCAGAGCAGCCACGACCTCTATAGCGGATACGGCGCGTGGAGCCAGGATTTCTCCGACGGTGGGCAGAACGACTACGCAGGCAAGGGCTACGATAATTCAGTCCGCGTGTGTCGTGCCTTTACCAATTTGTCCAATTCCTTGGAGTTCAGGGGCATGTGACCGGAGGCTATGTGCCCCAATTGAGTCGCCCGTGGGGTCTGACCCTTGCCGACCCCTTTCCCAACGATTTTTCCGCCAAACGCAAGCAAGCGCCCACCGGGCGAGCGTTCTATCCGCATGGAGGCATTTACATGCGGATCGGCATCACGCCAACTAACGACCTTGCCAAACACGCGGGGTCAGGCCCCAGGCCCGTTTAAAAGCAAACCTTCAATCGATGTGAGAATCTTTTCCGCCATCATGATTTCTGTCTGTGCCAGGCCCACATCGATGGGCGAAAAAATGTCATAATCCGCGCTCTGTCTGTCGTCAAAAAGCGTCTGGATGTCCTTGGCGAAATCTTTCGGGAGTAGGCCGGGCTTGAGGATTTCACGATTGAATGCGCCAATCAACTGTCCATGCGATGAGTAGCTCAAGCCTTGTTCCAGCAGGCATGCTGAAATGGCGTGAAATACGCAGTAGTAGGCCCTTGATACGGCATCCGCAAACTGGCCACCTTCGAAGTCGAGTTTGGCGGTGGTCAGTTTTTCGCGCGCCTTGGCGAGCGTGAGGGCAACCTCCTCTTTCACACCGCAATCCCTTCGCGGGCTACATTGAGCCCGATCGGAAAAGCCGACCTTCGCTTCCAGTCTTCAGGCATCATCACCAAGGCGCTCACGAGAGCCTCATAGGTCTCCATCATCGAGACTTCTATGTCACGGACTTTGTCCTTGATCGAGGGGTCAACCCTATCGAAGAGGATGAGAAAGTCATAATCGGAATCTATCCTGGCGTCTCCCCGTGCCCTCGAGCCGAAGAGTATGATGGTTCGCAGGTTAGCGGGAAATGCTTCCCGAATTTCCCTTGCGAAAGCTATTGCAACCCCATCGGGGCAAGGTGAAGCTTGGAGGGCAAGGTTTGGTGTACGTGTTTCCACGTGGAAATGGTAGCACCAAAGGCTGGCTCATTCAAGGCGAGCGGACTGCGCCTGAAAGCTCGCCATAGTGAGGTCGAAATCCGGATGAAAACTCACGGGGTTCGACCCTCGCCACGACATAGCCTGATAGGGCAATTCGGCCGAACCCCTCCCGACTTTTCCCTCGCTCGCCGACCCTACTCTTTCCCAACGATTTTTCCCTCGCGACGCAAGCAGGCGCACACCGGGCGAGCGTTCTATCCGCATGGAGGTACCACCATGCGGATAGGCATCACGCCAACCAACGACCTTGTTTTCAAGATGTTATTCGGGTCTCCCTGACATTCCTTCCTCACGCTGCACTTTCTCAACGACCTCTTGCCGCTTGTGCACCGGCCCCAGGCTGCCACGGTTGCTATCACCAACCCCTACAGGCTTGCTGAGTTCTTGAAGGAGAAGGAGATCTCGGTCGATGTCCGCGCCCAGGACGAAACCAAGCGCGACTTTCTTTTGGAAATGCAAGTGCGCCCCGACGGAGCCCCCTCGTCCCGTATGCACGACACCTGGTCCCGGATCTATACCGAGCAGATCAAGCGTGGCGAATCGTATTTGCTTCACAAACCCGTCATCTCGGTCTGGATACTCGCCAACAACCTCTACCCGGAGCCCCAGTGGCTCCACTGCATCCAGGCGGTCAGGGATACTTCGGGGAAGCCCTGTGGCCAGGAGTTCCTGATTGTCATTATCGAACTCAAGAAGCGCGCGGCCTTGCCGGACTTCGGGGATGAGGCTATGTTCAGGACAGGGATTGATCGCTGGCTGGCGCTGCTGTGGTTTGGCCAAAGGCTTGGCCAAAGGCTTGGCCAAAGGCTTGGCCGATGGCCTAATCGATGGCAAAGCCGAGGGAGCCTTGGAAACTGCACGACGGATGAAGGCACGCGGAATTGATCCTGTAGTAATTGTAGAATGCTCGGGCTTGACACCCGAAGAAGTGGAAAAGGCCTGAGAATGTGCCTGAACCCTGCGGGCTTAATGCTCTGCTGTATTCCAGCGAAGGCTAGAGGACAGGACAAGCCGCAGGACCTGCCCGCTTCGTGAGGCTTGTCTCCAAAGGCTTGGCCCCTTCACATCATAGCAAATCTAAAGCTATTCTATGGATAAGGGCATATTGAGCGAGAAGTCACCAATGACCTGAGGGCAAACCTGCGTCTCTTCCCTGCGGTCGCCATCACAGGCCCCCGCCAGTGCGGAAAGTCAATGAGGCCCAGCTCATCTGCATCGACGAGGTTCAGTCCTGGAACTGACGCCCTTTCTGCCGAGCGAGTACCTGGCGGGGAATCCTCCTTCGATGCTGGACTCTCTCTCCCGTGGCGGCTTTCCCGAATCTGCCTTGGCCGAAAACGATGCGGCGAGCTTCAGATGGCGTCAGGAATTCCTCAAAAGCCTTGTCGAACGCGATCTGCCCATGCTTGGAACGCGGGTCTCCAGGGTGGCGATGGAGCGCTTCCTCTCGATGTGCTCACATCTGCAGTCCCAGATCCTCAACGCCGACAAGCTTGGCTCTACCCTCGACTTGAGCGGGCCGGCCGTGCGTGCCCGCCTCCAGTTTCTCCAGGAAGCCCTATTTGTGCGTATCCTTCCCGCATGGAATGGCAAGCTGAAAAAGCGCCTGGTCAAAGCGCCAAAACTCTACATCCGCGACACAGGACTTGTTCACGCCATGCACGGAATCGCCAGCGCCAATGAATTCCTCGCCCATCCGGTCTTCGGTTCCAGCTGGGAGGCCCTCTGTGTCGAGACCCTCGTGGCTTCGATGCCTGGCGCGCGCATCGTACTACCGGAGTTCCGGAGGCGCAGAACTCGACTTGGTCCTTGAAACTGAGTCGCGCCGCTATGCCTTCGAATTCAAGGCCTCGAGCGCCCCGAGGCCGACGCGCGGCTTCCACTCAGCCATAGCCGATATCCAGGCTGACCACTCGTTCCTAATTGGCATCATCGAAGGCTCCTATCCCATCGAACCTGCGATGACAGCCTGTGGGCTGCGCGACTGTCATGGGAGCGGGGTCTGACCCTGCGCAGCCGCCCCCTTCCTCAATATCGCGATTTCCACTAGTATTTATGGTCTACCCAGGGGGTGCCGCGCCAGGCGCGTGGCCGAGTCGACGACGGAGGTTTGTTCCCGATGAAAGCCATCGAGCTTGCCAAGGCCTACGATCCGAAGAGCTTCGAGGATCGCATCTATGAGGACTGGAAGGCCAAGGGCCTCTTCCAGCCCCAGACAGCCAGCGGGGCCGGACCATCGGCCTTGGCCAAGGCCGGCAAGAAGCCCTTTGTCATCGTAATCCCACCGCCTAACGTAACGGGCGTCTTGCACATGGGCCACGGACTCAACCACGCGCTGCAGGACATCGCAGTGCGCTACCAGCGCATGACAGGGAGGCCGGTGCTCTGGCTGCCTGGCACCGACCACGCCGGAATTGCGACGCAGAACGTGGTGGAAAAGCGCCTTCGCGCGGGGAAGATTCCCGGCTATCCCGAGGGCACCGACCGCCATGAACTTGGCCGCGAGAAATTCGTGGAGGAAACCTGGAAGGTCGCCAAGGAGCACAAGGCCGAGATCCAGCGCCAGATCGCGAAGATCGGTGACTCGGTGGACTGGAGCCGGGAGCGCTTCACCCTCGACGAGGGCCTGTCCAAGGCGGTGCGCGAGACCTTTGTTACCCTCTACGAGCGCGGGCTTGTCTACAAGGGCAAGTATCTGGTGAACTGGTGCACGTCCTGCGGCACGGCCCTCTCCGATGACGAGGTGGAAAAGGACGACGAACCGGGAAAAATGTATCATATCTGGTATGAATTGATCGGAGGGGCATCGGAGGACGATGTCGCATCCGGTGGCGCGGTGGTCCGTGAGGGCAAGGCCTACATCGAGATCGCGACCACGAGGCCGGAAACCCTCTTGGGCGATGTGGCCGTGGCCTGCAATCCCGAGGACCCGCGCTACGGGGCCCTCGTCGGACGAAAGCTGCACCTGCCCCTGGCCGACAGGCACATCCCGATGATCGCTGACTCCTATGTGGACAGGGCCTTCGGCACGGGCCTCGTGAAGATCACGCCAGCCCACGACATCAACGATTTCGAGGTGGGCAACCGTCATGGCCTCGACCGCATCAACATCCTCGATGCAAAGGGCTTGCTGAACGACAATGTGCCGGCGAAGTACCAGGGCCTGGACGTGAAGGCGGCGCGCGCCCTCGTGGTGGCAGACCTCACGGAACTGGGCCTGCTCAAATCGGTGGAGGACATCACGCACGCGGTGGGCCACTGCTACCGCTGCGACACGAGGATCGAGCCCTGGCTGTCGGAGCAGTGGTTCGTGAAGATGAAGCCGCTCGCGGACAAGGCGCTCAAGGCCTGGCGCGACGGCGATGTACGGTTCTTTCCAAGCAAATGGGAACATACCTACGAGCACTGGCTCACGAATATCCGTGACTGGTGCGTGAGCCGCCAGCTCTGGTGGGGGCATCGCGTGCCCGCCTGGTTCTGCGCTCATTGCGGGAAGACAGTGGTGGCACGCGAGGAGCCGACCGAATGCCCCTACTGCACGTCTACCGAGCTCACGCAGGACGAGGACGTGCTGGACACCTGGTTCTCGAGCTGGCTCTGGCCCTTCAGCACCCTGGGCTGGCCGAAGGATACGGCCGACCTCCGGAAGTACTACCCGACCACGACGCTTGTTACGGCCTACGACATCATTTTCTTCTGGGTGGCACGCATGATCATGGCGGGCCTCGAGTTCACGGACCAGAGTCCCTTCAAGGACGTGTACATCCACGGCCTCGTGCGCGACAAGCAGGGCAGGAAGATGTCGAAGTCCCTGGGCAACGGCATCGATCCGCTCAAGGTGGTCGACGAGTACGGGGCAGATGCACTGAAATTCACGCTTGCATACAATTGTGCAGGCGGGCAGGACGTGTTCCTGGATACCGAGAGCTTCAAGATGGGCTCGAAGTTCGCCAACAAGGTGTGGAACGCGAGCCGCTACATCCTGATGAACCTCGAGGGCCGCGAGATGGTCGTCGATGCTGCCGGCGCTGCGGCTGCGAAGCCTCGCGATCTTGACAATTGGATCAAAGGAAGGCTTGCTGCGGCTGCGGCCGCATGCCGCTCGGCCCTCGAGGGCTACCGCTTCAACGAGGCCGCCCAGGCTGCCTATTCCTATTTCTGGGACGACTTCTGCGATTGGTACATCGAAGGCACCAAGCTCGCGATGCGGCAGGGCGACCGTGAGGCAGGTTCAGCCTCCGATACGGCAGGCGCAGCGGAAAAAGACCGTCAGACTACCCTGCTTCTGGAGGTGCTCGAGGAGTCGCTCCGGCTGCTCCATCCCTTCCTGCCCTTTGTGACGGAGGAGATCTACCGCATGCTGCCGAACTCGAGGGGGCCCTTGATCGTTCAGGCCTATCCTGGTGGGGAGACGGGGGTCGGCACAGGTGGCGGCGCCACGGTAGGTGGCGGCGCCACGGTAGGTGGCGGCGCCACGGTA
>JBAXTA010000294.1:0-5658 GCA_037130415.1 Spirochaetota bacterium
GCCCCTGGCTCCTCTTTCCCTTCGAGCGCGCCCAGGCGATGCGCGGCCTCGACACCCTCCTCATGGACATCGCCGCAGAACCCGAGTTCGCCTCGGCCCTCTTCTGGAAGATCGAAGGCCTCTGCAAGACCCTCATGGGTCACTTCCTCGACGAGGCAGGCGACACTATTGACATCATCAAGATCGGGGACGACCTCGGCATGCAGGAAAACCTCCTGATATCGCCCGAGAGTTACCGGAACCTGCTCAAGCCCGTCCATGCCGATTTCATCCAATTCATACGATCGAGGACGAAGGCGAAGCTGCTCTTCCACACCGATGGCGATGTCTTCGACCTCGTTCCCGACCTCGTCGAGATCGGGGTGGACATCCTCAACCCGATCCAGTCGGGCGCAGGACGGATGTCGGACCTGGCCCTTCTCAAGCGCGAGTTCGGAAAAAGCCTCGTGTTCTGCGGAGCCATCGACACCCAGCGCATCCTGCCCTACGGCAGCCCCCAGGAGGTCCGCGCCGAGGTCGGCCGCGTCATCGATATCCTGGCCCCCGGTGGCGGCTACATGCTGGCGGCGGTGCACACCGTGATGGACGAGGTGCCACCGGAAAACCTCCTGGCCATGGTGGACGCGGCCCGCGAGCTGGGGAGTCGCAGCTGAGGCTTCCCCCTGCAGTGGAGAGCCGCCATCATTGACACGATCCGTGGCTTTTGCGAATCTCTTGCCCAACCATGAGCTCACCACGCAAGGCTATTGTATTCCTCGGAGACGGGATGGCCGACGAGCCCCTTCCCGAGCTCGGGGGCCGGACTCCCCTCCAGGCAGCCCACACGCCGTCGATGGACCGCATCGCGCGGGAAGGGCGCTCGGGCACCCTCCTCACCCTGCCCGAGGGCTTTCCCACTTCAAGCGATGTCGCCAACATGTCGGTCCTCGGCTGCGACCTCGCCACCGAGCTCTGCGGCCGTGGCCCCCTCGAGGCTGCGAGCCTGGGCATCGCCTTAGGCCCGAACGACATCGCCTTTCGCATGAACCTCGTCACCGAGGACCAAGGCGGGATTCTCCGCGACTATTCGGGCGGGCAGCTGCGATCCGACGATGCGTGCGAGGCGATCAGGGTATTAAACGCTGCGCTCGGCTCCGCCTCCGTCCACTTCCACCAGGGGCTGAGTTACCGTAACCTCCTCATCCTCTCCGGAGCCCAGTTCAACGCCGAAGTCCACTGCGACAAGCCCGACGACAACCACGGCAACCCCACCTCGGAGCATCTTCCACGAGCGTCCTCCCCCGCAGGTGAGACGACCGCCGCGACGCTCCGCGACTTGATCAGCCGATCGCGGGACATCCTGAAGGGCATGCAGGCTCCGGGCCTGCGGGCCAACGCGATCTGGCCCTGGAGTGGCGGCCGCGCCGGCGCGATACACCGGCTGACCGAGCGCTACGGCGTCACAGCCGCCGTCATCTCGGCCGTCGACGTCATCAAGGGCCTCGGCCGGCTGATGGGCATGGACGTCGTCGAGGTGCCCGGCGCCACCGGATATATCGATACCAATTATGAGGGCAAGGCCGACGCCGCCCTCGAGGCGATCAGGAAGCACGACTTCGTCTTCGTCCACGTCGAAGCCCTCGACGAGGTCTCGCACGCCCAGGACCTCGCGCTCAAGCTCAAGGCCATCGAGGATTTCGATAGCCGCCTGATCGGCCGCGTCCTGGCCTCGCTGGACCCCAGTGTCGCGGTCGCCGTCCTCCCCGACCACCCTGTGCCCCTGCGGACCGGCAAGCACACGCGAACGCCCGTGCCGGTGGCCATACGCCGCGCCGACTGGAAGCCCGACTCCCTTCAGTACTACGACGAGCTGGCTGCGCCTTCAGGAGCCCTCGGGGCGCTGCGGGCCAGGCAGTTCATGGACCTCCTCCTCGGGCTCTGAGAATGCCATGTAGCTGAATTGTACAAGAAAGCTGTTCCTGGCATCACATATTCCCGTCAAGAAAGGGGCTACGCAATGGGCGACGATAGTCTGACCATCACTGACAATCGGACCGGCATTACCTACGAGGTCCCCATCGCGGAGGGCACGGTCCGAGCCATGGACCTCCGGGCCATCCGAACGGGAGAAGGCGACTTCGGTCTCATGTCCTACGACCCAGGCTTTGCGAATACCGCCTCGACGCGGAGTTCCATCACCTACGTCGACGGCGAAAAGGGGATACTCCGCTACCGGGGCTACCCCATCGAAGAGCTTGCCGAGCGCGCCGACTTCCTGGAGACAGCCTATCTGGTCATCTTCGGCACACTGCCCGACGAGGCCCAACTCGCAGCCTGGCGGAGCGAGATCGGCGGACACAGCCTCCTCCACATGAACATCCAGAACCTCGTTTCGACCTTCCGCTACGACGCCCACCCGATGAGCGTCTTCATCTCCTCGGTAGCCTCGCTGTCGACCATCTATCCGGACTCGCGGAGGGTCACCGATCCCGAGAACCGGAGGCTCCAGGTCGAGCGCGTGATCGCCAAGGTGGCCTCGATCGCAGCCTGCGCCTACCGCCACAACCAGGGTTTCGCCTTCAACCGTCCCGACGCATCCCTCTCCTACATCGGGAACTTCCTCAACATGATGTTCCGGATGGGCGAGGGGCGCTATGAGCCCCATCCAGTGCTCGAGCGGGCGCTGAACGTCCTCTTCGTCCTCCATGCAGACCACGAGCAGAACTGCTCGACGACGGCGATGCGCGTCATCGGCTCGGCCCATGGTGATCCATACTCTGCGCTGGCTGGCGCGGCAGCCGCCCTCTATGGCCCCCTCCACGGCGCTGCCAACGAGGCAGTCCTTCGCCAGCTCGAGGCCATCGGCACTCCCGAGCGCGTACCCGCATACATCGACAAGGTCAAGCGTGGGGAATGCCGTCTCATGGGCTTCGGCCATCGCGTCTACACGAACTACGACCCTCGCTGCCGCATCATCAAGCGGATTGCCGAGGAGGTATTCGAGATCACGGGGAGGAGCCTTCTTCTCGATGTCGCCCTCGAACTCGAGCGGGTAGCCCTTGCCGACGAATACTTCATCTCACGGCGCCTCTACCCCAATGTCGATTTTTATTCGGGCCTGATCTACCGTGCGATGGACCTGCCCGCGAGCCTCTTCACGGTGATGTTCGCCGTACCGCGCTGCTGTGGCTGGCTCGCACACTGGCTGGAAGCCTTCGATGACGCCGAACAGAAGATCATGCGGCCAAGGCAGATCTATTCAGGCCTTGCCGAGAGGCGGATGGGCTAGGCATGGCGATCCGCCGCCCCCCCCCTGAATTCAACATAGTTGGTGCTATCGTCCATGAAGACCGTTACGGGCATTCGGTCCAGCCGCCGCAAGGGGGATGCCCGGATTTTCCTCGCGGCATGCCTTGTGGACCAATCCAGCCCTGGTCTCACGCAAGCGAACACGGTCATCCCTGCTCAGCCCAGCAGGAACCGGGCCCAATTATCACGATGTACGACCTCGAAGGACGAGCCAGGATAGGCTTCCGCAAAGACCTTGGGCAAGGTCGCAGCCTTGCCCGGATTCCACTTGAACTCATAGGTCCAGAGCCTGCCGCCGCGTTCCTCGACCAGGTCGATCTCCTTGCCCTCCCAGGTCCGCCAGAAAAAGGGATTGGCATCGATGCCGAGGCAGGACCGCGATTTCAGGCGCTCGAGCATGATGAAGTTCTCCCAGAGCGCTCCCTGGTCGTCCCGCAGATCGAGGGGGTTGAAATTGGCGATAAGTGTGTTGCGGATGCCGACATCATGGAAATTGTACTTGTTCTTCCGCTTGACCTCGTTGCGCAGGTTGCTCGAATAACCGCCGAGCGAAAACAGCACGAAGGCCTTTTCCAGGAGGTCAAGCCAGCGCGCAACGGTCTTGCCATCGAGTGCCCATGTCGCTGACGACAGCACGGGGTTCGCCGTACTGGCTGCGGATGTTTTGCAGGAAGGGTTCGAGGTCTTCGGCGTTCTCCGATGACAGCTTCCGGCTTTCCAGTACGATCTCGCTCATGCCGTCCAGCACGCTGATCAGGTGCGGGCTGGCTCCCTCACAGGTGCCATCCAGATGGAGGATATAGCCTCCATTCATCTGCATGGCTGCCTGGATGTCCGTCTGCAGACTGCGATGCAGCATGCCCATGGAAAGGACAAACCGTTTTGCCAACACCGCGATCTCGCTGGCCGAAAGGATGATATTCCGTTCCCGCAGGGCTTCGCGGATCTCCCGATAGCCCTTGAACTGGAGAAACAGCATCCGGCCGACAAAAACCATGATGTCATAGCAGAAGCATCACCCACGCATAGTCAGTTTTTTTTTACCGATGCCATGGGATTCAAACAATGCAGCAATGCTTGCATCCGGAACGGCATGCCCCTGGGCGCGCAGTGTTTCAGCCAACCCTGGTATGTCCATTTTGGGATTCCGTATCAGCGTCACCAGCACCAGGATCGCAACGGCATCATCAGGCAGCAGGGCAGCGGTCGGGACAGGCGGAAAGCGCCGACGCTTCTGCAGGTCATACTTCTGGTCATCAGCGGAAAAATAGACCATCTGGTGGTGATGCTGTTCCTTGCGGATGCCAGGAAGCTGTTCGTAACGAGAGAGGAAACATTTGGGATTCAGTCCCAGGATCTCCTTGAGCTGCCGGTGGTCCAGGCCCTGTGGCGATTTTGCCGCGAGCTGAATGACCGACTCTTTCAGCGTACCGTAACGGGAAAAGAAAACGTCCTGCCACTGCCAGATGCCGTGAGCATTGAAGACTGGAATAGAGGGAAGCGTGTGATACCGGCCGTTCTGGTTATAGCTGGTATGGGCCTTCCACTCTTTCAGGCGACGATGAACCGTTATGGGCGAACACTGCAGAATCTCTCCAAGCTGGTCAGCGGTAAGCACTTTGTGCTGATCAAAGGATGCAATGGTTTGCTCATCAAGCGTCACGCTCCGCGTTCTCATGGAACCCCCTGATAGCCAGTATGTTAACAGTAAGACACTTCAGCATGCCTATGTTAACATACAACTACTAAGAAGTCATGATACAACCGGGTTTTAGCGGTTAAACCATACGAGAGCGGGGAGAAATCGGGTTACACGGGAAGTAAATTGCTTGAGTGTCAACAGCGACAATGATTTATTTTGTTTCAGTATAAAATATTACGATTGCGGCAACGCGATTTTGTTCCCATAGGAAAATTGCAAGAATCTTGCACGGGAGCAAGAGAGAAGCAAGGTTATCATGATGACGAGGAAGCATTTTAGAAGGATATACATTCCTGATCATAGGTCAAGAATATGGAAAGCTATTCCTTAAAAAGGATGAATTTCAGGATAATGGTTCATCACATTCTGCGACAGTATGTGTCAGCCTGGGTCAGGTCGACAAAATCCTCGTTGACGATGCCACGAACACCGTGCCTGGCACCGTAGACCAGATCGATGGCGCGATGACGCCTAGCTTCGAGCACGACGCCGACCAGGCTTTGGTTGATCACCGCAGTGGGGCCGCCACCTTGGGCGACGAGTATTTTGTTCAGAGCCATGGCTATTTCCTGGGAATGTGATGAAAGTTATTGGCGCAGGTCGCCTGGCTGGCGTCGTCGATGAGTCTGTCAGCGCCGGAAAGACGGATCACGGCGCTCGACCAACCT
>JBAXTA010000295.1:0-5652 GCA_037130415.1 Spirochaetota bacterium
CGCGGTCCCTGCCTTCTGCCTCAAGGCAAGCACGCTGTCGTTCAGCGATTTTCGCGCCGCCTTCGCGGAGTCGAGCCCCTCGATGGAAAACTGGAGCTGCGAACGGTAATGTGCCCCGAGGCAGAAGAAGCGGTAGTCGAGGGGGTGGTAGCCTGCGTCAACCAGGCTCTGGAGGGTAAGGAAGCCCCCCTTGGACTTGGACATCTTGCCCTTGACGCCGTCCTTGGCCAGGACCAGGAACTCCCCATGAAGCCACCAATTGACCCATTTTTTTCCTGTGGCCGCCTCGGACTGGGCGATCTCGTTGGTGTGGTGTATCGGTACGTGGTCGATGCCACCTGCATGGATGTCGATGCTCTCCCCGAGGTACTTCATGCTCATGGCAGAGCACTCGATGTGCCAGCCAGGGTAGCCCCGTCCCCAGGGGCTGTCCCAGACAAGGGCCTGCCTCTCGAATTTTCCCTTGGTGAACCAGAGCACGAAGTCAGCCGGATTGCGCTTGTTGGCATCGACCTCGATGCGCGCCCCCGCCTTGAGGTCATCGAGCTTGAGGAGGGCCAGATCCCCGTAGCGGGGGAATTTCGAGACATCGAAGTAGAGGTTGCCGCCGGCGAAATAGGTGAAGCCAGCCGCCTCGATGCGCCCGATGAGGGCTATCATGTCGCCGACATGGTCGGTGGCCTTGCAGACGATGTCGGGCCTGGCGATGTTGAGGCGGCCCGTGTCGTTGAAGAATGCATCGGTGTAAAAGCGCGCGATGTCCAGGACGCCCTGGCCCCGCTCCTCGGCGCTCTTGACCATCTTGTCCTCGCCCGAGTCGTCATCGCCGGTGAGGTGGCCGACATCGGTGATGTTCATCACATGAGTCACCGCGCAGCCTGTACGGCGCAGGGCCCGCACCAAAAGATCCTCGAATATGTAGGTGCGAAGATTCCCGATATGGGCATAGTTGTAGACTGTCGGGCCGCAACCGTAGAAACCGACCTTCCCGGCCTGTATGGGCTTGAAGGCATCCACGCTCCGACCCAGGGTGTTGTAGAGAAAAAAATCCCGCATGAATGATCCTCCGGGCCCAGCTGGAATCGACGGCAATTGCTCGATGCTCGCCCACGCTTGTCGCTTCATGGGGACGCCGCTATCATCGGCGCATGCCCACACTAGTGAAATTCCTCTCGAAGATCAATATTGAGGCTTCCATCGCCCTGGACGAGCCCCTGTCTTCCCACACAAGCTTCCGCATCGGGGGTCCGGCCGACGCGTTCGTCGCTCCACCGGGCGAAGCTGAACTCCTGGGCCTTGTCGCCGAGGCTCGGGCAGAGGGCATCCCCCTCTTTTTCCTCGGTGGCGGGGCCAACCTCCTGGTAGGAGATGGGGGCATCAGGGGCATCGTCGTCGAACTTCGCCACCTGGCATCTGCCCGCATCGAGGCAGCTGCGTCCCGGCCGATGGAAGAGGGCTTTCAGCTCGTCGCGGAAGCCGGAGCCAGGCTTTCAGGGCTCTGCGAATTTGCACTCGCCCAGGGACTCTCGGGTCTGGAGAATTTCTACGCCATGCCCGGAAGCCTCGGAGGCTCCCTTTTCATGAACGCCCGCTGCTATGAGATCGAGATGGCCGACATCATTGAATCGGTCACCATCCTCGACCCGAGGGGCGAAATCCGGAACCTGACGGTCAGGCGCGAGGACTGGTCCTACAAGCGCTCACCCTTCCAAAGCGGGGAATCCGAAGCGGGGGCGCTCATACTCGGAGCCAGGCTCAGGCTCCGGGAGGCCAGTCGAGCGGACATCGGGGCGACCATGCGGATGCGGTTCGCCGACCGCGAGGCCAAGGGCCACTTCCGCCTGCCCTCTGCTGGTTCGGTGTTCAAGAACGATCGCAGCCTGGGAAAACCCTCAGGCGCCATCCTCGATGCTCTGGGGATGCGGGGCACCCGGATCGGGGATGCCCTTGTTTCCCCCTGGCACGCCAATATCTTTGTGAACGCGGGCAGGGCGACCGCCCGCGACATGCTCTGCCTCATTGACCTGGCTAAAAGCCGTGTTTTCAAGGAACTTGGGGTGGAACTTGAGCCTGAAGTAAGGCTCGTCGGGGAGCCCTGAGCAGAGAAGGGAAGGCAACCCTAGCTTCGATTGAGGGTTTACCCTCGTAGCGCTTCCCGGCGAAATCAGCAAGGCTATAGCCTCATCCGGCCAAGCGAAGGCCCTGAGTTGCCTCGCCCTGCCAACCATGGCGCTGAATCCACCGGAACAAGGGAAAGAGGAACGAGCAATGTATCGACTGATGCTCTGCGATGACCACCAGATTGTCCGGCACGGACTCCGGACCCTTCTTTCAAACATCCCCGACATCACCGTCGTCGGCGAGGCGGCTTCGGGCAGCGAGGCCCTCGCCATGGTCGAGCTCGAGCGCCCCGACATCCTTGTCCTGGACATCTCCATCGGCGACCCCGACGGAATCACCGTAGCCCGGCTTGTCAAGGAACGTTCGCCACGGGTGACCATCATCGGTTTTTCGTTTATCGGAGAGGATGAACTCCTCCGCTCCTTCCTGCGGACGGGGGCTGAATGCTTTGTCCACAAGGGGCCGGGCGACATGGATGAACTCATTGACGCACTCAAGTCGGTCAGGTCGGGAGGAATCTACCTCAGCCCCGCCCTCATTCCGATGCTGCTGCCCGACTTCCTGACCCACGGCCAGGGCAAGACCAGGGCCGAATCGCTGACTACCCGCGAACGGGACATCCTGGCCATGGTGGTACGCGGCCTCAGTTCCAAGGAAATCGCATCCTTCCTGGGCATATCCATCAAGACCATCGAGCGCCACCGTTCAGCGCTCCTTATCAAGGCCAATGTGAAAAACTCAGCGGACCTCGTGCGTTGGGCGATTACGATGAAGCTGGTGAATCCTGCCTGAAGCTCAGTGAGAAAACTGTGCCTCCACCCGTCCGCGCGGCCACAGCAAAGCCCATTCCCATGATGCGCGCAAAGTCGCGGCAAAGCATGAGGCCGATGCCCTCCCCTCCCCGCCTGGCACCTTCGATGGGGATAGGCCCATCGACGACAAAGCCAGAACCCGTGTCAGCCATCTCGACGAGAAGCATCCCCCCCTCGGATCTGCCGCTGATCGTGATGCTGCCTCCCTTCGGAGTTGCGTCCAGGGCGTTGACCAGGAGGTTGCGGAAGAGGAGCTCGGTCATTCGGCGATCTGTGTTGGCGACAAGGGACCTATCCATCTCGATATCGACGCGGACGCCGGCGAGGAGTGCGTGAGGTCGGTACGACGAGACCACCACCGAAGCCAGATCCTTGAGGGCGACCATCTCCGGCTTCGGGGCAATAACAGACAGGCCCGCCTTGGCCCAGACCAGGATATCGTCGAGCAGGATATAGTCGCCCGAGGTCGCCAAGGCAAGCATGTCGAGCCCCGAGTCGGGATGGCCATCGAGCGTGGCCTTCCTTGCCAGCAGGGAGGCAAGCATTTCAGCCCCGTGGAGCTGGTTGCGCAGGTCATGTGACAGCACCGCGAAAAAGCGGTCCTTTACGTTGTTGATTTCCAGCAACTCGCGCGTACGTTCCTGTACGGTCGCTTCGAGACTTGCGTTGAGCCTGTCGAGCTCGGCGCTTTTCTGCTCCGCCAGGCGCTTGGCATCGGTCTCAGCCTGGAACTGGATCCAGATAAAGAAGACGCTCGAAAGAAAGGTGATATATGGTGTAGCCCGAACCCAGGGAAGGTGGCCCGTTGCGATCGTCGTGCCCCAATCGAAGGGAATGGTGAAGGCCGCCAGCGCCATGATGAAGACAAGGTTCCTGTTGATACGGCTGGGGTCCCGCTTCAAGGCAATCAGGGCAAAGGCAAACTGGCCAAGCCCGAAAAGGTTGCTCGCGGTAGAGACACTCGCGATGCTGCGACTGAAAAAAACCGTCGAATCAGAAGCAGCCAGGGTCCAGACCCAAAGAGGAAGGAAGACGGGCAGGGAGATGATCAACCAGTGCCAGGGCCTGCGATAAAGCCGGGTGAGGGCCAGAACAAAGGCTCCTGCCGATTGCATGCTGATACAGCCCGCGATCACCCTCACCTGTTCCGCAAAACGTGAGGGAGCATTGTCCCAGGCGAGGATCATCGGTGCCTGGGAAAAGGCAAGGCCGACGTTGAAAAGCGAAAAATACAGCCAAACCTCGCTGCCCTTCATCCCGTTCCGCATCCACAACACCAAGGAAGCCAGGCCGATGAAGAGGGACATGAACGAAAAAGCCGTCACCATGTCACGGTTCAGTAAGTTGCGCAAAAAAACACTGAAGCTCGCGCTGCTGCGATCGGAGAGGATGATGGTTTCAGTGGTCGTCCCGGGACCTCCTGGAAGGCCCAGGGATATTTCCACTACGGGCCAGATGGCTGCTCGCGGCGGTAGCCACTCGGGAGGAATGGCCAGCATGCTGGTCCAAAGAGTCCGTGTCGTAGTCGGTCCCTCTGAATTGCCGCGAGTAAGGAGGGTTGCCCCATTGATCCTGATCGTCGCGGGAAGATTGAGGGGCGGGACGATGATCACCGGTTCCTTGAGCGACGCCCAGACGGAAGATGGAATGAAGACAGGTCCGTTGGAGGCTGGAACGAGGACGAAGTCCGTAGCCATGGCCGGAATGGCAGCCAGGCAGAGCAGGAGGAAGAGTGCCCGCGCCGGGAAGTTGCATCCCCTACCGCACGGGCATGTGCTAGCCCTTGAATGCAGGCCGAAACCCCTAGCCTAGGCTAAAAGATCGATCGTGGTGCCCGAGCCAGCCGGCAGGGGAGCCGAGGCTGGCGAGCTAGCCACCGATTCAAAGAGCTGCGCGAGGGCCGCCCCTGTATCGCCCATGGCCGACATGGATTTCTTGAGCATGGCGTTGCCGGCAGCATCGGCAACCCTCGACTGTGCGAGCGAAGTGCTCAGGCTTTGTATGTCCATGTCTGCATTATCGGCATTTGAGGGTAATCCCGCTAGTCACCTGGGGGTACGCGGTCACCCGGGACTCCGCCCTGCAATGGCAGCAGCAGCCAAGGCAGCGGTCGCAAAAGCGGCATGGAGGTTGTAGCCGCCTGTATCGCCGTCGTAATCAAGGATTTCGCCGGCGAAAAACAATCCGGGAACAAGCCTCGACTCCATGGAAGCGGAATCCACCGAAGCCAGATCGATGCCTCCAGCGGTGACCATCGCTGTCTCTACCCCGCCGAGGGCAGAAACGGTCAGCGGGAAGGCGGTTACAAGCTGGGTCAGTTCGCGGCGCGCCACACGCGACAGCGAGGCGAGGGTCGCATCCTCGGGGAGCCCCGCCTTTCCAGAGATGTACTGGGACAGGGCGCGTGGAAGCCCGGCGGAAGAAAGTGCGGTTCGCACGAGAAGCCTCGGCCCACGGAGGACCGCCTCGTCCAAAAGGGCAGCCAATTCCTCCTGGGCCCTCCCCTGGCTGATTCCCCCCGCAATTCCCTCCCAGGGGTAGCGGATTTCCAGAAGATCACCTTTTTCGATGTCGCGCGAGCAGTCGAGTACGAGGGGGCCGGACAGGCCCTCGTGCGTAATGAGGAGGTCACCCGAACGCTCGAGGACCCGCTTCCCGCCCCGGCGCAGGACCAGACCTGCACCGCGGAAAGAAAGCCCGGAAAGGCCCGAAAGCTCCC
>JBAXTA010000296.1:0-5640 GCA_037130415.1 Spirochaetota bacterium
CTGGGCGATGTCATAGAGCCTCACCTCGTAGCCCGCGACCGCAAACACGTGCGCGATCCCATTGCCCATCTGCCCGGCGCCCGCGACGCCGATCCTGCCTTCCATAAAAACCCCCAGATATGAAGAGTGTATCACGTATGAACACGTGGCTGCCTGACAGGAGCAAAGGACGCGGCTGCTCCCCGCCGTGGCGCGTTGAACGATTGTATAGCCGGAGGGAGGAGGCGGCAATGGAAATCCTGAGGGGGGCCGCGGGGCGACTCAGTCGGCTACATGGATGATCGTGCGCCCCGCGACTCCTCCAGCAAGTATCGAGGTGACGGCTGCCTGGGCGTCGTGGAGCCGTATGCTGTGCGAGATCTCAGCGAGGCCCGCGGGCTTCCAGACACCGGACAGGCGCTTCCAGAGTTCGAGGCGCTCGTCGCGTGGCGTCCACGCAGTGTCGATACCGCAGAGGGTGATGCCCCGGAGTATGAAGGGATGGACGCTAAGCGTGAGGTCCTGTCCTCCGACGAGGCCGCAGGCGGTGACGCAGCCGCCGATCTTTGTGGAGCGGAGGACGTTTGCGAGCGTCGTTCCGCCCACCGTGTCGATGGCCGCGGCCCAGCGCGATTTCAAGAGAGGCGCATCGCTTTCTGTCTCGAGCTCGCTCCGATGAATCGAGCGCGAAGCCCCGAAGGAGCGGAGCCAGTCCGCGCGGTCGCTCTTGCCCGTAGAGGCCACCACGCGGAAGCCGATGCGTCCGAGGATCATCACGGCGATGATGCCGACTCCACCGGTCGCGCCGGTGACGAGCACCTCCCCCGATCCGGGACTGATGCCGTGGTCGAGGAGCTTACGTACCGAAAGGGCTGCGGTGATGCCTGCTACACCAAGGCCGGCTGCCTCCTGGCGGGAGAGTCCGTCCGGAAGGGCGACAATCCAGTCGGCTGGCACGCGGGCATATTCGGACCATCCGCCCCAGCTGCCTGCGCCGAACTCCTGCCCCGCGATAAGGACCTCCTGCCCCTGGGCAAAGCGTGGGTCGGAGCTCTCTTCGACGATGCCGACGGCGTCGATGCCGGGCACGTGGGGGAGGCGCTTGGCGACTCCGGGATGCCCTGTCGCTGCCAGGCCGTCCTTGTAGTTGAGCGAGGTCCAGGAGACGCGGACGAGGACTTCACCCTGCGGCAGGTCCGTCAGGCTGCGGTGTGCCATGCCGCTCTTCAGTTCTCCATCTGCCCCACGTTCGACGATCCAACAGGCGAAGTCCCTCATCTTAGCCCCCTTTGGGAGAAGCCGTTGTACCGGTCCCCCTCACAGATGGTATCATGCTCCCATGCTTGCACCCAGCGTCCAGTTCGACCCCAGCCTCGCCGAAACCGGCCTTCGCCTGGCCCTTGTGTACGGCAGCGGGCTGACTATCGCCAAACGTAATGAGGCTCCAGCTTCGCTTGCCGCCCTCCTTTCCCGCGTCCGGGCCGCAGGCGAGCCCTTCCTCTCCGAGGCCAGGAAGAAAGCAGTGCGCGACATTATCCGGCATGGGAAGTACAAGCCGGCGGGGAGGTCCAAGCCCTCCAGCGAGTACCTCCTGGCAGCCGCCCTCGAAGGATCCTTTCCCCTGGTCAACGGGGCTGTGGACGCCAACAACGCGGCGAGCCTTGCCTATGGCTATCCGGCGAGCATCTTCGACCTCGCGATGTGCGGGCCGGAACTCCTCCTCAGGCGGGGCGGAGCCGGCGATTCATACCAATTCAACCTTTCGGGCCAGGAGATAGACCTCGAGGACCTCCTGTGCGTCTGGATGAATGGCGAAGGCGGGGGATGGCTGCCCATCGGCAATCCTGTGAAGGACTCGATGGCAACCAAGGTCTTCGAGCTCTGCGTCGGGGTGGTTGGCGTGATCTACGCGCCACAGGGTCCCGAGGGCCGTGACCTGGAAGCCTGCGCCGAGTTGTATGCAGGCCTCCTGGAAAGCCAGTGCGGAGCGGCCGCGACAGCCTGGACGGTCACCGAGACGAGGCCGCAGCCGCAGCTGGGCAAACCGTGAAGGCGCTCTTTGTCGGGGGAACCGGCAACCTCTCCTCCTATGCGGGCGCTGAAGCCAGGAAGCGTGGCATTGAACTAGTGCAGATCAATCGGGGGAGGGCCCTTGGCGTCCTGGGCGTGGCGGAGGGTGTTGAGACCATCGTCTGTGATGCCCGCGACGGGGCTGCCCTGGCGAAGGCGGTCGGCAGGCGCGAATTCGATGTAGTACTTAACTTTACGGCCATGGAGCCCCTCGATATCGAGCGCGACCTCAATGTCTTCGCGGGGAGGACGGGGCAGTATGTCTTCCTGTCGAGCGCCTCCGCCTATCAGAAGCCCCCACCCTCGCACATGGTCACGGAGGCAACGCCCCTGGGCAATCCCTATTGGGACTATTCGCGCGGCAAGATCGCTGCCGAATCCCGCCTTGCGGAGCTGGGAGCGGAGATCGGGCTTGCGTGGACGGTGGTACGGCCCTCCCACACCTACGGGCGGTCGTGGATTCCGACGCCCTTCGGCTCGAGCGATTTCACCCTTGCCGCCCGGATGCTTGCCGGCAAGGAAGTGCCCGTGCCCGGCGACGGACAGGCGCTGTGGACCCTCACGCACGCGCGGGACTTCGCGGTGGGACTCGTGGGCCTCTTCGGAAAGGCGGCCGCGCTCGGGCAGGCCTTCAACGTAACCGGCGACGAGGCCCTGAGCTGGGACGAAGTCTACCGGGCCATCGCGGCAGCCCTCGGAGTGGAGGCCAGGCTCGTGCATGTACCCATGGAGCTTGTGGCGAAGGCTGCTCCTGAGTTCGGCATGAAGCTCCTTGGAGACAAGGGCTGGAGCACGCTCTTCGACTGCTCAAAGCTCAGGGCCCTCGTTCCGGAATTCCAGAGCCGCACGCGCTTCGCCGAGGGCATCCGCGAGTCTGTCGCCTGGTTCCGGGAGGACCCCCTACGCCAGAAGCAGCTGCCCGCTACCGAGGCCGCCTTCGAGGCGATGATCGCCGCCTGGAAACGTGCTCTGCTTGCCGCCTGATCGTGCCGGCTCTCAATCCCGGCCGGCGGGGCCTGCTGGCCAAAACAACGCCCATGAATCCCGGCAATAAAAAAACCGGGCTCCTGACAGCCCGGCTTGATGGTGACACTACATATAATGTCTAAAGCGGAAGGTCCTTGCGTGCAGAGCCCACCTTCGAGATGAGGCCGTAGGCCACGGCTTCCTCGGAATTCATCCAGTAGTCGCGGTCGGTATCCTTTCCGACGCGCTCAATGTCCTGGCCGGTTTCCTCAGCGATGATGCGGTTGATGCGCTCTCGGGTCTTTTCAAGCTCGCGGGCGTGGATCTCGATGTCCGTCGCCACTCCCCGTATGCCGGAGAGGGGCTGGTGGATGAGGTAGTGGGAATTGGGAAGGCCAAAGCGGCGATCCTTGGGGACGGCAAGCAGGACCAAGGCTCCTGCGCTGGCGACCAGACCCATGCCGACGATGCTCACCCTGGCATTGATGAAGCGGATCATGTCGAAGATGGCGAAGCCCGCATCGACGTCTCCGCCGGGCGAGTCGATGAAGACCGTTATCGGGGCGTCCGAGACGCTCTCGAGAAGGAGCATCTGCCTGATGACGCGCTCGGCCTGGTCCTTGTTTATCTCGCCTGAAAGGAGGATGGTCCTCGTCTTGAGGAATTTCTCGGCGAGGGCCTCGGGCGGCTTCGGCCGCTTGGTCTCCTCCTCACCCTCGTCTTCGTCGTCGAAGCGGGGGCGGCGCGTCACGTTGGGATTCATTGGTGCTCCTCGATGGAATTCTGGATGGCGAAAGCCTGCTAAATATACTTGCGGGACTCCGTGGGGGCCAAGTCCTTGCATCGTCTTTGGAAATATATTATTTTCGCTATGTTCCTAGGAGGGATTGTGAGCCGAATCAGGAGTCTTGCAGGAATCGTAATCGTTGCCAGCCTTGCACTTGGCGTTTCCTGCGGCAAGTCCCCAGGGCCAGGCCAGGCCGCAGCTTCCCCGACAGGCGCAACAGTTGCCCAGGCTCGGCCCGCAGCGGGGGGCGCTTCTGGCAGCGCCAAAGGCGCAGCTGCCATTGCGACCCCTGTCGCGGCCTCGCAGGTTCCACGTCCCTGGTACGCGGAGCGCTTCGAACAGCTCGGCTTCTATGTTTTCCCTGCGCCGGTCGACGCGGGTGATTTTTCCATCGAGTCCCTGAACGGCGGCTCGGTGACGCTGTCAGAGTCCAAGGGCAAGGTCGTGATGCTCAACTTCTGGGCAACCTGGTGCCCGCCCTGCCGCGCCGAGATGCCCTCCATAGAAATCCTTTCGAAGAAGATGAAGGGCAAGGCCTTCGCCATCATGGCCATCAGCGTCGGCGAGACCAAGGATACAGTCGCAAAGTTCATCGCCCTCCAGAAATACAGCTATCCCATTTACCTGGACCCGGACAGCAAGCTCGGGACTGCCTTCAACGCAAGCTCTATTCCGACCACCTACATTTTCGGGAAGGACGGGAAGGCCATCGCGGGCATCCAGGGTTCGCGCCAGTATGATACACCCGAAGTACTGGCCCTCCTTGAGGAACTTATCGCCAAATGAGGGCTACATGAATCCTGGCGCCAACGACATCGGGCTTCTCGTGGCCTTCGGTGCGGGCCTCTTGTCCTTTTTGTCGCCCTGCGTCCTGCCCCTTATTCCGGGTTACCTCTCCTTCATCTCAGGCTATGGGCTTGCGGACATACGTGAGGGGAGGGCTCGCGGCAACGTGCTTGCGCGAACGCTCGCCTTTACGCTGGGCTTTACCCTCGTGTTCACCCTGCTTGGGCTCCTCTTTGCAGGAGGAGGGGCCTTGCTTGGCGGCGGTGTCCCGAAGCTCGGCCTCGCCTCGGGCGGAGGCCTGCCACCGGCTCGGATCATCGCAATTGTGGCGGGTGCCGTGGTTACACTGCTCGGGCTCAATCTCCTCTTTGACGTGGTGAAGCTCCTCAACCTCGAGGCGCGATTCCACCCCAGCGACAAGCCCCGCGGCCTCGGTGGTGCGGTACTTTTCGGCATGGCCTTTGCAGCGGGCTGGTCGCCTTGCATCGGTCCCATCCTCGCATCGATCCTCCTGTTCGCCGCCAGGGAGAGCGACCTCGTGAAGTCGCTGTTCCTGCTTCTGGCCTACTCCGCAGGGCTGGCCCTGCCCTTCGTCGCCGTCGGCCTCTTCTTCGACCGGCTCAAGCCCCTCCTGGACTTCTTCAGGCGCAGGGCGCGGGAAGTGCGGATCGCCTCTGGCCTCCTTTTGGTGGTCCTGGGCATTGTAATGATCGTCGGGCGCCTCTCGGCGATAAGCTCGGCTGCGGTGAATTTCGGCTTCTTCCTGCAGTCAGGCCTGGAAGCCGACCCCGGTGCCGCGCGCCTCTGGGCTGGCGGTGTCTGGTCTATGCTCGCAATTATCATGATTGTGAGGGCGTCCATAGCATGGAAAGGCGGGAAGGGCCGCGTGGCCACGGTGGCGGGTCTTTTCTTCGTAGCCTTCGCGGCCGCTGAATTCACGGGCCTCCTGTCGACGGCGACACTGCTGTCGAAGTGGCTTCTCTTCCAGGGCGCCTAGGCTCTATCCTTGCTGCCTAGGCTCTATCCTTGCTGCCTAGGCTCTATCCATGCTG
>JBAXTA010000297.1:0-5627 GCA_037130415.1 Spirochaetota bacterium
AATCAAAGGATTACGTACTAGTTGTTTCCACCGCGCAGCGGTTTAGTGCAACATACATTGTGCGGCTATTCGGAATATCGTCACGGGTCATCTCGCAAAATACGGTCGCCTTTTTGTGTGGTCCCTACTCTCCCGCGGAGGGGCCTAACTCTCTTAGGAGGGATAGAGGCTTGCTTGTTGAAGGGAGACCTCTCGGGCTTTGACACGCTACAACAAAAAACATCGGGGAAACAGCGCACGCAAAGCCTTTGGAGGAGGGGCAATTGATGGCGATAGTCGAAGACAGTCTTGACGAGGGGGCGCACACCAGTAGAGTGGATATGCAATAGTGGTATTCCCAGGACTGGCAAGAATCGTCGGCCATCTGGGAAATATCGGCTCAAGGCAGGAATGGAGGAATTTTCTGCGATGAATCTCGACCCCACCGACTGGCAGGCCATGCGCGACCTGGGGCACCGCATGGTGGACGACATGATGGGCTACCTTGAGACCGTGCGCGACCGCCCGGCCTGGAAGCCCGTCCCCGAGAGCACGAAGTCCCTGCTCGATCAGGATCCTCCCCTGGGCCCTACACCAGCCGAGGAGGTCTATGCCGACTTCGTCGATCACGTGCTCCCCTATCCGCTCGGAAACATCCATCCGCGATTCTGGGGCTGGGTCATCGGAACCGGCACGCCCCTCGGGGCATTGGCCGAGATGCTGGCCGCGACCATGAATCCCAATGTCGGCGGCGGCGATCATGCAGCCAACTACGTCGAGCGGCAGGTGATCGAGTGGTTCAAGACCCTCTTCGGCCTGCCGCCGGGGGCGAGCGGCGTCCTCACCAGCGGCGCATCGATGGCCAACATCCTTGCCATCGCGGTAGCAAGGAACGCCCGCGCCGGCTTTGACATAAGGCATCAGGGCCTCGGCGCCGCCCCCAGGAAGCTGGTCTTCTACGCTTCTGTCGAGGCCCACAGCTGCGTGAAGAAGGCGGCGGAGCTCTTGGGGATCGGGAGCGACAACCTGCGTTTGATCCCCGTCAATGACCGTTTCGAAATCGAGATCGGGGACCTCAAGGCCGCCGTGACGCACGACCGTTCCGAGGGCCTCGAGCCCTTCGCGGTGATCGGCAATGCGGGGACCGTCAACACGGGAGCCCTCGACGACCTGGCAGGGCTCGCCGACCTCTGCGAGGCCGAGAACCTGTGGTTCCATGTCGACGGGGCGATCGGGGCCGTCGCCGCCATCTCCCCGGCACAGAAGCCGCTTCTCAGGGGAATGGAGCGGGCGGATTCCATCGCCTTCGATTTCCACAAATGGCTGTACGTTCCCTATGAGGCCGGATGCCTCCTCGTGCGTCGGGAGCCGGACCATTCGGGCGCCTTCGCGACGCGGGCTTCCTACCTCGCGTCCCACGATCGCGGCGCCGCCGGCGGAGAGATTTGGTACAGCGACTACGGAGTGGAACTTTCGCGGGGCTTTCGCGCGCTCAAGATATGGATGTCCCTAAGGGAGCACGGGCTTGAGAAATACGCTCGGATGATCGAGCAGAACGTGGCGCAGTGCCGCCATCTAGAGCGGCTCGTGAACGACGCTCCCGATCTGGAACTCCTCGCCCCCGTAGCGCTGAATATTGTCTGCTTTAGGTACCGGGCTCCCGGCCTGGATGACGAGGCTCTGAACGGGCTCAACAGGGAAATTCTCATGCGGCTCCACGAAAGCGGTATCGCCGTGCCGACCTATGCAACGCTCGGCGGCCGCTACGTCCTGCGCGTTGCCCACACCAACCACAGGTCGGAAGACCGGGATTTCGACCTTCTCGTCGCCGAGACGAGGCGAATCGGGGCGGAACTCGCAGCCTCGCGGGGAGTCAGCTGACCGGCCTGCCTGCAGGCTGCCCTCATCCTCGATCTCCTAGATGCTACGCCGCAGTCCTGATCGACAACCCGCTAAGTTTCCTGCACCGGCCTGAAGGTCCTCTGCTCAAGCGTCAGATTCACGCCCTGGAGCCTGAGCAGCTGAACACGCTGGAGGTAGGCCGCTCCGCGGAGGATCTGCAGGGCCACATCAGGCGCACGGCGGGCGTCGAAGGCCTCGAGGTAGCTGCCCTTCACCCAGGCGTTGAAGGCTCCTAGGCTCGGGCCGGCCCAGATCTGGTAGTCGAGTTCGCGACCCTTTTCGCCTGAGTTGGACCAGCGGGATGAAAGTCCTAGATACCAACGAAATATGAGGGCCATCTTGCGCTTGGGGCTGCCCATGGCGCGCTCGAGCATCTCGGGATCACGCTGGCGGAAGAACTCAATTGTTCCCTTCCAGATGTCATCAAGATTGGCCCGGAAGATCTGATCTTCGATCTTCTGTCGCTCAGTGGCCGGGATCGCCTCGATGGAGTCGTATTCCTTGTAGAGGTCGTAGAGTTTCTGGGCGCGCATGGGGAACATGGTGCCGCGCTTTGAGTTCAGGCAAGGCGACGCGCAGGATCGTCTTCAGCTTTTCGCGCACCGTACGACGGGGATCGCCCAAGTAGATCTCCCGATGGTCGTGAGAGGCGCGTCCCAGTCCGCCCTCGGCCATGAGGCGTTCCTTGAGAGCAAAGGTTGCAGGTTCCGCATAATAGGGGCCGCGGTGCATGATCTGCACGGAGCTAGTAGCCTTTGGCAAGTCCGAAAAAGCGGCAAAGCCTGAGATCCGTATCGGCGGTGATCGCCCGCTTGCCGGCGACGATGTCTCCAATGCCTTGAGGGGGAACGGCGATCTCCTTGGTTAAATGGTACTTGAAATACTCATAGGCCCGCGGTATTTAGTGGCGATTCCCACGGGAGGAAGCCCTCACCTTCCTCGCGGAACTGGCGCTCTCAACGCGACCCTGAATAGTCTTTTCCTGGACCAAGAAAGGAGACGACTTTCCTTGTTTCCCCATTTTTCAGAAATTAAGCTGTACTAATGAGGGTTTCGATGGACATCTACGGCCTTAAGCGGGGAGAATCAGACCACCGCGATCATTTGGGCTGTCTTCTTTTCTACCCGATCATTGTCGGCACGAGCGCTATTTTCAGGGTGTGGCTTTCGGACGGAGGCGGCGATGGGAAGGATACTCTCCTACGAGACGAGGCTACCGCATCCGGCGTTACGTCCCTTTATCAAGAGCTACTACCTGCTTCGATATTCCGACGAAGGCGGCCTAGGCTATACTTATGATTGCATCCCAAACGGGTATCCCGATATCTTTGTCCCACGCCGTGGTCTCTTTGAATTCGAACGTGGCACGGGACTAGCACATTGTTCTGATCCCCTTATCGTCGGCCAGATCGAGCGGACACATCGCGTCGGGTTCGCCGGTGATATGGAGCTCTTCGGGATCACCTTTAATCCTTGTGGTCTCACGGCTCTTGTCACGCGTGGTGTCGCTGAGCTGGCCGATTCAATAATTCCTTTGGCTGAGGTCGATGGCCGACTCGCTCATGCTCTCGCGGAGCGAGTTCATTGTCCGACCAGCCTCAGCCTCGCCTCTTTCGCAAAAAGCATGGATGCCCTTTTCGGTCGTTTGGCCGAGGATCACCGGCTTGCGACGGCCTGGCTGCTTCCTATGACGAATTTGATGCAAAGCTCTAGCGGGCTCATGCCCGTCGGCTACTATCTCGAAAGGATGGATGTTTCGAGGCGCCGCGTTGAAGAGGTCTTTCATGTTGAGGTTGGATGCGCTCCCAAAACTCTCCTACGCATGTTTCGATTTACGCGCTTTATTGAAATCTGTGAATCTGGCAAGGAAGGAAGCTTGACCATGCTCGCGGCCGAATTGAGTATGACTGACCAGGCCCACCTGGCTCACGAGATCAAGCGCATCACCGGCTTCAAACCCAGTCAGTACTTCGACCACATCTCGTCAACCTGGGGCTATCCTGGGCGACCTTCCTGATTCGAGTCTGATCGCCCATCGTCATTCCTTGGTTTCATTTCGAAATTCACCTCGCACCGCGCATTTTTACAAGGAGAATCAATAGCCTCTTGGCACAGTACGCCCGAACCCAAAGGAGGGGTGGGTATGCATAAAGTCACAAGTGAACAGGGGAGAAAGACAGGATTACTGAAAGTTGCCGTTTTTGCGGCCTTGCTGGCAGCGGGAGCAAGCATCTACGGCACGGCAACGCAGGTGGCGACGGTTGGCGATGAGCCGATAACTTCGTTTTCTGTCGCAGTGGGCTGGGGCGGTAATCCCCCACCCCAGACCTTGGTGAAACTTGGATAAGGAGAGGTAAGCATGAACTATGAGAAGAACGTCAACTCTAAGACAGGGAATCCTTCAGTTCTGAGCTTGCGCGGTTTCTGCATTGGCTCGATAGTAGCTCTTATGTCGATGGCAGCCTGCTCGATGCCCGGAGCCTATGATTCGAGGGCTGTTTCCACAAAAGAGCTCAAAGATTTGGGTCTGAGTTCCGCGTCGGCCTTTGTCTTCCAGGCGGGGCATCAGCCGGCTCATGGGGCTCGCGGCATCAATGGTGAGGATTTCGGACTGATCCTGCCCAAAGGAGTGGAACTCGACACGAGCGGAAAGGGACTCTTCGTAATCAAAGGCTGGCCAGGATTAGCAGCCGCTCGGGGTGTCCAAGCGCAATACAGCGCGAAAGAACTCGAGGAACTCAACGCGAAGTTCATCGGCAAGCCCTTTTCCGAGCTCAATAAGGACCCCACCTTTACCGCGCTCTACGGTGTCGTCGACCTTCCCGTGCCAAAGGCCAACGAGGCCCTGACCACGGCCATGAATGATGTCATGGAAAGCTTCGCAACCCTCCACTACGACCAGGCGGTTGCCAAGCTCAAGAAATACGGTCTGTACGAGACTTATCTTGAGGTCAAATCGACCTATAATGAGCCGCTGCCTGAATCGGAGAAAGCCCGTTCAGCCCGAAGCACCTCGGCGAACTACGGGAGCAATCATCTTTATCTCCATCCTCTACCGCTCGACCCCAATAGCCTGGTTACAGGCGAAATATTCCTGGTCTCGGGCCCCGATCATGACAATGGGATGTTCGGTCAGTGGGGGCATGGTAATTTTGTCGATCGGTCGCGACTTGATCAGTCTAAATCCCCGCAAAGCAATTGCCTTTGGTCAGCCAACGGCGAGATTGACGGAATCGACTCGTGGCAATACGCCACCATCGATCCAGCGACAGGTAAATTCCGACAGGGAGTCTACGCGGAGAAACTCGGCAAAAATCAAAGCGAGTTCGCCTATGTGCGGCTTCGCCCCAAGACCAATCTTTCCTCGGGACCGAGCGTCGCGGCCCGCGCCGCCTCACATGAGAATCAGCCCTTCAGCTTCACGACCACCCGCGATGACAACGCCTGGTACTGTACCGAACTCGTGTGGGATTCATGGAAACCCTGGGCCAGGGTCGAAAACAACTATAATTGGAATGCCCTCGACTACGTTTGGCCTCAGGATGTCTATGAAGCCGCTACCCTTCCGATCGCCGATTGGGAATGGGTTTTCAATCCCTTCCCGAACTATGTTCGGGTCATCAAATCCGTCGCGACTTTGAGCATCGCCGGTAGCAAGACACGTCCCAATGACGCTGACACGGTCTTTTGGACCGCACCATAAGCTAGGAGTAGAAATGCGCTCCACATTCATTCCCATCCTGGGG
>JBAXTA010000298.1:0-5618 GCA_037130415.1 Spirochaetota bacterium
GGCCTCGTCGACTTCGGCGAAAAACCTGTCCCCCTCGGTCAGTGACTCGATCATGGCCTGGTCGCCTCCTTCACTCTCCAGCAAATGCAGCAAGTTCTCCAGACGTCCGCAGACGCGGCTCCAGTAATACAGCGCGCGAGCTCCGTAGGTCTCCTGGAGCTTGATTTGCATTTCGAGGTCAAACAACCTGCCTGAGTTATCGGAGGCCTCGAAGTCGAGGACAGCCTCCTTGTCGCTAGCGAACTTTCGGAGACTGAAGGGATTTCTGATTGTGACGGTTGCAGCCAGGGGCAATCCGACCCCTTCGAGTACAAGATTGATAAGCTCTCGGAGCAGCTCCTTCCGGGACTCCTCGCCGAAGATAAACTTGAACACCATATCGTTGACGGCACGCAGCATGGTGTACCTCCTTGCAAGGAAGCACGCCTGTGGGCGGGCAGTCCGATTGTGTTCTGGCAGAGAAATCGGAAAGATCGCTAAGTGGCACCCTCCCTCCGGTTGGTACCAGGGTCGATGGCAGTCTTTGGGAAGTTAGGCCGTAACTGGAAAGAGTAACCCTGGACACCCCAAGGGAGGCAGCTGCTTGGGTGACAGAGAGTCCCAAGGGCTTCAGAACGTCTTCAAGGAGAACCTCGCCAGGATGCGTGGGTTTTCTGATCGTCATCTTCCATTCTCCTTCAGTGGTAATCCCGATAATCGACAACTCAGGCATCCTCTCCGTCAAACTTGAATGTCACGCGCCAGTTCCCGTTGACGGACACAGCATATACTCCTGATTCATCACCTTTCAGCTCATGAAAATCATAGCCAGGAAGGTGCATGTCCTATGTGCACGGAGGATCGAATCACAGAAGGCTGTATATCGCGATGCGTTACGCGTGCCTTGGTAAAGGGGGCTACTACCGGCGCCAGCCACGGGATGAGCCCGCTGCCGAGCCCGAGGTCTGACCCGCAGCCTTTTAGCTCGAACCTCAGATGCAGCCGAGCCGAAGGAAGGCAACATCCGCCGCCGTCAGCGCGAACCTGGAATAGCCGAGAAGCTGGCGGTACTCTGTCAGGATCGCTTCGGAAAACAGAAGGGAGAGCCTGCCTTCGATCCATGCAGCGTGTAACTTGGCCGCCTGCCCCGAAAATAGCAGCGCCGAAACGATGATGGTGGGTATCAAGCACTACCCGCATGATGCGCCTCATCCACCAGAGCTGGCACATCTGATTCGAGGAAGCCAGCATCGCGAATCTTCGATCGGAGAGACGCCAGTTTGGGCCCAACTGCTGGGCGGACTACCATGGGCTCGAGGATTATCCTCCCTTCTTCGATCCGGGCATCGAAGTATTCGCGGCTTCCCATTTGCATCATTATTTCTTTGGGAATGGTAATCTGGTTTTTTTGAGGTTACCTTGCAGGGCATGTGCTCCTTCTTGTTTCCTTGCTGTAGGGATATCCCGGTGGCAAAGAAAAGACAATGCGCGTCTGCAGGAGTTTTCGCTGGTGAACCCTGAGGTTCAGACCCCAGCTGCGGAGCCTGAGGGTTCTGATCCTGCGGGCACGTCCGGGTCTGTGGGGGTTCCGGCTGGGCGGCCACCCGGTTCTACCCGGCTGTTTCCATATGAGGGAATGTGTTTCCTCTGCAGCCAGCAACCGGCTTTCACGCCCATAGAGCGGCTTGAGCTGAATTCGCTCACTTGCACTAGAGAATCTCTGTAAAGAGACTGCGGAAAATCGAGCTCCTCGTGAGGGCAAACAGGTCCTTACTGAAGAGCTTTCTTCGCAGTCTGCCGCTGCACCCAAGTCCATCAGTCCTTCTGCACCTCGCCGGGGCTCCGCCTCTGGCGGCCCGGCAGCCCCGGCGTCGCCAAAGTCCGTGCCAGCACCCTGTCGAAGGCATCTGCAAAGGCCTTCAGTTCCCGTGGTCCCCGAGTCTTCGCCCTTGTCGATTCTGGCGCGAGTCCAAGTTCCCTGAGTTCCTGGGCGCGGTCGCGGAGGGACCTTCGTTCGCGGGCAGTGTCGGCGGTGAAGGTCTGGCCCCGGTCGTTCAAAACAATTATTCCTTTTTCCGCAAGGCGCTCGGCCAGGGGGATGTCGCGGGTAATCGCGAGGTCGCCCTTCAGGGCTTCTGAAGCGATGTGGTCATCGGCTGCCCCCGCTCCCGCCTCTACCAGGATGAACTCGGCTGGCGGGGAGACCCTGAAGGCCCTCGCGCCGACGTACACAAGGCGTAACCCGCCTGCCCGTCCGGCTTCTCGCGCTGCCCGGGTCTCGAGTACGCGCCTGACCTCGACCGGCAGGCTGTCGGCGTCAGCCCACAGCGTCACGGTTGCGCCGTCGCTTCAGGTGTCGCCGCTCCAGGTGCCTGGGCCACGCCAAGCCCCGCCCGCCACAGGAGTCCCTCGCCCTGAAATTCATAATTGCCTGCATCGGCCTGTACGAAGGCGGACTGGCCACGGTGCAGCTCCAGTGTCCCTCCTCTGCTGTGGAGGATGATGCGCCCTTCGCCGACCAGGACAATCTCCGGTCCCGTTGCCGCAACCTCTACAGGCACCGCGGTACCCGGGCGGACGGCCGACAGGAGGAAGTCCTCGACAGGGCAGGCATAGACGCATTCGCCCGCCCCAGGGCCCGCACCCGCCCCAGGGCCCGGGTCCAGCAGCCGGGGCCTTCCGGCTGAAAAGGACAGGGCCGAGATGAACTCCATCATATCTATGTGCTTTTCGGTGAGGGCCCCGCGGATGACGTTGTCCGAGTTGGCCATCAACTCGAGGCAGGTACCGACGAGGTATGCGTGGGGTTCGCCCGGGGCGATGTAGGTCCCCTGGCCTGGCTCGAGCACGAGGTGGTTGAGCAGGAGGGGCATGACCGCTCCGATGTCCCCGGGCCAGAGCTCGGCGAGCCGCCTGACCCAGACGAAGGTGCTGCGATCGGCCGCGGAAAGGCTCTCGGACCCGAGGGCTGCCGTCACCTTGGCAAGGAGGTTTTCGAGGAGCTTCGCCCTGTCCTCCGCGCCCAAAGTCAAAAGACTCTGGAAGAACATCGAAAGCTCGACGCGGCTCGGCCCGCTGGCGAGGCGCTCGAGGTTTTTCGATATTCCGCTCATGGCGTAGAGGGGTAAAAACGCGACGATTTCCCTGATGGGCCTGAACCCACTCAGGGCTTCGAAATGGAGGAGGGCTACGGAGACCTCGGGCTTGTGGTTGGGGTCACGGTAATTCCTTGTGGGGGCATCAACGGGGATGCCAGCGGAGTTTTCGCGGTCGAAGCCCTCTTCAGCCCTGCCCTTGTCGGGATGAACCTGGATGGACAGGGGGCGCTCGGCCGAAAGGGCCTTGAACAGGAAGGGCAGCTGCGTCCCAAAGCGCGCGAGGCAGTCGGCCCCCAACATGCCCTCCGGGTCCCGGGCTATGGCCTCGTCGAGCCCCAGCCTCCCTTCAGGAAGAATGAGCTCCGAAGCTCCCCTCGGATGGGCACCCATCCATAGTTCTGCCCTCGGTCCCGAGCCTGGATTCCCGATGTCCAGTGTCTTCGAAAGTCCATCGACGCTCCCCCAAGGGTAGGCCATGACCTGGTTGTCGAGCCGGTGGATACGCATGCTGCGATTCTATCTCAGGCGAGGTTCTTGCGCGCGAGAAATCGCCGGTGCCCGTCCCTGTCGCGGCGGAGGATCTGGTAGTCCTGCATGGCGGCAAAGGCCGAAAGGAGGCGATCCTTGTCGGGATAGCGCTCGAGGCCTGCAGTCTCGAGGGAGAGGAGGAGCTCGTGGATGGCTTCGATCGTCGACAGGCACCAGTCAGCAGGCTGCCGCTTTATCGTCCATCGGCTCAATTCGCCGGGCGTGAACATCAGGCGGGGAAGGGCCAGGAGCCCGGGATTGTGCCGCGCGATGACCTTCGCGCAGGTCCAGGTTGCGTCGATCAGGAAGACCACGAGGCGGCGTCTGCCGTTGGCGTCGCCAGGACCGCCTGTGGCGTGGACCAGGCCATCCCCGGGGGAAGGCCCAGTTGGGAAGGGTCCTTTCGACAGGTTATGTGAACCGACTCCGGGATAGAGGAGCATGGGGCGGTTGCCCGGGTCGTCGACAAGTTCACGCAGCCTCGGATGTTCGTCGAAATCGATGCCCTGGATGATCTCCGAGTTCGCGAGGTTGAGGCAGGCAAGCCTTCCGGTCGTGCATTTCTCGCGCCTCCACTCCATGGGGTGCATGAGGAGGACGATGCGCGTGTCTGTTTCCATCGGGGGCAGCCGCGGACAGAGGCAGGAATCCGCGGGGCGCCTGCAGCGCCAGCAGAACTCACGCGGCACGGGTGGCCCCTGGCGCGAAGGCGTTCGTGCCCCAGACCCCGGCTACGATCATCAGGGAACCGGCAAGTTGCGCGGCACCGAAGGTCTCACCGCGCAGGGCCACGCCTGCGGCCACGGCGATCACGGTCGTCAGGTTCGAAAAGACGATGGACTGCGAGACGCGAAGCCGGGAAAGCGTGAAGTTGATGAGGAAAAAGGCGAGCACTGACGACAGGGCCCCGAGGTAGAGGATGCCTGGAAGGACGCTCATCGCCCGCGCGGGCAGATCCACGAAGCCACCGATCCGAGCCGTGGAAAGCGCGAGGATACCGAAGGCTACAGCTCCGGAGGCCATCATCGCGAAGGTGGTCTCCACGGGGCTGAACCTCGCGCTCGATCTCCGCGAAAAGACGTTGTAGAAGGCCGCGCTCGCCACCGCGCCCAGGAGAAGGAGAAATCCAGCGAGGCTGCCTGCAGAGCCTCCCGCAGCACCGCCGAATACAGCGATGACCGCAACGCCGCCGATCGACAGCGCGAGGAAGAGCGACTGGAGGAGACCCACCCTCTCACCAAGTATGAGGGCGCTCAACACCGTTCCCAGCGCGGGAAGGGCACCGATGACGATGCCGGCCGTACTCGCAGAGGATTCCTTGACCCCGAAGGTTTCGCAGGTGAAGTAGAGGAGGGGCTGGAAGGCGCACACGAGCGCGAGTCCCACCCAGGGCTTGTCACGGTAGTCGAGGCGGATCAGCCGGAATCCAGCGAGGGCTGCGAGGAGGAGTGTCGCAAGGGCGAAGCGCAGAAAGAGCAGCTCGAAGGGAGCAAGCACATCGAGGGCTCCCTTCGTTGCGACGAAGGAGAGTCCGAATATCGAAGCGTAGCCGATGCCGGCCAGATAATCTGAGGGGCGTACCATGTGTAGCCGAGGATAGCCCGACCCACCCCCCGGAGGGAAGGCCAAAGCCTGGAGGGAAGACCAGGGGGTGAGCATGTTTCCGGGGACCTTCGCTGATTGGGGGGATACGGAGTATCTTGTGTATGTTCTTGGCGGGCAGGGTTGCCTGTCTGGCGGCGGGGGTGAGGGGAATGAACCAGCAGGACTATATCATGAGGATGATCGACCAGCTCGCGGTGTTCCTGGGTCGCATCATGTTCCACAAGACTGCAGGAAATCTCGTCGAAGCCGGAAATGAGCTTGAAGCGACGGTCAAAAATATGCTGGGCCTCGATCCTGAGCTTTTCTTTTCGCTCCCGCCCGAGGCCCTCTCCGCCCTCATCGATAGCAATGAAGGTCCTGGCCCTGATGCCTACTATGTCGCCGCGGTCCTGCTCGCAGAACAGGCGG
>JBAXTA010000299.1:0-5617 GCA_037130415.1 Spirochaetota bacterium
GCCTTCTCCGGCGCGGAGAAGTCATTTTTATTGCACAAGTTCATCGCCTTCTCCGCGAGAGATGATGATCTCGCCCTTCTCTTCCAGGCTCCTGATAATTGATACGATCTTCTGCTGGGCTTCCTCGACATCCTTCAGGCGGAGGGGGCCCATGTACTCCATGTCTTCCTTGAGCATCGTCGCGGCCCGCTTGGACATGTTCTTGTAGATCTTCTCCTGTACCTCGTTGTCGACGCCCTTGAGGGCCTTCGCAAGTTCCTGGGCGTCGACCTCGCGCATGACCTTCTGGATGGAACGGTCGTCGAGGAGGACGATGTCCTCGAATACGAACATCTTCTTCTTGATTTCCTCGGCCAGGTCCGGCGAGTCTTCCTCGAGGGCTTCGATGATGCCCTTCTCCGAGGTGCGGTCGACGAGGTTGAGGATCTCGACGATGGATTCGACACCACCCGCTGCGGTGAAGTCCTCGCTTGACAGCGTCGACAGTTTCTTTTCGAGGACTCGCTCCACCTCGCGGAGGGTCTCGGGCGAGGTCCGGTCCATCCCGGCGATACGCTTGGCTATGTCGGACTGGATCTCGTGCGGGAGCTTCTGGAGGATGTAGGCGGACTTGTTGGGCTCGAGGTAGGCCAGGATGAGGGCGATGGTCTGGGGGTGCTCCGTCTGGATGAAGTTGAGCAGGTGGGCCGGGTCGGTGCGGCGGATGAAATCGAAGGGCCGGACCTGCAAGGAAGAGGTCAGCCGATTGATTACATCTATGGCCTTCTGCGATCCGAGGGCCTTTTCGAGGAGTTCCCGCGCATAGTCGATGCCGCCGGAGGAGATGAACTCCTGGGCCATCATCAGCTCCTGGAACTCGGCCAGGACCTGGTCCTTGTGCGCGGACTCGACCGAATCGAGGCGGGCGATCTCGAAGGTGAGGGTCTCGATCTCGTCCTCGCGAAGGTGCTTGAAAATCTCGGCCGAGATCTCCGAGCCCAGGGTAACCAGGAATATCGCGGCTTTCTGGCGGCCGTTCATGTCCTTTACCGACTTCGGCCTTTCCTTCTTGCCAGGCTGCGCGGCGCCTGGCCCGCCACCGCCACCGCCCCCGCCTCCGCCCCCGCCTCCGCCTCCGCCTCCGCCTCCGCCTCCACCTCCGCCACCCTTTGCGGCTGCCTGCTTGGCCATGGCCTACTCCTCCCTGATCCAGGTGCGGATGAGCTGTGCGACGTCCTCGGGATGGTCCTTGGCCATGTTGATGGCATGCTCCTGGAGCTCGAGGCGTTTCCTCTCCTCGACGGACATGGACACCTCGATCTGCTGCTCCTCAGCCTGGCGGATCGCGTTCTCGCGGAGCATCTGCTGCTCCAGCGCGCGTTTTTCTTCCCCGATCCTGCGGCGACGCTCGAGTTCACGGGACACGATCCTGAAGATGATGAACGCGATCATGAGTATGGACAGGCCGATGAGCGAGTAGAGTATGACCTGGTTGAACTGCTGCTGGTTGCGATAGTCCTGGTCCTCGGCCTTGAACTGGACTGAGCGGTCAACCCGGATGTTCTGGACTGTCACGGAATCGCCCCGCGACTTGTTGAAACCGATGGCATTCTGGACAAGGGCTTCGGCCTGCTTGAGTTCTTCCGCGGGGACGGCGAGGTATTCGCGGTCGATGCCACCCTGGGGCGTGATCACTGCCTTGCCGCCCTTGTCGAACTTCCAGTTCCACTGCCCGTCGATGTTCACCGAGACCGTGACGCGCTCGATGCCCGGCGAACGGATCTCGTCGATGTTCCTCTTGTTGACGTCCTCGTTCTGGGTAGTCTGGTTCTGGGTCATCTTGCCGACCATGTTCTGGAGGTCCTTGTAGGCCGGGGCGGTCTGTGCCTCGGCGCCAGCCGGACCCTCGGGATTGAAGCCCGTGCCCTCCCAGGTGGTCGTGTTGGTGTTTTTCGATACCGTAATGGATGGTACGATTTCCGAGTCGTCGTAGGGAGAGCCCGGCGTCCTGGGCTTGATCGTCACCGGATAGTATTCCTCGGTCTTGACGATCTTTTTCGACATGTCCATGTCGATCTTGATGTTGAGGTCGCGCACGCGGTCGGCGGTGTAGATCTGCTGGAGAGCCTTGAGGGCGAGGGCCCGGTACTTGGCCTCGAGCTCCTGGATGATCTTCTGCTCCTGCTTGGTCTGCTGGAGGCGGTCGAAGCCGGCCATGTTGGCAAAGTCATTCAGGATTATGCCGTCTTTGTCCGTTATGACGATGTTCTCGTCCGCAATCCCCTCGATGGCGAACTTGAGGATCTTCTGTATTCCCTCGATCTTCTTGCGGTTCTGGGACAGGTCCGAACCTGGTTTGGGGAAGAGGATGACGGAGGCGGTCACCGGCCTCTGGTCTGTCTGGAACAGTTCCTTCTCGGGCATCACGATGGTAACGCTCGCCTTGTCTACGTCGTCGAGGGCCTCGATATGGCGCTTGACCGACTCGGTGATGGCCCTCCGGAGGTTGACGTTGCGCTCGAAGTCGGTGAGCGTCCAGCGCTCAAGGTCGAATATGGCCCAGGGATCGGTGCCCTTGGGTATGAGGTCCTCGCGGATGAGGATGGCCTTGGCCCTGAGGGCTGTCTTCTGGTCCTTCACAAGGAGCATGCGGCCGTCGCCGACCTGGTAGGGTATGCCTTCGGTATCGAGGCGGCTGGTAATCTGCCTGAGCTCGTCGTCGCTGGCCAGCGGTGTCTGGAGCAGCTTCACCAGGGTCGGCGTCGACGACACCGACAGGAGCGCTACGATGCCTACAATGGCGGCAAGCAGGACGCCGCCGAGCACCAGTTTCTGCACCAGGGACCACTTGCCCCAGAGTTTTCCGACCTGGTCCAAAAGCTTCTTGAAGAATCCGTTCATGTTCCCCCCAGTACCGATACATGCGAGGCCGTGTCAGGAAGGCCCATCGGCCTTCCCTCCGTTCCTGCGGCCGCCAACGGAAGCAATTTCCCCAAACCGCTTCCGTTGGCGTTCGTTCCGCCTACCTCGTGTTGATCACTTCCTTCCATCCTCGGGTGATCCTGTCGAGGATCGTCCGCGCGAGGTTCAACGAGAGATTCGCTTCCGCCATCGCTATCGTAACATCGTGGGCATTGACGGAATCCGGCGCCACGACCATCTGTTCTATGAGATTCGACGTTTTTTTCTGGTCGGCGTTGACCCCGTCCATGGCCTTGAGGAGGGCATCCTCGAAGCTGCCAGGTCCCTTTGCAGGGGCCTTCCCTGAAGCCGGGCCGCCTCCACGCGCAAGCCCGATGTCCGCGGCGGAAAGCCCGATTCCATCCATCCCTATTCCATCGATACCCATGCTGTCATCCGCCGGCTGGCCCAGGCCAAGTCCGGTCGTTGCAAGCCCTGCCGAACCGATTCCAGTGTACTGGACGCCGTTCGCCTTCGCAAGCGCCGTCGTGAATGCGCTGAGGTCAAGGCCGCCGTTTCCTACCGCTCCAATGGCCATTGCTTACCTCCCGATCTCGAGGGCTTTGAGGAACATGGCCTTGGACCCGTTTGCCATGGCCGAGTTGGCTTCGTAGGCGCGCGAGGCGGCGATCATATCCACCATTTCCGTAACGATGTTGACGTTCGGCATTTCGACGTAGCCAGTCTGTGGACCGGATTTTATTGCGTCGGGATGCGTTGGATCGTAGACGAGACGTGGCGGACTCGTGTCCTTCTGGATCTCCGAGACCCGTACGCCCTGTCCCATCCCGTTGTCGAGTCCCTCGGGAAGGAAGGGCATCCTGAAGTAGGGTTGATCGACGCGTGGACGGAGGATGACACGGCTCCTCTGGAAGGGGCCGCCCTCGGCGGTGCGTGTGGTGCTCGCGTTGGCGATGTTGTCGGAGATGACGTCCGAGCGGAGGCGCTCGGCGGTCATGCCGCTGGCGGCAATGTTGATTGCTGTAAAAAGACCCATGTTTCAATCTCCTCTTACTTCAGCACCGAGTTCACCTGGCTGAACTCGTAGCTCTCGGCCTGGATCATCAGGGTGTACTCGAGCTGGTTGGTGAGGGAGTCCATCATCTCCTGCTCCGCATCCACATTGTTGCCATTGCTCTTCGATGTTGTGAGGTAGTCGAGGTTCCTCCGCGGTTCCACGGTACGCCAGTCGGTCACGTTCCAGTTGCCCATGTGCTTCGGATCGCTGGTCCTCATCTCAAGGAGGGGCTTCTCATTCGCGGAATCGAGGGCCTTCTTGAGGCTCGATTCGAAGCTGAGGGTGGACCTCTTGAAATTGGGTACATCCGCGTTGGCGATGTTGTTGGCGATGACGTCCCTGCGCAACATGGCTACATCGAGTCCACGCTTGAGAATGCCGGTCGTCTTCCCGAAAGTGCTGTCCTCGAACATCACATGCTCCTAGCTCTGGAATTCATGGGCTCTCCACGCGACTATAGACACCTTTTCATATCGGCCATGAAAATAGAGGTCTTTACCGGATTCGCAGGGGGAGGCCGCCAGCGCTTTTCCCGGCGCTGCACCGTGGCTGCCACGGTGCACCATCCTGAAATGGATCCCTTGCATGACCATCACAGGATGTACCGTGACAGGTCCTGCCGCTCGGCGAAGTCCTTGAACCTCGCGTCCACGAAGGCAGGGTCGATGACGACCGAGGTCCCGTGCATGTCGGGGGCTTCGAAGGAGAGTTCCTCGAGGAGCCTTTCCATCACGGTCTGGAGCCTGCGCGCACCGATGTTCTCGGTCCTTGCATTGGCGGTGGCTGCGATGTCGGCGAGCCGCGTCACGGCCTCGGGGGTGAAGGTCAGCGTCACCTCCTCCGTACCGAGGAGCTGGGTATACTGGACGGTCAGGGCGTTTTTCGGTTCCGTAAGTATCCTGACGAAGTCCCCCACGCTGAGGGGTTCGAGTTCCACGCGGATGGGAAAGCGTCCCTGGAGTTCGGGAATGAGGTCCTGGGGCTTCGACACGTTGAAGGCGCCAGCCGCGATGAAGAGGATATGCGTGGTATCGACGGGGCCCCACTTCGTATTGACCGTCGAGCCCTCGACGATGGGAAGGATGTCGCGCTGCACTCCCTCGCGGGAAACGTCCATGCCGGAGCCACCCTTTCCCTCGCGGTTGGCGATCTTGTCGATCTCGTCGATGAAGATGATGCCCGATTCCTGGACGCGCTCGCGGGCTATGCCGACAGCCTTGTCGTGGTCGACAAGCTTGTCGAGTTCCTCCGCCGCCATGATGACGAGGGCTTCCTTGACCGTGACGCTGCGCTTCTTCTTCTTGCCTCCGAAGATGTTCGCCAGGCCACCGAGGGCCACCTCCATCTCCTCCATCTGGTTGCCCGAGAAGATCTCGATGGCCGGATTGCGCCCGGCCTGGACGGCGATTTCCACCTCACGGGAATCGAGCTTGCCCGCACGGAGCATTGTCCTGAATTTCTCGCGTGTCTCGTTTACGGGCGCTGGAGCGGGGGCAGCGATGAAGAAGCCCTCCGGAGCCTGCGGTGGAGGGGTTTCCGTCGTACCAACCCCCGGAAGGAGGAGGTCGAGCACCCGCTCTTCCGCGCGCAGAGCGGCTTCTTCCTTGACGCCGAGCTGGAGCTCCGCCTTGACGGACTGGATCCCCGAGGCCAGGAGGT
>JBAXTA010000003.1:0-49634 GCA_037130415.1 Spirochaetota bacterium
TCGATGCCTGTCTCAAGGACGATCCTGAGAGCCACGTTGCCTGTGAGTGTTTCGCCACGACCGGAATGGTCCTTGTCGGCGGAGAGATAACTACTACTACCTATGTCGATATCCAGAAGCTTGCGCGGGATGTCGTTTTCGAGATCGGCTATACGAACCCAGACTATGGCATCGATTACGAGTCGATGGCTGTACTTAATACGATCCATTCCCAGTCTCCGGACATCAACCAGGGTGTCGTCGGCAAGGGCCTGGATGAGTTCAAGGGCAGGCAGGGAGCGGGCGATCAGGGAATGATGTTCGGTTTTGCCTGCAAGGAGACTCCTGAGCTCATGCCGGCTCCTATCATGTACGCGCACCAGATTCTCCATAGGGCAACCGACCTCCGCAAATCCAAGAAGATCGCCTGGCTGCGACCTGATGCAAAAAGCCAGGTGACGCTCGAGTACGAGGGTCACAAACCTATACGAATTGATACGGTAGTCGTATCGCATCAGCATGATCCGGATATCACCCATCCCGTGCTCCGCGAAGCCATCATCGAAGAGATCATCAAGCCGGTATTGGAAAAGACTGGCCTGCTGGACAAGAGCACCAAGTTCCTCATCAACCCGACGGGGCGCTTTGTCATAGGGGGGCCTATGGGTGATACAGGCCTCACGGGCCGCAAGATCATAGTAGACACATATGGTGGGATGGGACGCCATGGTGGTGGAGCCTTCTCCGGAAAGGACCCCTCCAAGGTTGACCGCTCTGCCGCCTATATGGCCAGGTATGTTGCAAAAAACATCGTTGCCGCTGGCCTCGCAGAGCGCTGCGAAGTCCAGCTTGCCTACGCCATCGGGGTGCCCGATCCTGTTTCCGTGATGGTAGATACCTTCGGTCCGGGCAAATATCCGGAAGAGAAGATTTCCGCAGCTGTCCGGAAGGTATTCGAACTCGATCCAGCCGGGATAATCAGGACCCTCGACCTCAAGAAACCCATTTACCAGAAGACCGCTGCATACGGGCACTTCGGCCGTGATGGTTTTAGTTGGGAGAAAACGGACAAGGCTGCCGAACTCGCCAAGATCTGATCTGGGTATCGAGCTGCCTGTGTTTCTCCAGAATGGAGATGGCGCGGGCAGCTCTTTTTTTTGGGAAGGAGGCGTCGATGACCGACCGCGAAACGATCGCTGCAATGCCGAAGACTGAGGTCCACCTTCATCTTGAAGGCACGATTTCGCCCGATACACTCTGGGCAATGGCAGCCCGGAATGGCATAGCTCTGCCGGTCAACAGCCTCGATGAGCTCAAAGCCCTCTATACTTTTGAGAATTTCGACAAGTTCATCAAGGTCTGGCTGATGATGTGCTCCTGCCTTAAGTCGGAGGACGACTATGTCGGCATGGTCGACGGCTTTGTCGCGGAGTGCCGGAGGCAGAACATCCGCTATTCCGAAGTCCATTTTTCGCCCTATAACCATGAGAAGTTCGGCATAGGGGCGCATCGGGCCTTCAAAGTGGTGACACGCCGCCTACAGGAAGCGGAGGCTTCTGCCGGGCCAGTGACGAGACTGATCACCGATATCCCCAGCGAAGCCGCCCCCGAGAGCGGGGACTTCACCGCGGCTTTTCTGGAAGCCAATGCGAACCCCCTGATTGTCGCCATGGGCCTGGGTGGACCTGAGGCGGGATTCCCCCGCGCTCCCTTTGCGCCCTACTTCAAACGCGCGCGGATGGCCGGTTATCCCTGTGTGGCGCACGCGGGAGAAACCGCCGGTGCCGAGCATGTGAGGCAGGCTGTCCTGGACCTCGGCGCCCAGCGTATCCAGCACGGCATCCGTGCCGTCGAGGACGAGGCTGTCCTCAAGTTGCTGGCCGAGCGGAGGATCTGCTGCGACGTAGCCCTTTCGAGCAACGCCTGCCTGACTGCTTACACCGATATCGCCAAACATCCAATTAGGCGCATGGTGGATGCGGGGCTGCCGGTGACCCTGTCCACGGATGATCCGCCCTTTTTCGGCACCGATCTCATCCGGGAGTACCGGCTGGCCAACGAGGAAGCTGGGCTTTCGCTCGCCGAACTCTGGCAGATCAACCTCAACGGACTTCGCTACGGTCTGGCTGATGTCGGCCTGCGGCGTCGCCTCCTTCTGGAATTCGAGGCGGCAGGGAAGGCACTCGGAATACCGGCGTGAGGAATGAGATCCGACGCAGCAAACGGATTTGGCTCTCGAGCGAAGGGCTTGGCACGGCGCAGTCCTGATTTTGATATCGGGATCCGTGGTCTGGAAAGGGATGACTTCATCCGGTTCAAGCGTCGCATCGAGGAATGGGTTGAGGATAGTCCGATTCCGCATTCTGTCGATATTGTCAATTTCGATTTTGCCCCAGAGCCACTTCGGAGCCTCGGGCTCCGGGACAGGATAGTATGGAAGAACATGGAGAACATCTCCGGAACCAGTTCGCAGTGGCGATACGGGACTTTGAAGGTGCCCTGCGGGCCCTGGATATCCGCAACGAATTAAGCCATGTGTATCGCAAGGATGGATTCATGGATCTCCATTCTGAAATCCTTGGATATCTCGGTTTCTTCCCTCAAATGGAGAGGAAGCTATTCATTTAGGTCTTTGTTTTCAGCGCAGGCGAGAGCACCACGACGCAGCGCTCATCTTCGAGGAAGGGCACCTTGACAGGGTGGACCTCCGCGCTGGAATAGAGCCCTTCGATTTCGGCTAACTCGGCCTTGGCTCGATCAATTTTGCCCTTGTAGGCGATCACGTAGCCGCCGGGCGCACAGAGGGCGAATACACGCTTGAAGAGCTTTCGCTCGAAGGGCCTGAAGGCGCGGAAGGTCACGAGGTCCCAGGCGCCTTTGGCGTGCTCGACCTGGGTTTCGATGATCTGGACAGTGCCAAGGGAAAGTTCGGACTTCATGGCTTCGAGGAAGCGAATGCGGCGCGTCATGCGATCGATCAGCGCTGCATCGAAGGCACGGCGAGCAAGCGCGAGTGGAATGCCGGGAAGGCCAGCCCCGGTTCCGAGGTCGGCGAGGCTGCAGCGCGGGCGGGCTGCAGCGAGGCGGTCGATGATGGACAGGGGCGCCAGGCTGTCGAGGATGTGCTTGATGATGAGTTCGTCGCCCGTCGCTCCCACAAGGCCGTAGGCGGGGTTCCACTCTTCAATGGCCTGGGCGTAGCTGGCCAATTTGTGGTGGAGTTCGCCCTCAGGGGGCAAGCCGAGGGCTGCGAGACCCTCCGCGAGAAGTGTGCTGTTCACGGGCGAATTGTAGTGAAAACTGAGAGCCGACGGAAGCGGTGGATTGGATAGAGACCTGAACGGGCGAATCAAGCTACAATCGACACGGAATGTGCCGAATCTGGCTTGATTCGCCTCTTTTTTTTCCTGTAATGTATCTATGAAAAGAATCTATGCGCTGGAGGCTGCTGATGGTGGTTGCGGTTGGGGAAGCAAAGGAGCCTCGGGGAAGGCGGGCTGCTGTCCTCAGGCTCGAGGACGGCAGTGAATTCGAGGGCCAGGCCTTTGGCGCATTGCGCGACGCAGAAGGCGAAGTGGTCTTCACGACGGGGATGGTGGGCTATACGCAGTCCCTGAGCGACCCCTCCTATCACGGACAGATCCTCGTGACGACCTGGCCCCTGGCTGGCAGCTATGGAGTCCCGGCCATGACGCATGACCGCCATGGTATTCATAACTATTTTGAATCCGGGAAGGTGCATGCCTCCGCCCTTGTGGTTTCGGAGCTCTGCGAGTCACCGAGCCACCACGTGAGCGTGCGCGGCCTCGGGCAGTGGCTGGCTGAAGAAGGGGTGCCTGCGATCGAGGGCATCGACACCCGTGCGCTGACCATGCGGCTTAGGGAGCGAGGCACGATGCGGGGCTGGCTCAGGGTCGAGGGCGCAGGCAGCCTTCCTGTCCTCGATCCCAGGCCCTCGGTGGCCTCTGTTTCATGCGATGGAATCCAGGAGTACGGGGAGGAAAGTGGGCCCAGGATCGCGCTGGTTGACTGTGGGGTCAAGAACAACATCCTGAGGCTCCTCCTGGCTGCCGGAGCCCGGGTGATCCGACTCCCCTGGGACGCTGCCCTTGATAATGGCAATTATGATGGAATATTGCTGACCAACGGACCTGGTGATCCGAAGGCCTGCACGAAGACCATCGCCTCCACGAGGCGGGCCCTCGACGCAGGCATCCCGATTTTCGGCATTTGCCTGGGCTCTCAGATCCTTGCTCTGGCCGCTGGTGCGGATACCTACAAGCTCAAGTACGGCCACCGCGGGCAGAACCAGCCCTGTGTCGAGACGGGCAGTGGGCGCTGCCAGGTGACGAGCCAGAACCACGGCTACGCGGTGCGCGAGGACAGCCTGCCGCCTGGCTGGGAGGTCTGGTTCAGCAACGCCAACGACGGGAGCATCGAGGGCATCCGCTCGACAGGCACTGGCTCGATTGGCCCTGGCTCCGGCGGCGGGCGCTTCTCGGCGGTGCAGTTCCATCCCGAGGGCTGCCCGGGGCCGCGTGATACTGAATACCTAATTAGTGCATTTCTGGAGCGCGTCGTGGCGGGGAGGTCCTCATGAGGACGGGAGATCCACGGAAGGTGCTGGTCCTCGGTTCCGGGGGACTCCGGATCGGGCAGGCGGGGGAGTTCGACTATTCGGGTACCCAGGCCCTCAAGGCGCTGCGGGAGGAGGGCGTGGCGACAGTGGTGCTCAATCCCAACATCGCCACAATACAGACGAGTGCCGGAATGGCTGACGCAACCTATTTCCTCCCGGTTACGCCCGAGATGGTCGAGCGGGTAATCGAAAAGGAAAAGCCCGACGGAATCCTCCTTTCCTTCGGGGGGCAGACAGCCTTGAATTGCGGAGTAGCCCTCGAGCGTTCCGGTGTTCTGGCCAGGCACGGTGTCCGAGTACTGGGCACTCCCATCCGCGCCATCGAGGAAACCGAGGACCGTGAGCTCTTTGCCGAGGCCCTTGCAGCCATCGGAGTCCATACGGCTCGGAGCGAGGCCGCTCCCGACACAGCTGGAGCCTGTCTGGCGGCAACCAGGATCGGCTATCCTGTGATGGTGCGCGCTGCCTACGCCCTCGGCGGAGCGGGCTCGGGGCTCTGCCGGAACGAGGCAGAGCTACTGGCGCGCTGCGAGCGGGCCTTCGCGATTTCGCCCCAGGTCCTTGTCGAAGAATGGCTTGGCGGCTGGAAGGAGGTGGAGTACGAGGTTGTCCGCGATGCTGCGGGGAACTGCGTGACGGTGTGCAACATGGAAAACCTCGACCCCCTGGGCATCCATACGGGGGAAAGCATCGTCGTAGCGCCTTCGCAGACCCTCGACGACGCCGACTACCACCGGCTGCGCCGCATCGCCCTAGATGTTGCCACGAGGCTCGGCATCGTTGGCGAGTGCAACATTCAGTATGCCCTCGACCCGAAGTCCGACAGGTACCGGGTAATAGAAGTCAATGCCCGGCTCTCACGCAGCTCGGCCCTCGCCTCCAAGGCGACGGGCTACCCCCTGGCCTTTGTGGCCGCCAAGCTGGCCCTGGGACGGAGCCTCCTCGAGATCGAGAATCGCATAACGCGGGCTACGAAGTGTTTCTTCGAGCCGGCCCTCGACTACTGCGTGGTGAAGGCTCCCCGCTGGGACCTGGGCAAGTTCAAGGAGGTGGACACCCGCATCGGCAGCGAGATGAAGAGCGTGGGCGAGGTGATGTCAATTGGAAGGAGTTTCGAGGAAGCCCTCCAGAAGGCCCTCAGGATGACGGGGGTCGGGGCAACGGGACTTTCGGCCGAGCTGGCCGACGAGATAACCCCGGGGCCGGGTGCAAACGAGGCTCTGAAGGCAGCGCTCGCGGAGCCCACCGACCGGAGGATTTTCTCGGTCTACCGCGCCCTCGCCGATGGCTGGACAATTGCTGCGGTCCATGAGGCTACGGGAATAGATCCCTGGTTCCTGGGAAAGATCGCGCGCATCCTGGGCTGCGAACGCCGCCTTGCGTCCAGCGGAGAGGGGGTCTTGCGCGACCCCGACCTCTTTCGAGAGGCCAAGCGCCTGGGCTTTTCGGATCTGCGCATCGGAGAGCTTGCAGCACGGGACGAGGCGACGGTGCGGAGCGCGAGGCTCGCGCTCGGCATCCGGCCCAGCTTCAAGCGCATCGACACGCTCGCCGCGGAATACCCAGCCCATACGAATTATCTGTATGCTACCTATTCGGGTTCCTCCGATGACCTGGAGAGGGGTTCGGGTGCTGTCATGGTCCTTGGCTCAGGCGCCTATCGCATTGGCTCGAGCGTGGAGTTCGACTGGTGCTGCGTAAAGGCCGTTGAGGCAGCCCGTGCCCTGGGACGCACGACCATCATGGTAAACTGCAACCCGGAGACGGTCAGTACCGACTATGACGTCTGTGACCGCCTCTACTTCGAGGAACTCTCCCTGGAGCGGGTGCTGGACATCCACGAGTTCGAGTCGCCCGAGGGCATCATCCTGTCGATGGGCGGACAGATCCCCAACAACCTGGCACTGCCCTTGTTCGAGGCGGGGGCCGTGATCCTCGGGACGGATGCCCGTGACATCGACCGCGCCGAGAACCGGCACAAGTTCTCAGCCCTCCTCGAGGGCCTGGGGATTGGCCAGCCTCCCTGGAAGGAGCTGACCGACGCGGACTCGGCCATGGCCTTTGCCCGGGAGGTGGGCTGGCCGGTGCTGGTGCGGCCCTCCTACGTGCTTTCCGGCGCGGCGATGGCGGTAGCCTGGGACGAGGAGAGCCTCAGGCGTGCCCTGGGAGCGGCGGCAGATCTCGGAAGCGAGCATCCTGTACTCATTACGAAGTTCATAGAGGATGCCAAGGAGATCGAGGTGGATGCGGTGGCAAGGCGTGGAGAAGTGCTTTTCCACGCCATCTCCGAGCATATCGAGAATGCGGGTGTCCACTCGGGGGACGCTACCGTGGTCCTGCCCCCACAGCGCCTCTACATCGAAACCCTGCGGAGGGTGCGCAGGGTCGCGGAAGACATTGCCCGCGCCCTTCGCATAACGGGGCCCTTCAACCTCCAGCTGATGGCCAAGAACAACAAGTTATACGTCATTGAGTGCAACCTCCGGGCCTCCAGGTCCTTCCCCTTTGCGTCGAAGGTGTCGAGGGTGGACATGATCGGGATGGCCACGAGGGCCCTCCTCGGAGAGACGGTGGCCAAGTCTTCCGTTTCGGTGCTCGACCTCGGATGGGTGGGAGTGAAGGCGGCGCAGTTCAGTTTTTCTCGGCTCAAGGGCGCCGATCCCATCCTCGGGGTCGAGATGTCCTCGACAGGGGAAGTTGGCTGCATCGGGCGCGACCTCGATGACGCCCTCCTCAAGGCCCTTCTGTCGGTCGGATACAGGGTGCCGAAGAAGAAGATCCTCCTTTCGACGGGCCCCCTCCGCGACAAGGTCGACTTCGTGGACGGGGCGCGGATGCTTGCCGACATGGGTTACACGCTCTGTTCCTCGCATGGGACCGCGGACTTCCTTGAACAAAACGGGATTCCGAGCGAATCCCTGTATTGGCCCCTCGAGGAAAAAGAGCCCAACATCGCCACAATGCTGAAGGAAAGGGCCTTCGACCTGGTCATCAACATCCCGAAGGACAACGGCGAGGCGGAGATCAGGAACGACTATCTGATACGGCGCCTTGCGGCTGATCTCGATATTCCCCTCATCACGAACATCAAGGTAGCGAGGGCCTTTACAGAGGCCCTCGCCGCCATGAGGGAACGGGGAAATGAGATCAAGGCCTGGGAGGAATATAAATAGCTGTGAATAAAAAGGCCTGACTTCCGGCAGGCCTTTTTATTGGCATTTATCATGCCAGCTGCTTGTAGAGCATCTCCGCGAGGCCGAAATGGCCGGCATTGGACATGGTCTTGGAGTACTCGTCGTCGAGCATGTCCTGGTAGATGTCCTCGGCAAAGCCACCTGAGACGATGGCGTCGGTCTTGTCGACGGTCTTCCGCATTTCCTTCAGCATCATCTTGGTGAAGATGGCCTCGAAGTCCTTGCACTGCGCGTAGAGGGGGGACTTCGTGTCGATTTTCTGGTTGCCCATGACGCGGGCGCCGAGGCCCTGCACTGCCGATGCGCCGCCGGGGATCTTCAGGGGCTGGTTGCGGAACTGTACGAGGCCGGCATCTATTTGCATCTAACTATTACCTCTTGAGGTTTGTTGCCGTTCCGAGCATGTTGTCGCTGGTCTGGATGGCCTTGGAGTTGAACTCGTAGGCACGCTGGGCGACGATCATGTCGACCATTTCCCTGACCACCGAGACATTCGACATTTCCAGGAACTTGTGGACGGTCTTGCCCATGCCGTCGAAGCCGGGGCGTCCGGCGATGGCATCGCCCGAGGCGTTGGAAACCTTGTAGAGGTTTTCACCGATGGCGGTCAATCCGCCCGGGTTGGGGAAGCGGTAGAGTTCGAGCTGGCCGACGGCGGTGGGATCGTCCTGTCCGGGGAGCTTGACTTCGACGCGGCCGTCCTGGGAGACGTTCAGGGTACTTGGTATGAAGCCCTGGGGAAGGACGATTTCCGGCATCATCTTGTAGCCGTCGGAGGTGACGAGCTGGCCGGTGGCATCGATCTTGAAGGAGCCGTCGCGGGTGTAGGAGTAGGTTCCGTCGTAGAGGCGCACGCGGAAGAAGCCGTCGCCCTGGATGGCCACGTCGGATATGTTCTCGGTGTTCTGGAGGTTGCCCTGGGTGAACTGCCGCTGCGTCGAAGAAAGCTTGGCGCCGTGGCCCATCTGGGTGGGCACGGGGACGACAGTATCTTCTGTGGCAGGCGTCCCGGCGATGCGGACGCTCTGATACAAGAGATCCTCGAACTCGGCCCGCATCCGCTTGTAGCCGGGCGTGTTGACGTTGGCGAGGTTGTTCGAGATCGTGTCCATCGAGGCTTGCTGCCCGATCATGCCGCTCGCACCGGTCCAAAGGCTTCGTACCATCCGTATATCCTCCACCGCGCAGAAGCGCGGTTATCGTAATAACTATGAAGATCGGGCCTAGACCCTCGCGACCTCGTTGATGAGCTTGCCGAGCATGGCGTCCTCGGACTGGATCGACTTCTGGTTGGCCTCGTAGGCGCGGTTGACATCGATCATGTTGACCATCTCCAGGACCGGATTCACGTTGCTGGTCTCGACAAAGCCCTGGACCATCTTGGGACGGGCAGGGCCCTCCATCACCGTGGCGGGGCCGGACTCGAGGGTATCGGCATAAAGGCTGGTGCCCTGCTTGGCCAGGAAGCGTTCCTTGTCGAAGTCCACGATCTTCAGGCGGTCGAGCTTGACCGGCTTTTCCCAGGTGTTCTCTTCCCGCGAGACAAGGCGGAAGGGATCATCCTTGAAATTCTGGTTGATCCAGACATTGCCGTCCTTGTCGACCTGGAAGTTATTCGCTTTAACCTTGATTGGGCCCTTTTCGCCGAGGACGGGCATGCCGTCCTGGGTTTCGAGGAAGCCTTCCTTGCCGAGGGTAAAGGCGCCGTTCCGGGTGTAGCGCTCGCCCTGGGGCGTCTGGATGGCCATGAAGCCCTTGCCATCGACGCAGAAATCGAAGTCGGACTGGGTCTCTTTCAGCGAGCCCTGTTCGAACTGGGTGAAGACCTCGTTGTTCTCCACGCCGGTGCCGAGCTTGCCGATCACGGGGGAAAGGTCGCTCGTGCCAAAGGGATTTGCCATCACTCCGTCATCGTTCATCCTGCGGAGGAGGAGCTGCGCAAAGGCCTTGTGGACGGCGGTATCGCGCTTGTAGCCGTTGGTGTCGACATTGGCGAGGTTGTTGGAGATGGCGTCCAGCCTTACTTGCTGGGCGTTCATCCCGCTCGCGCCGGTATACAGGCCTCGAATCATCGCAGCGTGTGCTCCTTCCGAAAGAGGCTGGAATGGCATTACGCGATTCCGCCTCCTATGGATTGTCGGAAGGGCAGGCGTGGGGCTTTATCCGATTCGGGCGGCCTAGAGGAGGCCCTGATCCTCCGCGCTCCCAGCCTTGAGGGCGTCTACGGCCAGCTTTACGTCCTGGCTCTTGCCTCGCCGGGCGACCAGGAGGGCATCGGCAGTGTCTATGACGATGAGGTCCTCGACGTCCAGGAGGATGATGCGCTTGCCCGGTCCCATCACGAGGTTCCGCGTGGAATTGATGGCGACCAGGCCATCGTTCGATGCGTTTCCAGAGCCGTCCTTGCTGCGGATTTCATAGATGGCGTCCCAGCTTCCGAGGTCGTTCCATCCGATGTCGCAGGGCACGACGGCGACTCGCCCGGCCTTTTCCATGACGGCGTAGTCGATGGATTGGGCGGGGATCGCCTCCATTTCGACCTTGGGGATGGTGATGACGTCGGGGGCGCCCTGTCCCTTGGGCGATACCGCGATGCCGGCTTCCCTGGCTTTTTTCGCGGCCTCGAGCATGGCGGGGGCGTGCCGTCCCAGCTCTTCGAGAAAGCGGCCTGCGGTAAAGCAGAACATGCCTGAGTTCCAATAGTAGCGTCCCGCTTTGACATAGGCCTCGGCGCTGGGGAGATCGGGCTTTTCCTTGAAGGCGCGCACGGAGAGGAAGAGGGAATCCCTCGTCGGGGCCCCAGCCTCGATGTAGCCGTAGCCGGTTTCCGGGTAAGCCGCGGCGATGCCGAAGGTCGCGAGCCAGCCCTCTCCGGCTGCCTCGCGCGCAATGGCCGCGGCTGCGAGGTAGGCGTCCTGATCGGTGATCTCGTGGTCGGAGGGGGTCACCAGGACGACTTCCCCAGGTGGCAATCCGAGACAGGCCAGGGCAATGGCCGGGGCTGTGTTGCGGCCCAGGGGTTCGAGGATGAATCCCACCTTCTTTTCGCCGTGGGCGGCAGCCTTGAACTGGGCCTTGGCCAGAGGATACTGCTCGGCACCGGTAATTATGATGTACGAATCAACCAATGCGAGGTTCCGCGCGACGGTTCGTCCGAAGAGGGTCTGCCCTCCGATGAGGTCGACGAATTGCTTGGGAGTCGCCTGCCGCGACAGGGGCCAGAGCCGCGTACCGGCGCCGCCACAAAGTATCAGGTTTGTCATGATGTCTCCTCCAGGTCAGTATCGATTCATAAGGGTCGTCTAACTTGTCTGTTTGCCTTCGGCCAGGATCCTGGCGTAGGTCTTCTCGTCGAGGGCGTAGAACTGCACGAGCAGGATCGCGGCGATGAAGGTCAAGGCCGGAATGGGGCCGATGAGCATGCGTATCGCAAAGAGAGTCGACTCGGGCTGGAAGGGCGAGAGGTCTGCGGTCGAGGGGGCGATGTACCTGGCCAGGCTGAGTATGACTCCGGTCAGGGCGATGGCCAGGGAAGTCCCTACCTTCGAGGTGAAGGTCCACATTCCATAGAAAGCCCCTTCCTTGCGCTTGCCGGTCTTGATCGCATCGAACTCCACAGTATCGGGAACCATGGCGTAGGGGGCGACATAGCCGAAGCCGATGCCGATGCCGGCGAAGATCATCATGGCTATGAAGAAGTTCATGCCCAGGATGTGGCCCAGAAAAAAGATCGCGATGCAGGAGATGGCAAGCATGGCCAGGGAGAACTGGTAGGTCCTCTTCTTGCCGATCCTCTTGGACACGAATACTGATATCGGTATGCAGAACATCGCGGTGACCAGGAGGAGGACCATGGCCAGGGTGGTCATGGCCTCGTTCCGGTAGAGATATTTGAAATAATAGGCGAGTATGCCCTGGACAAAGGTGAGGGCGGTGAGGTTAAGGGCATAGGTGATCAGTATTATGACATAATGCCTGTTCTTGAAGACGGCAAGGAAGGTGGCGAAGAACTTCTCCGTAGGCCTTGGCTCCTTTGAGTGATCGGGCTCGCGCACGGAGGCGAAGGTGATGAGGGCCGTCACCATCATGACGAGTCCGAGGATGGCGCCAATGACCGAGAAGCCGGTGTTGCGGTTGCCGAAGGCGTTGACGATCGGGAGGACTGCACCTGCGCCGAGGAGGGTTCCGAAGACCGCAAAGCCGAAGCGGAAGCCGTTGAGGCTCGTGCGTTCGTGGTAGTCCTGCGTGAGTTCGGGAGTTAGAGAGTTATACGGAATGTTCACAACTGTATAGGCGGTGTTGAGGAAGCAGAGTGCCAGGGCGGCCCAGATCGTGGCCGTGACAGGGTCGGCGATGTTGGGATTTGTGAAGAACCACCACATCCCGAGGAAGAGGGGGAGGGCGCCGAAGAGGAGCCAGGGCCGCCGGCGTCCCCAGCGGGTCCGGGTGCGGTCGGAGATGAATCCCATCATGGGGTCGGTGACCGCGTCCCAGAGTTTTCCGATCATCACGGCAATGCCTGCCGCGGCCGCGGGAACGCCTACAGTGTCGGTCAGGTAGTAGAGGGACCAGAAACCCATGGCCGTGAAGAAGAGGTTTCCGCCCAGGTCACAGACGCCGAAACCCAGCTTTGTGCCCAGGGAAAGCCTCACTCCAGACGCGACGCTGGCCGCGGGGGCTGCCTGTTTATTTGCCATCGAGGTACTCCTTGATCGCGCCGGTGAAGGCGAAGGCGAGGTCGGTCTCGGCCGCGGCGAGGGCGGCCTGTCTGTCTGATCGGTAGGCGGATAGCCGCGAGGACATTTCAAGCGGCTCTGCCGCTGCCATGCAAATGTGGCGCGAAAGGGGATTCTTCCGGTTGGTGATGTTGCCGCCCTCGAGGCGTGAGGCGAAATCATCGAGGTTAACAAGGGTTTCGGCGAGGCGGCCGAGGCCTGGCGCTCCGCCATCGGCCAGGCCCTCCTCGAGGTAGGGAGCGTCGAGGTACCAACCGAGGTCCACGGTTTCCATGTGGCGCATGGCGTACCAGGCCTCGCCGGCGCGGCGGTCGGCGAGGGCTCGCGCGTGGGGGGAAAGTGAGGCGAGGTCAAGTTCGGGGTAGATCCTGTTCCAGCCCTCGTGGCGGATGCGGTAGACGCGGGTGATGGCGTCGCCATCTGAAGAAAGCCCCAGCATGGCCTCGCCGCGCCTCAGGGCCTCCTCAAGGAGGGCCGCGTGGCGGGCGGCGCGGAGGGCGAGGAACTCAGTATTGTTTGAATCAGCTAACGCGAGGAGGGTCTCGACCGGAGGCGTCGGACCGCCCGGGCGCTGTCCGGGCCAGTAGTAGGACTCCCCCGCTTCCAGGAGCCGGAGGTCGATGGCCCTGAGCCTCAGGCCCAACGCGCGCTGTCGCCCTTCGTCCGAGCTGCGGGACACTTGGGGCGCATTGGCGGCAGCGCCCGCAGGCGCTACGCCCGCAGGCGCTACGCCCGCCGGGCCAAGTCGCACTTCCAGGGCTGTCGCACAGGCCTCGAGGGCAGACAGATCCCGGGCCTCGTGGCTCACATGGACGGATAAGGGCAGTATGAGGACTTTCTCGGCACGTCCTGCCGCGGCGAGTTCTTCGGCGCACCAGAAGCCGAGCTGGAGGGCGCCGCGTTCCAGGCGGGGGAGGGTTTCGCTGCGGTAGGAGGCCTGGCCTTCGGGGGCGAGGGCCAGGGGGTGCTCTCCGTCGCGGAGGGCGCGGCGCGTGGCTTTTATCCCGGAGCTGTCGACGCGGACGTGATAGACGGGCAGGGAGCCCGAGCGGGGGATGAGCCAGCGGACCAGGGGGCCTGACCAGAGGGGCACTTCGTAGCCGTGGAGGAAGAGGCAGTGGGGTCTGACCCCCAAGGGCGCGCCGAGGCGCCTGGCCTCGGCCCGAAGGCCCCGGTGCATGGCCCAGGCGAGGAGCTGGGGCTCGTCGCCGTAGGGATGCCTGAAGGCCAGCACCAGGCGCGCGCGGCCCTCGTAGAAATCGCGCACGGAGGCGACGAAGCGCTCGCCGTGGATGAAGCGCATCGACTGCATCCTGAGGGTGATGCTGGAATACAAAGGACCAAGTAGGTCGATAAGGCCGAGGGCGAGGGGATCGAGGGAGGGCGCGGCGAGTTTCGGGCGCCTTCGGGCGCGGACTATGGGTTTCATCATATCGGTGATGACCTGCATGAGGCGGACGATCCGGGAAGCCAGCAGGCCCTGGAAACGCTACAGGGTCTCAAAGAGCTTCTCCATGTTGTGCTGGTTGACCCTGAAGACGAGGGAGTGCAGCTTGTCGCGCTTGCTCTCGTCGAGTGACCTGGGGTCGAACATCACGACCGTCGAGGCGGCGAGTGGCGACCCATCCTCACCTTTCCGGGCGCCCCTGTGGGCTACGACGACACCGTCTGCGTTGAGGCGTCCGCCCTTGATCGTGAGCTGGCAGGATCGCAGTATCGCTCCGGGCTTGAGGTTGGGATTGCCCTCAAAGGAGCAGGCCATGCCCGCGATGGAAAAGTCGGAGATATCTCCCCTGATATTGCCCTCATTGAAGCTTGCGACGCACTGGGCCATCTTGGGCGGGGTCATGGCGCGCACGAATTTCCTGCGGCCCCTGGCCTCGTTGGCCTCAAGGGTCTTGGCCAGGATCTCCATGGTCTTCGCGGCCCCTATCTTGAGGGTTATGCAGCCACAGGCTACCTGGAGGTCCATCAGGTATTTTTCCTTGAGGACCTGGTCTTCGTTGAGGCTGAGTACCCCGATACCTACGTGTGCGGTGTTTTCCCCTTCCCGGATTCCGCGTACCCAGGCTTCCCAGCCCTGCTCGTCGAGGCCGTCATCGTGGTTGATGAAGACGATGGAATCGGGCTCCTGCATGAGGAAGCGCTTGGCCTTCACCGCATCCTTGACAAGGTAGACTTCGAATTCCTTGTACGACAGCTCCTCCACGATGTCCGTGAGGACAGGGGGAGGATAGAGGAAGAGGACCTTTTTCCCAAGGGAACCGGCTTCGGGCATGGGCAACACAATACCGTCATGGCGAGCCATTCGCAAGAACGAAGTGTTTCTCGCGAAGAAAGCGACTCCCGCAACACTTGACCGCCACGCGGCCGGGGTCTAGGCTGCGCCCCCATGACGCTCATCCATACGGGGGACCTCCACCTCGGAAAGACCCTCCACGAACGAAGCCTCGAGGACGAGCAGCGCCATTTCCTCGCCGCGCTGCTCGGGGTGGCGGTCGAGCGGCGGGCCTCGGCCCTCCTCATCGCTGGCGATATATATGACAGGGCCATTCCCTCGCCCGAGGCCATCACGCTGTTTTCAGATTTCCTGGAGCGGCTTGTGGAAGCCTGCCCCGCCATCGTCGTAGTCATCATCCCGGGCAACCACGATTCAGCGAGCCGCCTGGCCTTCGGCGCGGGCCTGCTCCGGCGTGCGGGCGTCCATGTGCGAACGAGCGCCGCGAAGGTGGAGCCAGTCATCCTGGAGGGCTTCAGCGCGGGGGGGCCGAGCGCGGGGGGGCCGAGCGCGGCAAGCCCAAGCGCGGCAGGCCCGTCCGAACGCTGCGCGATCTGGGCCCTGCCCTTCCTCGGCGGGGGGGCTTACCTTGGGGATGGCGATTCGGCCGATGAAAACGCCACCATGCGCACGCAGGCTGAGGCGTTTACGACATCCGTCGGGCGTATCGCACAGCGCCTTGAGGCAGGCTCGCGCAATATCCTTGTGGCCCACTGCTTCGCTTCGGGCGCAGCGACGAGTGACTCCGAGCGCGCCTTTGTGGGGCTTTCGGAGGAGGTGGATGCACGGCTCTTCGATCCCTTCGACTACGCGGCCCTCGGCCACCTCCATCGCCATCAGGCGGCGGGTGCCAAGGGCTGCTATCCCGGCGCTCCGCTTGCGTATTCATTCGGGGAGGCGGGCAGTGCGAAGGGCTTTGTCGTCATCGAGCTCGAGGGGGAGGGAGAGGGAGCGGGGATGCGAAGGGAATTCGTGGCGCATCAGCCCCTCCATAGGCTTTTTCGGCTCTCTGCATCTTTCGACGAACTCTGCGTGCCGGGGGCCTTTCCGGAGCATCGCGATGATCTCCTTGAAATTACCCTGACTGATGCCGTGCCGGTCCTCGACGCCTCCGAGCGCCTTCGGGGCAACTTTCCGAACCTTCTATCGCTGCGCCAGTCCGCCTTCGAGATTTCGCTGGCCGGTCAGGGAGGGCGGATCGAATTCGACGCGGCCCGCGATCCCCTCGACCAGAAGAGGCTCGAGGATGATTTTATCCTCTTCCACCGGGAGCTGCGCGACGGTACAAACCCCGACGAGGCCACCCTCGAGCTCGTGCGCGAGCTGGCGCGGGAGGCCGCCGATGCGACCAATTGAACTGATATTGAAATGCATCGGGCCCTATCGCGGCAGGGTAGCGATAGATTTTCGCGTCCTGGGGGATTTTTTCCTCGTGTGGGGGCGCACGGGCTCGGGGAAGACCACGCTCTTCGACGCGATGACCTACGCGCTCTACGGCGAGGCCCCGGGGGCACGCAAGCGGCTTGCGGTGGAGCTCAGGTCGCAGTTTGCGGAAGCGGGCGAGGAGCCCCGGGTGGAGTTCACCTTCGCGCTCGGTGGCAAGGAGTGGCGCGTTACGCGAACGCCGCCCTGGACGCGTCCGGGGCGCGGCGGGAAACAGGTCACCGTCAAACAGGAGGCTGCCCTCGACGCATGCCGGGAGGGTGGCTGGGAGCGTGTGGCAGAGGGACCGCGCGATGTCGATACCCGCGTCGGAGAGCTGCTGGGCCTGACCGTCGACGAGTTCTCGCGCATCATCCTCCTCCCCCAGGGCGAGTTCCAGCGCTTCCTCGAGATGGATTCGACCGAGCGCGTGAAGATCCTCGAGAAGCTCTTTCCCGTCGCTCTCCACGACCGCGTGACCGAGCTTGCGGTCCAGAAGGCGAAGGACGCGTTAGCCGCTCTCCGCAGTCTGACGGAGGGTCAAGCCCGCCTCGAGGTGGAAGGGGCCAACGCCGAGGGGCAGGCCACCCTCGCCCGGCTGGTGGAGGGCATGGCGGGACTTTCGGAGGCCGTCGAGGCTGCGCTGCGCCGCCGCGTCGAGGCAGACGGCGCCCTCAAGGCCGCCCACGCTCAGCTTGAGCGGAGGCGCAATCATGAGGCTACGCTCGCGCGGCTGGCTGCTGCCGAGGCTGCTGCTGAGGGACTTCCCGCGATGACTGCCCGCCTGGGCTCAGCGCGCAGTGCTGCCCGGGTCCTTCCCGCCCTCGATGAGGGCCAAGCCGCAGCCGACCGTGCCGCGCGCGGCCGCTCCGAACTCGCGGAGCGCCAGCACGTGTTTGGCAGCGCTAGCCTGCGCGGGCCAGCTGTGGAGGCCGATCGCGCCGCCGTCCTTGCGCTGGCTGCCGACCTCGCAGCGATCGACCGGCAGCGCGGCGAACTGGAGTCGGCGATAGCAGCCTGGGCCGGGCTCGCTGCCCTGGGAGCCCGCCTCGAAACTGCACGCGCAGAGGCAGCGATCAGGGATTCGGCCCGCGCGAAGGCGCTCGGCATCGAAGCCGAGGCCAGGGCTGCCCTCGATGCCGCACTCCTGCCCGAGGACGCCTTCGATGCGGCGCAGGCCGAGTTCGAGGTCGCGAACACGGCCTTCAACACCGCGAAAGAAACACTTCGCGCTGTTGAAGCCCTCGAGGAATTCCGTCGCGGGGAGGAGCTAGCTGTGCGGGCTGAAATCAAGGCCGACGACGCCCTCGCCGAAGCCACCCTGGCCCTCGCTGGCTTTGAGGCTGCTCGCAAAGGGGGCTTGGCAGCTGAACTGGCGGCTGCCCTCGCGGCCGGCGAGCCCTGCCCGGTCTGCGGCTCGCGGGAACACCCGGCGCCCGCGGGGGCGGCCGGAGCGCCGGCCAGAGCCGCTGGCTTTGGGCTTGCCGATGCAGCCGGCGCTTCTTCGGAAGCTGGGGCGGCGGCAGCCCTGAAACAGCACCACGAGGCTGCCACGGGGGCGCGGGCCGCAGCGGAGGCGGACTGTATCCACGCGCGAAGCTCGCGGAAAAGGGCCGAGGAAGCGGTACTTGCCCTCCTCGCTGCAGCCCCCCACGCCGCCGGCCAGAATAGCACAATGGTGTCTATTCCCTCCTCTGGGGAAGCCAGGCTCCGCCGCGATGCGTCCCAGAAGGCAGCGGGCGAGGCGGGCGAGGCGCTCCAGGCAGTGCGGAAGGGCCTGAAAGAGCTCGAGGCAAGGAGGCGTGCCCACGAGGCTGCAGTCGCCGAGCTGCGGCGCTCTGAGTCGGCACGCTCCCTGACCCAGACGGCCCTGGCTGGCCTGTCGGCGGAGCATGCGGCCGCGCAGGCGAGCGCTGGCGCCGAGGACCCGCGGCCGCTTGCCGCTGCCCTCGACCGCGCCCGGACTGAGGCTGAAGCCCGGCGCACCGCCCTCCAGGCTGGCATCACAGCCTTCGAGACGGAGCTGACGGTGGCCCGGGCGCGCCTGGGCGAGGCCAGCGAAAGGCAGCCGGGCCTGGAGGCAGACGCAAGGGCGGCGCTGGCGACTGCAAACGCGCTTCTGGAAGCCTGTGGATTTACTGAAGCGGGGGCGGCGAGGGCGGCGGCGATGGCGACTGAAGCCTTATCTGCGCTCGAAGGGGAGATCCGCAGGCTCGAGCTCGAGCGCTCGGCCGCCCGGGCAGCTGCCGAGGAAAGCGGCCGGGCCATTGGCAAGGAGGCACCGGCCGATGTCCGGGCCCTCGAAGCGGCCCGTGCGGAAGCTTCGTCCGGCTTTGCCCAGGCCCAGGCCGCCCTCCTGTCCGCGAAATCGGAGGCCCAGAAGCTCGGCTCCCTCTTTGATCGCCTCGCCGCAATCCAGGCCCAGGTGGCTGAACTCACTGCCAGCTCCGGGCGCTATGCCGGACTGGCCGAACTCATGGCCGGGAAGATCGCCCCGAGGCGGTTGCCCTTCAAGAATTTCGTGCTGGCAGCCTATTTCCGTGTTGTGGTCGAACGGGCGAGCCTGAGGCTCGGGGAACTCAGCGAGGGTCGCTTTGCCCTGGTCGCCGACGAGGGTGCCGCAGGAGGCCTCGGGCGGATCGGGCTTGAGATCCTCGTCCGCGATTCCTGGGCAGGGAGGTCCCGCCCCTCGGGAACCCTCTCAGGCGGCGAGCGTTTCCTCGCATCCCTGTCCCTCGCCCTCGGCCTGGCCGATACGATCCGGAGCCGCTCGGGTGGCATTTCCCTCGATTCGGTCTTTATCGACGAGGGCTTTGGCAGCCTCGACGACGAAACCCTCGACCGTGCCATCGGTGCCCTCGACCGTGCGCGAGGCCAGCGCCTGATAGGTATAGTCTCGCACGTGGCCGAACTCCGAAACCGGATCCCTGCCCGGATCGAGGTCAAGAAGGGGCGCGCTGGTTCCACGCTTGTCCTCCGCAGGTTTGAATGACCAATCATGCTTTTCGGCGGGCGAAATTGAGTTTCAATCGACGAAATCCTCCTCCGGCCTTGCTACACATCAGAATAAGCTTTATAAATAGCAATCTTTCTCCGTCTCCCTAGGAGGTTTCATGAAGAGGATTCTACCGATCCTTTTGGCGCTCGCAGCCATCACCGCGATGCTGTCCGTGTCCTGCGCAGCGAAGGAACTCACCGCCGACAAGGCTGATTTCATCATGTCCAACGGCGCGGAGCCCACGATCGACCCGAGCCTGCTCAACGACGTCGCATCCACCAACGTCGGTCTTGGCCTTTTCGAAGGCCTCATGCAGTATGACCCGGTCACGAACAAGGGCGTTCCCGCGATGGCCGAGTCCTACACGGTCAGCCCCGACGGCCTCACCGTCACCTTCAAGCTGCGCAAGGCCCAGTGGTCAGACGGCAAGCCCGTCACCGCCGGCGACTTTGTCTACGGCCTCGAGCGCATCCTCGACCCCAAGACCGCCGCCGATTACGCCTACATGCCCGGCATGGTCATCAAGGGAGCCGAGGCCTTCACCGCCGGTACGGGCAAGTTCGAGGACGTCGGCGTCAAAGCCATCGACAACCAGACCCTCCAGTACACGCTCTCCAACGCGGCCCCCTACTTCATCGACATGACCGCGCACAACGCGTTCTGGCCGATCCCCAAGTGGGCCGTCGAGAAGTCCGGCAATGACTGGACCAAGCCCGCGAACATCGTCACCAACGGCCCCTACACCCTCAAGGAGTGGAAGGCCCAGGAGTACGTGTTCCTCGTCAAGAACACCAAGTACTGGGATGCGAAGAACGTGAAGCTCCGGGGCATCAAGATCCTCGCCAGCGACAATGATTCCACCAACTACAACATGTTCAAGAACGGCGAGGTGGACTGGATGCACGGGATCGCGAACAGCATGATCGACGAGATCAAGCTCCGCCCCGACTACCAGGCCTCCGCCCAGGTTGCCACCTACTATTACGAATTCAACACGCAGAAGAAGCCCACCGACAGCGTCAAGGTCCGCCAGGCCCTCGCGGCGGCCGTCGACAAGCAGACCCTTGTGGACAAGGTCACCAAGGGCGGCCAGATTCCCACCGACGCCATGGTTCCCCCGATGGCCGGCTACAGCCCGCAGCCCGGTGGTGGCTACAATGTCGAGAACGCCAAGAAGCTCCTGGCCGAGGCCGGCTTCCCCGATGGCAAGGGTTTCCCCCAGCTGACGATCGTCTACAACACGAACGAGGGCCACAAGGCCATCGCCGAGTACATCCAGCAGCAGTGGAAGACCAACCTCGGGATCAACGTCGTGCTCAAGAACATGGAGTTCAAGACCCTCATCGACCTCCGCTCCAAGCAGCATGACTTCACCATTGCCCGTGCCGGCTGGGTGGGTGACTACCTCGATCCGAACACCATGCTCGACCTGTGGATCACCGGCGCCGGGAACAACGACGTCCAGTACGCCAACCCCGAATTCGACAAGCTCATCAAGGACGCTGCCATGAGTTCCGGAGCCGACCGCATGGGCATGCTCCAGAAGGCCGAGGGCATGCTCCTGGGCGACCAGGCAATCATGCCTATCTACCACTATTCGAACCAGGACCTCATTGATACCAAGAAGTGGATCGGCTGGAGCGCGACGCCCCTCGGATTCCACCCCTTCAAGTACATCTCCAAGAAGTAGGCGTGGAGTCGCGGCCTCCGCTAGCCCGAAAGGGAAGGACGGAGAGCCGCAGCCACTCTTGAATTGCGGCCATGGGGACCCTGCAAAGGGCCTTCCCGTGGCCGTTTTTTAGGGAAGGATCACGATGGCCAAGTTCATCATCCGCAGATTCCTGAGCCTGATCCCGACGATGTTCGTGATCATTACCTTCAGCTTCTTCTTGATTCGTTTTGCGCCGGGCGGTCCCTTCTCGGGCGAGAAGAACCTCCCCGAGCAGGTCATCCAGAACATGATGAAGAAGTATCATATGGATGAACCGCTCTTCAAACAATACATACGGTATTTCGGTGATGTCCTGCGCTGGGATTTTGGTCCCTCCTTCAAGTACAAGGAGAGCTCCGTCAACGAGCTCATCGAGCAGTGCTTCCCGGTTTCCATCATGCTCGGCAGCGCCGCCCTGGTGCTCTCGGTCGTGCTCGGCATCCTCGTGGGCATCATCTCTGCGCTCAAGCAGAACCGCTGGCAGGATTACCTGTCGATGTCCCTGGCGGTTGTAGGCATCTCGGTCCCCCTCTTCGTGATAGGACCGGTACTGCAGCTCATCTTTGCGATGAAGCTGCACTGGCTGCCCCTGACCTGGACTTCGCGCAACACCTCGATCACCTTCGCACTCCTGCCCGTCATCACGCTCGCCTTCCCCTACTTCGCCTACATCGCCCGCCTGTCGCGTGCCTCGATCCTCGAGGTGCTCCGCGCCGACTATGTCCGCACCGCCCGCGCCAAGGGCCTTGCCGAAAATGTCGTCATAGCTAAACACGTATTGAAGGGAGCCCTCCTTCCGGTCGTCTCCTACCTCGGGCCCGCCTTTGCCGGCATCATCACCGGTTCCCTTGTCGTCGAGTCGACCTTCGCAATTCCCGGGATCGGACGCATCTTTGTCCAGTCCGCCCTGAACCGCGACTACACGCTTATCATGGCCGAGGTCATCATCTTCAGCCTGATCCTCGTCCTGGTGAACTTCCTGGTTGACATCCTGTATGGCTTCCTCGATCCACGCATCGCCTACAAATAGGAGACCCGCAATGGCAGACAACAAGCAGGCGGTCAACGAGTTCAACCAGCAGGTCAAGCCCGTCTCCCTCTGGGCCGACGCGTGGAAGCGCCTGAAGAAGAACCGCATGGCCCTCATCGGATTGTGGATCACCCTGATCTTCGCCCTGGTGGGGCTCTTCGCGCCCATCCTTCCCCTCATCGACTACACGCATACGGAGACTGACTTCACCAACCTGCCGCCCTCCTTCAGGCCAGCGGGGGAGGTCGCCCTCTCGGAGGCCGAGAAGCGCATCGAGCTGATCGGCGGCATGGTAAAGGCCGGCCGCGCGGACCTCCTGCCCGAGCTCGAGAAGTCCGAGGCCTCCTACGAGAAGCTGAAGCTCGAGTACGGTGCCATGCCGGCCAGCAGGAACATCTATATCTTCGGGACCGACTACCTCGGCCGCGACATGCTCTCCCGCACCATCTACGGCGGCCGCATCTCGATGCTCGTGGGGCTGATCGGTACCATCACGGCCGTCCTCATCGGCGTCATCTACGGGGCCATAGCCGGCTACCTCGGTGGCCGCGCGGACAACCTCATGATGCGCATCGTCGACATCATGTACGGCCTGCCCTACATGCTGATCGTCATAATACTGATGGCAATGTTCAGCAAGGAAGGCTCCAGCGCAATCTTCATCCTCTTCATCGCAATTGCCCTAGTTTCCTGGCTGACCGAGGCCCGCGTCGTGCGGGGGCAGATCATAAGCCTGAAGAACTCCGAATTCGTCGAGGCAGCCCGTTCGATGGGGGCGGGAACCGCGCGCATCATCTTCCGCCACCTCCTGCCCAACACCCTCGGTGTCATCATCATCTTCGCGACGCTGTCGGTGCCGAGCTTCATCATGAACGAGTCCTTCCTCTCCTTCCTGGGGCTGGGCGTCTCGGCGCCCGACGCATCCTGGGGCACCCTCGTCTCAGACTCCATCAAGGGCCTCGAACTCCAACCCTGGTGCCTCCTGGTGCCGGCCATCGCGATGACGCTATTCCTGTTCGCGATGAACTTCCTGGGCGATGGCCTCCGGGACGCCCTCGATCCCCAGAGCAAGAACAGGGCATAAGGAGCACGGCAATGACCGAAGAAGTGATCCTCAGGGTCAAGGGACTGCAGACCTATTTCCATACCGACGAGGGCATCGTGAAGGCGGTCGACGGGGTCTCCTTCGACCTGCGCAGGGGGGAGACCCTTGGCATCGTCGGCGAGTCGGGCTCGGGCAAGTCGGTGACGAACCTCTCAATCATCAACATGATACCCAGCCCGCCCGGGCGTATCGCCGGCGGCGAGGTGGAGTTCATGGGACAGGACCTCCTCAAGATTCCGGTGAAGGACCTGCGGGCCATCAGGGGCAACAAGATCTCGATGATCTTCCAGGACCCGATGACGAGCCTCAACCCCTACTTGAGGATCTCGACGCAGATGGTCGAGACCATCCTCCTCCACCAGGACCTGGACAAGAAGGCTGCCAAGGACAAGGCCATCGACATGCTCAAGTTAGCCGGCATCCCTGCGCCGGAAAAGCGGATCGACCAGTACCCCCACCAGTTTTCGGGGGGCATGCGCCAGCGCGTCATGATCGCCATGGCCCTTTCCTGCAACCCGGAGATCCTCATCGCCGACGAGCCGACCTCTGCCCTCGACGTGACCATCCAGGCCCAGATCCTGGACATCATCCGGGGGCTGACCTCACAGACCGGGACCTCGGTGATCCTGATTACGCACTCTTTGGGTGTCGTGGCCGGGATGTGCGACACCATTTGCGTGATGTACGCAGGGCGCATTGTCGAGCGGGGGCCGACCGGCGAGCTCTTCGAGGCCCCGAAGCACCCCTACACGCAGGGCCTCATCAAGTCGGTGCCCCGCCTCGACAAGGCCTCGGGCGATCGCCTCTTTTCGATCAGGGGCCAGCCGCCCAACGTCATCGACCTTCCCGACTGCTGCCCCTTCTATCCGCGCTGCGACAAGGCCATGGACCTCTGCAAGCGCAAGTACCCCGCGTCCAAGGACCTGGGCAACGGCCACGCGGTCTCGTGCTGGCTCTATACGGAGGCCACGACACATGCCAAACAATAGTGGCGGGAACGAAACCCTCCTGGACGTGAAGGGCCTCAAGATGCACTTCCCCATAGGGAGGAAGGGCATAATTGCTGGAGAACAGCAGTACATCTATGCTGTCGACGGTGTGGACTTCAAGATCAGGAAGGGCGAGACCCTCGGCCTGGTGGGCGAGTCGGGCTGTGGCAAGTCGACGACGGCGCGGGCTGTGGCGCAGCTCTACCGGCCCACTGCGGGATCGGTCAACCTCAAGGGCAAGGAACTCACCAGCCTCAAGGCACGTGACCTCATCGCGGCACGCAAGAACATGCAGATGGTCTTCCAGGACCCCTATGCCTCGCTCAACCCGCGCATGACCTCAGGCGACATCATCTCCGAGCCGATGCGGATCTACGCGAAGAAGGGCCTCGTCCAGCTCACCCGGAAGGACATGGAGGAGCGCGTCGAGCAGCTCATGGAAAAGGTGGGACTCTCCCGCTTTTTCCGCAACCGCTATCCCCACGAGTTTTCCGGAGGGCAGCGCCAGCGCATCGGCATCGCCCGCGCCCTTGCCCTGCAGCCCGAGCTCATCCTCTGCGACGAGCCAGTGTCGGCCCTCGACGTGTCCATCCAGGCCCAGATCCTCAATCTCTTCAGGGACCTCCAGGACGAGTTCGGTCTGACCTACCTCTTCATCGCGCACGACCTGGCGGTGATCGAGTACATCTCGACGCGCATTGCCGTCATGTACCTCGGCATGATCGCCGAGATCTCGGGCTCCGGGGACCTCTACCGGAAGCCCCTCCATCCCTACACCCAGGCCCTCCTCTCGGCCGCTCCCATCCCGGATCCGAAGATCGAGAAGGAGCGGAAGCGCATAATACTGACGGGTGACGTTCCTTCTCCCGACAGGCTGCGCCCGGGCTGCCCCTTCCATGACCGCTGCTGGAAGAAGATGGACAAGTGCCAGAGCCAGAAGCCTGCGCTCAAGGAAGCCGAGCCGGGCCACGAGGTCGCCTGCTTCCTCTACCACGACTGAAGCGGCAGCGCTGAAAAGGAGAAATGGATGAAAAGAAAGCTTGTCAGGAAGCTCGTCGTTGCGGCTATTGTTGCGCTTGTTGCGCTCATACCGCTGCTGGCAGAGCCGGAATCGGGGCTGACGCTGAAACCGACCTTCGGTTTTGCCGACGCTGATTTCTACTGGGCGCAGTTCAAGGGCGGCGTGGAAGGCTTTGAGGTCGTGCCCGGCGTTTCGAGCGCAGCCCTCCTCTACCTCGGCGCAGGCTACTACTCAGACAGCTACTACCGTGACGCCGCCGGTGCCCGCCTGGTCGATCCTGCCCTTGCCTTCAAGGGCGCTTCCTTCAACGAGTGGGGTTCGGAGACCCGTCTGGGCCTCGACCTCGGATTGGTCGGCAAGAGCCAGGGGGAGGGCAACCTTGTCACGCTCCAGCTGTATCTACGGGATGTCTGGAAGTCGAACGTCGGCGCTCCGGCAGCCTACTCCACCACTGCCCTCGACGGTGCCGGCTATCTTGAGAATTCCCTCCTTGCCAGGCTCGGCTATACGGGTGCGGAGGTCGACATCGATACCCGGACGCGGGAAGGCCTCAACGCGGAGGCCTCGGTCGAATGGGCACCCCCTTTCCTGCTGAACACCCTGATCGGCAAGGCAGACTGGTGGAGGCTGAATTCCCGCATTGCCGGATTCCTGCCAATTGTAAAGACCTCGGCCTTCGGCCTCTATGTGGGCGACCGCCTCGTCCTCGACGCCGTCGGGGGGGCGAGCCTGCCCTCGCACATCCAGCGCCAGATCGGCGGCTTCAAGGCCGGCAAGGCCATGGGCGGCGCCGTGCGCGGCATCGACAACTACCGCTACGACGGGAATGTCAAGATCGTGAACAACTTCGACCTCCGCGCCACGCTTCCCGCCATCTTCGGCAAGGGCCTGGTGCCGGAGCTCTTCGTCTTCACCGACCAGGGCTTCGTCGACAACCGCGACTACTTCGCCACGCCGGGTCAGATGCTCCTGACAGCGGGCGGCGGCCTCGTCCTCGATTTCCTCGCCGGCTCCTCGCCACTGGAACTGGGCTACTACGTCACGTACAACCTCACGGAGCGTGCCTGGAGCTTCTTCAACTTCATCATCCTGGGATATCAGTTCTAGGGATTTCCCGCTCAGGCGGATGTCTTCGAGGGCCCTTCCAGGCGCGCTGGAAGGGCCTTTTTTTCGTTCTCAGCCCTCGGCCAGGGGCTTTCCGCAGTGCCGTGCAAGGCGCTCGGCCTGGGCCCTGAGCCTCTCGCCCTTGCGGGCCGAAACCATGTTAATTAGTAATGTTTGGCCATCGGTCTCGCAGACGAGGGCGAGGAAGGGTTTCTTGTGGATGCCGGCAAGGACCCGGGGATTGGCCTGCCCGTCCTGGGCACCACGGCTGACGGCGAGGGTGTTCGCCGCGTCAGTCCTCTCCTCGGCGCTGCCGGGCAGGGTGCCGCGCGTCCAGGGCACGAGGCGGAAGCCCGTCACCCCGGACAGCGGGACTGAAAATGTCTTGGCAACTATGACGAGTCCGAAGCGATGGGCCATGGTACCCCTGGCCGTGTCGAAGCTCCACCTTTCCTCGTAGAGGAGGGCCAGGAGCACGATGGCCGAAAAGATCCAGCCGAGGGGGCCGGGCGAGGAGCCTCCGGAGTACATCGAGACGACCAGGAGGGCTTCGAGGAGGCCCATCGAAAGGCGGTACCAGAGGGGTATGCCGAGTGTGAGGCAAGCGGGGCTGCGAAGGCTAAGTACCAGTGGTAATTCCATCTCAAGTTCCTGTGGAAGGGTCTGTCGCAATGGCTTGGCGTCGCAACCACAGGCCCTAGACCTTCTGGAGGACCCTCATGATGCTCTGTACCTCGACGGGCTTTATCAGGAAGGCTGCCGGCGAGAGGTCCATCGCACGCGCCGTTGTTGCCGAATCGGAATTGCCCGTGGTGAAGATGATGCGCGCCGGAGAAAAGCCGCCGATCTGCCGGGCGGCCTCGATGCCGTCCATCTCCCCGGCCAGGCGGATGTCCATGAGGATCACGTCGGGCTTTTCGCTGCGTGAGAGGGTGATGGCCTCGGCCCCGCTGATTGCCGACTCGCAGACATCGAACCCCGCCCGCCTGAGCTTCATCTTCATCTGAAGCGCGATCAGCGCCTCGTCCTCGACTATCAGGAGCTTGAGCCTGTCCATCGCTTATCCCTCGCCAGGTACAGATTATCATGGAAATGGACCTGGCAGGACAGCCCCCCTGCCGAATGGAAGGTCACCGCCCCGTTCAGCTGCCGCTCGCCCAGTTCGAGGATGGTCTGGAGTCCCATGTGTCCGTCCTTCCTGGGATCGAAGCCCTCAGGCAGACCCACTCCGTCGTCCGAGACCCGAAGGCGGATTTCGCCGCTGTCCAGCCTTTGCAGCTCCAGTCGGATCTCGCCGCTCCGGCCGCCAGGAAAGGCATACTTGAGTGCGTTTGAGATCAACTCGTTGAGGATCAGGCCGCAGGGAATGGCCGTGTCTATCAGCACGGTAATGTCCTCCAGTTCGTGGATCGTCGAAAGACGGGCGGGGGGAACCTGGTAGCTCGAGGTCAAAAGGAGGGAGAGGTCTTCGATGTACTCCCTGAGGTTGATGTGCGAGAGGTCCCTGGCTTCGTAGAGTTTCTGGTGGACCAGGGCCATCGAACGGATACGGCCGGTTGTCTCGGCTATCACGTCGTTCAGCCGCGCGTCGTCGATGTCCAAACCCTGGAGTTCGAGGAGGGCGATGATGACGCCCATGTTGTTCTTGGTGCGGTGATGGAGTTCCCGAAGCAGGGTCTCCTTTTCAGCGAGGGACTTCCGGATCAGGGCCTCGTTTTCGAGCAGCCGCTCCTCGCTGACGCGGAGCTCCGCTTCGGCCCGCTGCCGCTCTGCCAGCTCCGTTTGCAGCTCCACGATCGTACCCCGCAGGCGTCCGGTCATGTGGTTGAAGGCCTCCGCCAGCTCCCCGATCTCATCCTGCCGATGCAGGGTCACCACCTGGTCCAGGTCCCCGGCGGCGATCCGGGTCGCGGTCGCGGAAAGGGTGACCAGGGGCCTGGCTATTCCACGGGTGACGAAGTTTGCCGCAAGCAGGGCCAGGATGATGGCGACCAGGGCGACGACGAGGTTGATGAAGACGATTTCCGCGACAGGGCGGAAGGCTTCCTCCTGGCTCTGCTCGACCACCAAGGCTACCTTGAGGATGGGGAGCCAGGCATAGACTCCCAGTACCGGTACCTTGCGGAAGTCCCGATAGAGGCCCTGTCCCTCCACCCTGTCCTCGACGGCACGCCGTACGCCCTCGTCGGATCTGAAGGGCGCGCTGGATTGATTGACCGGCGAAGACAGGGTCGTGAGGCCGGTGAAATCGGCGCCTATGAGGAAGCTCGTTCCCGTCTGGCCGAGTCCCGATGGTTCGGCCATGATGCGATCCAGAAAAGAGAGGTCGCAGTAGCCCGCAAGGATGCCCACGGCACCCTGACCGGGCATGATGATGGGATGGGCGGCCGCGATGATCATTTGATGATCCGGGGACTCGGAGCGGAAGGGCGGGGAGATGAAATTCTGCTGCAGCCCTTGCTGGAAGTAGCCTGTGCCGCCCAGGTTCTGGCCTTCCTGGCCTTGATCGGTTGAAACGATCACCCTTCCGCTGGAGTCCATCAACCACACGCAGGAAAAGACGCCGGTCTTGGACTTCATCTGGTCCATGTCGCTGGTGAGGCGGGCATGGACGCGCGTGGTTTCCGATTCTGACAGCTGTCCCTGAAGATAGGGGAGGATGGCTTCAGAGAGGTCCCTTTCGCGGGAGAAGAGGTCCAGGTCGACGGCCAGCGAGTTTGTCCACAGGTCGATCTCGGCGGATTTGAGCCTGAGCACCGAGGCAAGCTGATCGAGGGTACGCTGGCGGCCTATCTGCCAGCTCGAGGTCGCAGAGGCTATACCAATTGCCAGGGCTGGCACCACGACAACCGCCACGAAGGCGAGGGACAGGCGCGATCGGATCGAGGTCGCTGGTGGAAGTAGCCCGCGCGGCACTGAAAGACTCATCCTATTTGGCCCCTTGGGCGATTTCGAGCACGTGATGGGCGATATCATCCTTGTAGGCCAGTACGTCTTTGAGCAGCGCATCCGTCTCTGCTCCGCTCAGGTAGCTCACGGGACGCTGGACAGCCAGCATTCCGAGCTGGAACTCCGGATCGGCAATTGTCCTGTCGAGGGCTTCACGGAGGGTTTTCAGGCGGCTTGGTGGCAGGCCAGGCGGAGCGAAAAGTGTTCGCTCAAGGCCATAAATCCTGACGAGCGCCTTGATGAGCTCCTTCTTGTCTGCCGGAGTGACTTCGAAGATGGTGGGTACGGCGGGAATCGAGCCCAGGCGGGTTTCCCCGAATACGACAACCGGGATGGCGGTCTTCGCGGTTATGAGGGGGTGGACGGTTGAGTCGGCGAAGAGGATGGCGTCAACCTCTCCCCTTACACAGGCCAACCCGGCGTCCACGGAACTTGTAAATTGCGTGTGCGCCTCGGCCTGGATGCCCAGAAGGCGCATCGTGATCATTCCGATGTAGTAATCGTCGCTGCTGACCCCGGCAAAGCCCATGCGGATCTTTCCGGCCCTGATGATGTTTCCCATGCTCGAAAAGCCAGTCCGGGGCGCTACGACCATGGTGTGTGCCTCGGCGTTGATGCGGCCGATCATGGCAAAATCCGCAGTCTTGTAGCGCAGCCCCGTCTGTTCCGCCCACTCGGCCAGCAAGGTTCCCGCGCTCGTCGTAAATCCCAGGGTCAGGCCGTCAGGCGCGGCGGCGTAGACTTGATTTCGACCCTGCAGCCCGCCGGCTCCCGGGTCGTTGGCTATCTCGACCTTCGAACCCGGCAGGTATTTCTGGAGATAGGGCGCGATGGCCCGGGCGTAGGTGTCCATGCCGCCTGGACCATGCGGCACGATGATCGTCACCTTCTTGCCCCTGAAAAAAGAGGGGCCGTCATCGCCACCGGCGCAGCCGAACATCATAACTGCGAAGAGGAGGGCAGCTATCGCCGAGAGGAGCCGGGCCCTTGACGATACCTTCATCTCGGACCTCCTTCGACAGGCTCCCAGCGCTCACCTGGATTGAACTATAGTTGCTGGATCCAAAGAATGCACCCTGGACAATGCGAAATACGTTCCTCGAACCCTGTTGGGCTGCAGCGGCGCCGCAGAGCCCTCAGTGGCCGAAGAGCCACCAGGCGGCGACGGCGCCGCAGAGCCCTCAGTGGCCGAAGAGCCACCAGGCGGCGGCGAGGAACCTGAAGCCGCGGTAGTCGAGGCGGGTGTCGAGGAGGGCGTCGGCCCACACGAGGGCGATCGCGGGGTCGTGGTCCGATTGGAGGAGGAGCCGCGCCAGGGCGCTGCCGTCGCAGGCCGGGCCATCCTGGCAGGCTGCGTCGGCCGGGAAGAGGGCGCGAAGCGCGCCTTCGAAGGCTGCCAGCCTCTCCGGCTCGGGGATGCGTTCGGCGGCCATCAATCCCAGAAGCGAAAGGCCCCGCCCCTCGTCAGAGGAAAACTCCTCGTAGAGGGGCCAGAACTCCTCGCCGATGCCGGAAATGGAGGCCATGGCCAGCACGAGCTCGTCCGATACGAAGGCCTGGGGGTCGTCGCGGGAAAGGGCAGCCACGAGGGTTGGCAGCGAGGAGCGGCTCGCGAACCTTTCGAGGGCGCCGGCAGCCTGGATGCGGAGCCTTGGCTCGGGCGCCCGCCGTACAAGCTCCTCGATGGCGGGAATGCTGTCGTTGTCACCGAGGCGGGCGAGGGCGAGGGCGGCGCTGCCACGGAGCGGGGCGTCGGCCACAAGGAGGGCTGCCCTGAGATCGGGGACGGCCTCCAGGGCGCCGCGCTTTCCCAGGATGCGCGCCGCGATATAGCCGGTGGTGTCGGCGCGTGCGGAAACCTCGCGGCGCAGGGCTGCGACCGTCGTCGAGTCGAGGTCGGGCAGGGCCTCGAGGGCGAGGAGGGCCTCGGTGCGGATCTCGAAGCGCGGCGAGGACAGATAGGCAGCGATGTCGCGCTGGCTCCTGGCCGAGCCGGAGTGCCCGAGCTCACGGATGAGGGCAAGGGCCTCGCCCTGGTCCCCGCTCCGCTCGAGCCGGGAGATGAGGTCGAAGGCCCTGAGGTCGCGCAGCGACAGGAGGGCGCCGACGCTTTCCCTGATGGAGGCCGAGCCGAGCCTGACGAGCTTCCTCATCATCACCATACTTACAATTATGAGTATCGCGACGGCTCCGTAGAAGATGCGGTAGGAGTCGCGCGGATCCAATCCCGCGAGTCCGAGGCCGTCGAGGGCCAGTCCTCCGGCGAGGGAACCCAGGGTTCCCCCGACGCCGTTGGCGATGAAATAGGCCACCGCGAGGTCGAGGGTGCGCTCGCGCGGCACGATGCCGAAGTAGTAGGTCTGGCCCGCGCTGTCCTGGCCCGAGAACCCGAAGGCTGTCACGAAAAAGACGGCGATGAGCACAAAGGAGGCTGCCTGGGGCCCGACAGTGTCGGGCATGAGGATGGCCGGCGCAAAGCCCAGGAGGGCGATGAAGCCGAAGATGGCGAAGAGGGGCTTGGCCCCGAGGCGGTCGAGGACCAGGCGCGACAACAGGCCCACAACGACGCCGGCCAGGCTTGCGATGAAGGAGAGGGCCATCACGAAGCCGTCGCCCTGGAGCCAGGCCGATTTCGCCCAGACCGGCAGGAAGGAACGGCCCATGCCAGCGGTGAAGTTGAGGAGGAGATAGATGGCCATAAAGCGCCGGTAGGGTGCCTCGCGCATGGCAAGCCTGAAGGTCTTCAGGATGCCGCTGCCAGCCTCGGGGCGGTAGGCTTCGGGTTCGGGGATCCGTTTCAGCCAGATGAGGCTGAAAATGCCGATCGCGATGCCCGCTCCGATGAGGGCGGCATAGAGCCAGGTCGCTGGTTCTCCCCCGAGGGCCAGAGAGATCAGCAGGTTGGTGGCGAGGGCGGAGAGGCTTGCGAAGATGCCCACGCGGGAGATGAAGGCGCCCCGGTCCCCGCCCTCGGCGAGGTTGGCGATCACGGGGTTGTTGCCGATCATGCCGACGCCGCGCGCAACGTTGAAGCCCGCCACTCCCAGGAAGAGGAGGGCCAGGGCCAAAGCGCGATCGGCGACCAGCGCCGCCAGGACTACCGGAAGGGTGAGGAGGGTGCGGGCGAGCCATCCTCCAAAGTAGATGGAGACGATGGGCCGCTTTTCGACGAGGCGCTTGCCCAGGGGCATGAAGAAAAAGGAGACGTAGGTCAGGGCGTTGATGAGTCCCAGGTAGGAGGCCGAGGCACCCAGGCGGAGGGCCAGGAGGGTGATGAGCGATCCTGCGACGATGACGAAGGAACTCGCGTTGAAGATGTTGAAGCGGTCAAAATTCCTTCGTGCCGCGATGCGGGCCGAGGGGCTGAGCGAGGGGCTGAGGGAGGGATTCACAGGCTTAGTATATCAATTTCATGTGTGATGGGGGAGGGTGGCCGAGCTGCAGGCTTCCAGCCCGGCACTTCCTGGTTGCGTTTCACAAGGCAAGGATGAACAAGAGGCCATGGAAAACATCAAGGAAACGATCGCAGCCTGGCTTTGGGCAGAAGACCAGAAACGGCTCGCGCTTGCTCGTGCAGCTGGCAAGACGCCTCTGCTCGTTTCCGTATGAGTCTCCATCCTCAGCACAAAGAACTCGGGCCTGGTATTCCAAGATCCTTGATCAGGCATGCCCTTCTCAGCGTGGAGGAGCTTCTCCATTCCATTCCTGATCCGTTTGAGCTGCTTCTTCGCTCTGACCCGATCCACATTGTTCCTGAAGTTCGCGATTGTAAATGTAGTATTTTGGATTTCTGCACCCGGGTCGGTTGCGGGACAGCCCCAATTGGGCATTTCTGCCTTTTCCAACCCGTCTTCAACTGCCTTTTGAGCAAATTGGTTCAAAGATATTCCTGGCTTGACCGCCGTCCTCTTTGCTCTTCTGTGCAGATCAGGCGGCATTCTCACATTGAAACTTCCCTTATGGGACTTTTCCAGTTCCTTATTGTTGTCCTGGCAAATCCGGGCATGATCGTCAACTGCTTCTTCAAAGGCCTTCTTGATTTCCTTGACGCTCTTTCCCTCGAAGGATACCAAGTCCTCTATGCCTTCAATCTTTCCGGAAAAGACCTCATCATCAGCACTGAAGTGGACCGATCCCATGAAGTCCTTACTACCGAGTCCGGTGCATTGGTGACACGAAAATGCATTTCGCCCTGTATTGGCGAAGCGAAATGCGCTCTCGCGTAGCCTTTCTTCAAGACTCGGCAGTATGTCGAGTTCCCCGTCTCTACGCTGAGTTTCGCAGAGTATCGCGACTTCAGGAAAAGCGGCGCGGACGCGCCGACCCTCTTCTCGGGGTACCTGCGCTTCGGCGGTTTTCCCGGCATCCACAGGATCGGGCTCGAAGAAGACACAATTCAGCAGTATCTCTCCTCGCTCGTCGATAGCGTGCTTCTCAGGGATGTGGTGATGCGCTACGGCGTCCGCGACGTAGCCCTCCTTCGCGCGCTTCTCCTCTTCCTCGCGGACAACCCGGGGAATGTCTTTTCCGCACGGAGCGTCGCGAACTTCCTGAAAAAGGAACGGCGCTCCCTCGGGGTCGAGACTATCTATAATTACCATGAGTATCTCGAATCGGCCTTCGTCGTCCACCCTGTGCCGCGCTGGGACATCAAGGGCAAGCGCCTCCTTGAGACGCAGGAGAAGTACTACCTCGCTGATAGAGGCCTGCGCCACGCCCTTCGGGGCTAGCGCGACCGGGATATCGGCGGCTGCCTCGAGAACATCGTATTCCTGGAGCTCAGGAAGCGGAACTTCGAGTTCCGTTCGCTCCGGGCGGTCAGGGACAAGCATCCCAAGCATGTCCTGTCCCTCGACCGCCTGCCCCCCGGCAATGACGATGGCATCCAGCGCCTCTACCTGCCCGATATCCTGGAGGCGGATTGGTAGGGGCGGCGCCCAGGTGCATCGATCTTTGGGAAGCTCGCGGCAATAAACCGATCTTCCTTGCCCGCCGCGTTTTCATCGAATAGAATCTGCCAGAGGAAGCGGCCCGGCAGCGGCCAGGTGGTTCGGAGGGTCGATGTTCAGGATCGCACTGTCATCCAGCGTATTTCCCGACCTGAGCCCGGACAGGGTGGTAGGCCGTGCCAGGGAGCTTGGCTTTGACGGCATCGAGTGGACAGGGCAGCTCCACCTCCAGGCGGGGGACCGCGACGGGGCCAACACCCTGCTGATGACCACCCTGCGGGCTGGCTTGACCATCGCTAGCTACGCCCCTGCAAAAGCCCTTCCCTCAGCCTGCGAAGACACTGCCACAATCGAGGAGGCCCTCGAAACAGCCCGTTCCATCAATGCGCCGATAGTCAGGATAGGCCTCGGTCCGGGCTGCCGCAGCGAAGGTCGTCAGCGCCTCGCCTTTCTGGGCAATCTCAGGCGCATCGGTGACCTGGCGGGTTCATACGGCATTTCCCTCGCCTTTTCTCCAGCAGCCGGCAGCCCCCTCGACTCGCTGGTCGAGGCGCTCTGCCTCGCGGACGAGCTCTCCCATCCCTACATCAGCGTTTCATGGGAACTGCTTGCCGAAACGCTCGACGAAGAGGCTACCACCCTCATTGAGGACGATCCGGGAGCCTTTCTCCTCCTTCGCCTGGGTTCAGGGAGGGCGGGGGCAGGGAAGATGGACTCCTGCGCCCTTGACCTTGAACCAGAGCGCTGGGGGAGGATCGTCCGTGCCTACTCAGGGAAGCCAGGCTCAAGCCAGGTGGGCTGCTTCGCCCTCCTCGGGCGCGACCGCATCGACGACGAGGCGAGCATCGAGTTCCTCGCCGAGGACCTCGCCTTTGCGCGGCAGATCCTCGACGCCGAGAACGCCTTTATCCGGAGGTAGGGCCGTCCTCTGACTCTGGGGACTCGTCGGGCAGATTGACGCGTATTTCGATGACCTCCGGCAGCAATTCGATGAAGAGGTCGGCGAGCTTCGGATCGAACTGCTTTCCGCGGCTTGCCTTGATGTGTTCCATCGCCTCGCCTGCTGTCCAGCTTTTCTTGTAGGGCCGTGTCGAGGTGAGCGCGTCGAAGACATCGGCGAGCGCGACGATGCGCCCCCCAGCGGTATGTCCTCACCGTGGAGGCCTTCGGGGTAGCCAGTACCGTCCCACTTCTCGTGATGGGAGCCGGCGATCTCCCTGGCTATGGACAGGAGCCTGAAGCTGCCATCCCCGTCGAGAAGCTTGGCACCGATGACCGCATGGGTTTTCATGATCTCGAACTCGTGGGGCTCCAGCTTCGCCGGCTTCAGCAGGATGGCGTCAGGAATGCCGATCTTGCCCACGTCGTGCATCGGCGCGGCGTGGAGCATGTCTTCTTGGTACTGTGCATCCATTCCCGTGCGTTCCGAAAGGAGGGCTGCGGTCTGTCCGACCCGGATGATATGTCTGCCGGTCTCGTTGTCCCGGTACTCCGAGGCGCGCGCGAGCTTCTCAATGACCTGCATGCGGCTCCTGAGGAGTTCCTCCGTGCGCGAGCGCACCAGGCTGTCGAGGATCTCGCGCTGCTCGTAGAGGAGCGACTGGGCACTCTGCACATCGAGCATGTTCCGCACACGGGCGAGGAGCTCCTCCATCTCGAAGGGCTTGGTCAGGAAGTCCCTGGCCCCGTTTTCAAAGGCCCTAAGGAGGGTCTCGCGCCCCTTTTCGGCGGTCAGCACCACGATCGGCGGCAGGAGGGGGTCGCCGAGTTCCCGAAGGAGGGTGAGCACCTCAAAGCCATCCAGGTTGGGCATCCTCAAGTCGAGGAGGATCAGGCTGGTCTTCGCCTTCCGGTATTCTTCGAGCACGCGCCGGGAATCCTGGATGGGCACCAGGTTCTCGTAGCCCCTGCTTTCGAGCATCCTGGCCAGGAGCTTCAGGTTCGCCGCCTCGTCATCGACCATCAGGATCCTTGCGGATTTGACTAGTTTTTCCATCAATATTCTCCCTTGGCTGCAGGTAGCTCGATTCGGAACTCGCTGCCGAAACCTTCTCTGCTCGTGACGCTGATGCTGCCATGCATTTCTTCTACCAGGAGCTTGCAGGTCGCCAGCCCGACACCGATGCCACGGTGCGCCTTGAGTTCCAGCTCGGGCGTGCCGAAGGGCTCGAATATGACTTCAAGGAAGCTTTCAGGAATTCCGGCACCGCTATCTTCCACGGTGATGGCAGTGCGGCCCGGCCCGGCCTGCCCACAGCCAAGCGTGATCCAGCCTCCTTCGTGGTTGAACTTCACGGCGTTCGACAGGAGCTCCAGGAGCACGCGTCTGAGGCGTTCCCGGTCTGCGATGACCTGGCAGTCCTCCTTGAGTTCGAAACGCAGCTCGATGCCGCCCACGCTCAATTGATCCGTCATCGACTGGGCACAGTCCCTGGCGAAGCTGCCGCAGTCGAAGGCGGTGACCGCGAACCGTGACATCTCTATTCCAAGGCCCGAGTATCCAAGGATTTCGTCGAGCTGGACCACGAGGAGACGGCCGGCCTTCAGGATTTCCTCTACACAGTCGCGCTGTTCCTCGTTGAGCTGGACGGGCAGTCCCGATTCGAGGATCTGGGCAAAGCCCATGATCGAATTCATGGGCGTGTACAGTTCGTGGCCCATGCGCGACAGGAAGGCCGACTTGGCCCGGTTCGAGGTCTCGGCCCCTTCGAGGGCGATCCTCAGTTCGGCGGTCCTTCGCTGCACTTTTTCCTCGAGCTGCCGGTTGGCTTCCTCGAGTTTCAGCCCGGCGCGCTTGAGTTCGGTCACGTCGGAGACAAGCGCAAAGATTCCTCGCGTATTCCCGTCGTGCAGGTTTGGAATGTACTGCGCCCAGACATGGCCGGCCTGCCCGTCAGGCTTCGTGATGGTGCGCTCGAAGCCCTGGGCTTCACCGGCGAGGGCTCTAAGGATAAAGGGCTCGTTCTTCCTGAAAAGCTCCTCGCCCATGAGTTCACGCATGTGAATGCCGGTCATCCCTTCGCGGGCTGCGCTGAACCAGGACTTGTATTCGCTGTTCGCAAAGACGCAGCGCAGGTCAGCGGACCAGTAGCCGACCATGCCGGGGATCGAGTCTATCAGGTTCTGGAGAAAGAGCCTGTTGCTCTCACGGTTACTCGCGAGGGCCGCCTTGGCCGCGTCGAGCTTCTCCTGGCGTCGCTGGAATCTCAGCATTCCCCAGATCGCAGCCAGGGCCACGAAGGCAAAGATGCCCAGCCGGATTGCTGTTTCCTGGTAGAGTTTGGCAAAGATCGAACTGCGGTCGCGGCTCGCCAGGACAAGGAGCGGCTTGTCCATCCTTAGGTCTTCGGGCTGGATTGCGAATCGCTCGGCCAGGCGAGGGCCTGTCCTGACTCCGGCAGGGGCGCTAAGCGCAGGCGGCAACTCCGCTCCTGGAGTTCCCGCCTGTTCAGGCTTGACCAGGAACAGCCTGCCGTCGCCGTGGACAAGGGCGGTTACCATGTCCTCCGAGTAGCGGACAGAGTCGATAAGGGGGCCGAAATAGCCGGGATCGAGTCCGGCGACGATGACGCCTCCGAAACCTCCGTCTGGACCCCGGATCATGCGACTGACGGCGAGGGACATGGTTTTCTGCGTGGTGATGAAGGGGGCGGAGATGAAGAGTGTGGAGGGGTCGGGCTGCGCCTGGGGGGTGGTGAAATATCCCCTCTTGCTGAAATTCAGCTTGATGAAGGCTGGGTTGTTGGCGGAGACGCAGTAGCCCTTTGCGTCGATGACCAGGAAGTTGCTGACGCCGGGCATCGCGCTCACCATGGTAGCCAGGCGGAGGTTGAAGCTCGTGCTGCCGTACTCGTCCCCGGCGCTGTTGATCATCTCGATGGCGCTCTCCAGGGCCCTGTTCACTGCCTCCAGCTGCACCGCGATGTTGGCGCCGACGACCTTGGCCTGCGTCGCCAGCCTCTCGGTTTCCCTGCTCCACGTAGAGTCAGCCTCGCTAAGGAGGTCGAAGGCGAAGATGGAACCAAGTATGACGAGTCCCAGGCTTAGGAACAGCCATTGCTGCCCGGACTTTCCGGGGAGGGTACTTGCGGAGGCTTCGGGGCGGTCGCCCCCCTGGTCGGCGGCCTGTTCTGCGACGGCCTGCCCTGCGGTAACGGGTTTCACGGCGTCTTCCCCGCCAGGCAGGCATCCACCGCGGCGAGGAAGCGGGCAATGTCGATGGGCTTGGTGATGTAGTCGGCGAAGCCCGCGGCAAAGCCCCGCTCGATGTCGGCGGGCATCGCCAGAGCAGTCACCGCGATCACGGGGATGTCGCTGCCCCATGCACTCCCGCGAAGGCTTCTGAGCATGTCGTAGCCGTCCATTTCGGGAAGGCCCAGGTCGAGGAGGATGAGGTCGGGTTTGTGGATGGCCGCGAGTTCGAGACCTTTGACAGCGTCGGGGGCCGTGAGGAGCTGGATACCCTCGCGATTGCCGAGGATCTGCCTGATGAGCTTCTGGTTGGATTGGCTGTCCTCGACGTGGAGGACCACGGAGTTCCTGCCGTTTCCTTCTGCCTGCGCCAGCGACTTCTTTGCAATTTCAGCGGCGGTTCCCTTCGAGGCCGAGGTGAAGATCGGTATCTCGATCCAGAAGACGCTTCCGACGCCCAGCTCGCTGCGGGCTCCGATCCGGCCCCCCATCGCCTCGATGAGCCTCTTGCTGATGGTGAGGCCGATTCCCGTCCCTTCTATCTCGGTGTTTTCCGCGCCGAGCCGGTTGAAGGGCAGGAAGAGTTCCCTCATCCGGCCCTCGGGTATCCCTGCGCCAGTATCGGTGACCGACAATCGCATCATGCCGCCCTCGGAGCTCATGCCGACAAGGACCCTGCCTCCCGGCCTGTTGTACTTGATCGCGTTCGACAGGAGATTCACGAGCACCTGCTTGAGGCGCATGCGGTCACCGAGGACGGGACTGCCCGCAGGAAGCTCCAGTTCCAGCGTGATGTGGCTTTTTTCCGCGAGGGGCTGCACAAGCTTCCTGCACTCCCCGGCGAGGTCGGTAAGCTCGATGGCTTCGGGGGCAAAACTGAGGGCTCCGCTCTCGATCTTGGAGAGGTCGAGGACCTCGTTGATGAGGTCGAGGAGGTGGCGGCCCGCCTTGGTGATCTCCATCACCGAGTCGAGGTGGGCCGGACCGAGGCTGCGGTCTGCCTCGAGGAGCTGGCCAAAGCCAAGGATGGCATTCATGGGAATTCTGAGCTCGTGGCTCATCAGCGAGAGGAACTCGCTTTTTGCGCGGTTGGCCCTGATCGCCTCCTCCCGGGAAAGGAGCAACTCTTCCTGCACACGGAGCATCTCCGTGATGTCCGTCTTCAGCGCCAGGAAATGCGTGATCGTGCCGGTCTCGTCCTTGACCGGGGAAATGGTAGCCGACTCCCAGTAGAGTTCGCCGTTTTTCTTCCTGTTGTGGAAGGTTCCCAACCAGTCCTCCCCGGCCAGGAGGGTCTTCCACATGCCCTTGTACACTTCGGGGAGCATGTCACCGCCCTTGAGGAAGCGGGGATTTTTCCCGACGACGCTCTGGACCTGATAGCCCGTTGTCGTTTCGAACATCGGGTTCGCGTACTCGATGTCGCCCTGCCTATCAGTGATCACGACTGTCACCGGGCTCTGCTCGATGGCCTTGGAAAGATTGCGGAGCTGGATGTCGAGCTTGCGCCGCTCTGCCACCGACCTCCGGCGGTCGGTAATGTCCCGCATGACAATGCGGCAGATTGGCGTGCCGTCATCGGCACGTGCAGCGGTGAAGGTCAGTTGTCCCCAGAAATCGCCCTCGCCGAGCCGGACTATGCGAATCTCGCAGGTCTGCGCGACACCGCTCGCGCAGGCGACCCGGTGTCCCTGGTCAAAGGCCTGCCGGTCCTCGTCAGGGATAAAACGGTAGACGCTGCGGTCCCGGAGCTTTTCGCTGTCAAAGCCGAGCATTTCGACTGCCGCGATGTTCGCTTCGAGAATGTTCCCCGACTCCCCGATCGTGAAGTAGCCGAAGGGAGCCGAGTTGTAGAGGTCGAAGTAATGCGCCTGCGTCCGCTCAAGCTCCGTGTGCAGCCTTCGGAGCTCTTCGTTCTGCATCTCAAGCTCGATCTGGTGGGTGCGGAGCTCATGGAGGAGGCGGATCTCGTTTTCCGGGTCCGCACAGGCCTCCTCTGCCGGCGGTCGGGTCCTGTCTCCGTTCATGGATTCTCCGATCCACCGCGTGGGACTTCAGCGCTGCACGCTACGGCTTCAGCGCTGTGCGCTCCGGCTTCTGGCAGCTCTACCCAGAAGATGCTCCCGGCACCGCGTTCGCTGAGCGCGCCTATCCTTCCGCCCATGAGCTCGACGAGGCGCTTGCTGATCGACAGGCCGATACCCGCGCCTTCGATGGTACCGTTCTCGGCACCGAGGCGGCTGAAAGGCTCAAATAGCTCCTTCATCCGTTCCTCCGGAATTCCTGGACCCCTGTCCGCTACCTCGAGCCGCACCCAGCCTTCAGAAGCCGAAAGCCTCATCTCGGCGAATCCCATTTCGCTGTTGTATTTTATCGCGTTGGACAGAAGGTTCACGATGACCTGCTTGAGCCGCAGGCGGTCCGCCCGCATCGCCAGAGCGGCCCTCCCCCTGACCGAGATGCCGATGCCCCGTTTCGCGGCTATCGTCTCCACGAGCTTCCGGCACTCCTGTACCAGGCCGTCGCAGTCGATGGTCTCGATGGTCACCTCGGTTGTGCCCGACTCGATGCGGGAGAGGTCGAGCACCTCGTTGATGAGTTCAAGAAGGTGGCGGCTGGCCTTCATGATTTCCCTGACGAAGTCCGACTGGTTCGGGCTGAGGCCACGGTCCATCTCAAGGAGCTGACCGAAGCCCAGGATGCTGTTCATCGGCGTCCGGAGCTCGTGGCTCATCGAGGAGAGGAACTCGCTCTTGGCGCGGTTGGCCCGACGCGCCTCCTCGCGGGACTCGACCAGCGCCAGCTCAGCAAGCTTCCTTTCCGTGTTTTCCTTGACGAGGCCGAGGAGCCTCGCAGGCCTGCCTTCCTGGTCGAAGACTACGTTCCCGTTTCCGAGCAGCCAGTGCACGCTTCCGTCGGACCAGACCGAACGGTATTCGGTCTCGAAGGGCTTGCCGGTCTCAAAGCTCCTGCTGATGGAATCGATAAGGGTGCGGCGGTCGTCGGGATGGATGGCAGCGAAGTAGGCTTCGCGGCTCGGGGTGATGTCGTGCTCCGGATGCCCGAGGATGATCCAGATGCGTTCGGACCAATATACGGAATTGCTCAGCAGGTCCCATTCCCAGACGCCGATGTTGGCGTATTCCTGCGCCATGCGGAGCCGCTTCTCGTTTTCGAGGTGCTGGCTCTGTATCCTGTGCAGCTCGGTGGTGTCGCGGATGAAGCACGCGAAGATCCCGCCCCTGTCGGAGCAATACTGGATGCTGATCTCGATGTCGAGGGATCTGCCGTCCTTGTGGCGGTGGCGCGTCTCGAAGCGGGCCGAGCCATGCTCGGCGATCTCCCCGATCCGCAAGGCAACGCGGTCTGGATCGTCGAGGAGGTCGAGATCGCTGACGTACATCGACAGGAGTTCTTCCGCGGTGTACCCGCTGATCCCGCAGTAGGTTTCGTTCACTTCGACGATGCGTCCCTGTGTATCGACGAGCCAGAAACCGTCCATCGCCGACTTGAGTATGGCCTTGTACATCCCTTCGCTCTGGCGGAGAGTCTCCTCCCCTGTTGAAATGCGCCCGATATCCTGCCGGAGGGCCTCGTTCTCGCGCCCGAGCGCGTCGCTGCGTCCCACGGCCTCCGCAGAGGAGTCCGATCCGGCCAAGTTTCTTTCCATTGGATTCAATATGGTGCTTCGAATCTCCCGCGTCCATGGTAGCCAGTGCTTCTTCGGATCCTTGGCCTCCCTGGGGCACTTCTGTCTTCCGAAGCCTCCCCAACCGTGCTATGGTTTTCCCGAATGGCGGCCCAGCGTGCCGCAGATCCCAGTTCCAAGGCGGCATCATGGACTCCATACTCCTCGACGGGCACTCGCTCGGCATCAAGGAAACCGTCCTCGTCGCGCGCTTTGGCGCCCGGGTCGAAATCTCGCCCGAAGCCTTCGTGCGCGTCGCCAGGTCCAGGGCTGTCGTCGATCGCTGCGTCGCCGAAAACAGGGTGAGCTACGGCATCACGACGGGCTTCGGCAAATTCAGCGACGTGTTCATCTCCGCCGAGGACAACGCCCTCCTCCAGCACAACCTCATCGTAAGCCACGCCTGCGGCATCGGCGAGCCCTTCCCCCTGGAGGTTGTCCGCGCCATGGCCCTCCTCCGCGCCAACGCCCTCGCTGTCGGCTATTCCGGCATCCGTCCCGAGACCCTCCAGTCCCTCGTCGACATGCTCAACGCCGACATCGTGCCCGTCGTCCCCGAAAAAGGCAGCCTCGGCGCCTCGGGAGACCTCTGCCCCCTGGCCCACATGGTGCTCGTGCTCATCGGTGAGGGCGAGGCCTTCTACCGTGGCACGCGCATGCCCGGAGGCGCCGCCCTCAAGGCCGCCGGCATGGCTCCCGTCGTCCTCGCCCCCAAGGAGGGCCTGGCCCTCATCAACGGTACGCAGGCCATGACGGCGGTGGCGGCCCTCGCCGTCTTCGATTCCTGGAAGCTCCTCCGCAGCTCTGACGTCGCCTGCGCCCTCAGCTTCCAGGCCCTGCGCGGCATCGTGGACGCCCTCGATCCGCGTGTACACGCCCTGCGCGGCCAGGAGGGCCAGGAGGTCTCAGCCGAGCGCCTCCGCGCCCTCCTCGCAGGCTCAAGCCTGACCACGCGGCAGGGCGAGCTCCGTGTGCAGGACGCCTACGCGCTGCGCTGCGCGCCGCAGGTGCACGGCGCCAGCCGCGACGCCCTCGGCTACGTCACCGACATCGTCGAGCGCGAACTCAACGCGGTCACCGACAATCCCCTCATCTTCCCCGGCGGACAGGACGACCCCGACCTGGAGTTCGAGGCTCCGGAGGCCATGATCTCCGGGGGCAATTTCCACGGCCAGCCCATCGCCCTGGCCATGGACTTCCTGGCGATCGCGATGGCCGAACTTGCGAGCATCGCCGAGCGCCGCATCGAGCGCCTCGTGAACCCCCACCTCTCCAATGGCCTTCCCGCCTTCCTCACCCGCTCGGGCGGCCTCAACTCCGGCTTCATGATCACCCAGTACGCCGCGGCCTCCCTCGTCTCCGAGAACAAGATCCTGGCGCACCCCGCGAGCGTCGATTCCATCCCCTCGAGCGCGAACCAGGAAGACCACGTCTCGATGGGCAGCATCGCCGCCAGGAAAGCCCGTTCAATCATCGGCAATCTGCGCTCGGTCGTGGCGATCGAGCTCCTGGCCGCCTGCCAGGCCCTCGAGCTCCGTGCCGAGGCCATGCGCGTGGACCTCGGGGAGAGCCTGTCGCCGGCGACGAAGGCCGCGTACAAGGCCATCCGCTCCACCGTGCCGGGCCTCGGTCCCGACCGTGTCATGTACCAGGACATCCAGGCCGTCGAGGCCCTTGTCCAGGAAGGCACTGCCCTCAAGGCCGTCGAGGATGTCATCGGCGAGGAGGACGAGGCCTTCGCCTGGGAGGAGGACATCGACGGGGATGACATCGAGGATGATGACATCGACGGCGAGCCCGACGGCGAGCCTGCTAAAGAGCCCAGCAAATGACCAATGCTGATGTTTTCGCCTCGATGACGCTCAGGCTCGAGTTCGACAGCCTCCCTCCCGACCCGGTCTTCGAGCCGGGCATGCGCCGGGCGCCGCGCCGCGAGGCACGGCTGACGAAGGCCCAGGAGGCCCTTGCCCTGCGCAACGCCCTCCGCTACATCCCCGAGAAATGGCACGCTGCCCTCGCTCCCGAGTTCCTTTCCGAACTCCGGGAGAAGGGCCGCATCTACGGCTACCGCTTCAGGCCGCAAGGCAGGCTCTCCGGCAGGCCCTGGGATTCCTACCGGGGCAAAAGCACCGAGGGCCGTGCCCTCCAGGTGATGATCGACAACAACCTCGACTTCGAGGTTGCCCTCTATCCCTATGAGCTGGTCACCTACGGTGAGACCGGCCAGGTCTGCCAGAACTGGATGCAGTACCTATTGATAAAGAAATACCTCGAGGTCCTCGATGAGGGCATGACCCTCGTCCTGGAGTCTGGCCATCCCTCGGGCCTGTTCAAGTCCCACCGCTGGGCGCCCAGGGCCATCGTCACCAATGGCCTGATGATCGGCATGTTCGACAACTCGAAGGACTTCGCCGTGGCAGCGGCCCTCGGCGTCGCGAACTACGGCCAGATGACCGCAGGCGGCTGGATGTACATCGGGCCCCAGGGCATCGTGCACGGCACCTACAACACCCTTCTCAACGCCGGCCGCCTCAAGCTCGGCATTCCCCAGGACGGCGACCTCCGGGGCAGGCTCTTTGTCACCTCCGGCCTTGGCGGCATGTCGGGAGCCCAGGGCAAGGCTGCTTCGATAGCGAACGCGGCTTCCATCATCGCCGAGGTGGACCCGAGCCGCATCGAGACCCGCCATTCGCAGCTCTGGGTCGACGCCGTAGCCCTGGAACCCGGGGAAGCCTTCCGCCTCGCGAAGGAAGCCCAGGCAGCGAAAAAGCCCCTCGCGGTCGCCTTCCAGGGCAACGTGGTCGATCTTCTGGAATATGCCGATTCGCATAACCTGCACATCGACCTTCTTTCCGACCAGAGTTCCTGCCACGCCGCCTACGAGGGCGGCTATTGTCCCGCCGGCATCTCCTTCGAGGAGCGCACCCGCCTCCTGGGATCCGATCCCGAGGGATTCAGGAAGCTCGTCGACGCGAGCCTGAAACGCCACTTCGAGGTCATAGGTCGGCTCTCCAAGAAGGGCAGCTACTTCTTCGACTACGGCAACTCCTTCCTCAAGGCAGTCTGGGACGCGGGCGTCCGAGAGGTCTCGAAAAACGGCTACGACGAGAAGGACGGCTTCATCTATCCCAGTTATGTGGAAGATATCCTGGGGCCGGAGCTCTTCGACTATGGCTACGGGCCTTTCCGCTGGGTCTGCCTTTCCGGAAAGCCCGAGGACCTCCGGAAGACCGACGCCGCGGCGATGGCCTGCATCGATCCGGACCGACGGGGCCAGGACCGTGACAACTGGGTCTGGATACGCGACGCGGAAAAAAACCGCCTCGTCGTCGGTACCCAGGCCCGCATCCTGTACCAGGACGCCCTCGGCCGCCGCGACATCGCCTTGAAATTCAACGACATGGTACGGAAGGGCGAGGTGGGGCCCATCATGCTGGGCCGCGACCACCATGATACCGGAGGTACCGACAGCCCCTTCCGCGAGACCTCCAACATCAAGGATGGCTCCAACGTCACCGCCGACATGGCCACCCAGGTCTTCGCCGGCAACGCGGCGCGCGGCATGAGCCTCGTGGCCCTGCACAACGGCGGCGGGGTGGGTATCGGGAAGTCCATCAACGGCGGCTTCGGCCTCGTCCTGGACGGTTCACAGAAGGTCGACGAGGTCATCGGCATGGCCCTGCCCTGGGATGTGATGGCAGGGGTCTCGCGCCGCGCCTGGGCACGCAACCCCCACGCCATCGAGGTGTCTGCCGAGTACAACCTCAAGCATTCGCAATTAGGACATATCACCCTGCCCTACGCCGTGGACGACGACCTTGTCGAAGGGACCCTGGGCTAGTGGAAACCCTGCCTGCTCCCCCCTCCGATCCGTCGGCGATGCTGCGCCGGAAGTACATCCTCGCCCTGGGCTTCATCGCCCTCCTCAGCATGGCAAGCCAGCTCGTCATCCAGCTCGCGCTCGCGGGCAACGACGACTCAGGCCGTGTGGTGAATGTCGCCGGACGGCAGCGGATGCTCAGCCAGAAGATCGCGAAAAGCGCCCTGCAAATCCTTGACGCCGGGGACCTCGAGGCGCGGAGGCCCCTCGCCGCCGAACTCAGTGAGGCGGCGGAGCTTTGGCACAGCTCCCACGACGGCCTCTTGCACGGGGACGAGGAGCTCGGAATAAAGGGTCGCAAAAGCCCCGAGATCCTTGGGCTATTCACCCGCCTGGAACCCTCCTACCGGGCCATCCTTGACGCGGCTGCCGTGCTCGCCCGCGAAGCCCTCTCCGTCAGCGCAACGCAGGCCTCGCTTCAAGCCCTGGCCGGTCCCATATTGGACAAGGAGGCTTCCTTCCTCGCTGGCATGAACGCCATAACCTTCCAGTACGACAGCGAGACAAGGAATCGCGTCTTGTTTACGCGAATCCTCGAAGCGGTATTGCTGCTCATCATGTTCGGGGCCCTGGCCCTCGAGGCCCTCCTGATTTTCCGGCCGGGGGAGCTGGAACTCGGCAGGCTTTTCCGGGACGCGGCCTCGGCAAACGGCGCGCTCGAAGCTGCACTCAAGGACAACCGCACCCTTCTCCGCGAACTCCAGCACAGGATCAAGAACACACTTGCCATGATTTCGGGCATCGTGTCCTATTCGGCGACCAACAGTAGCTCCCCGGAGGCCGTCGCCAGCCTCGAGAGCGTGCTCGCGAGGATCCGTTCGGTCTCCGACCTTTATTCGCTCCTCTACTCCTCGGAATCACAGGGTGAGGTCGGGCTCGACGAGCACTTTGGCAAGGTCGTCGCAGGCCTTGAGTCCCTGGCCAAGGGCATCCGGATCACGACAGCATTTGATCCGGTTGCGGTCTCAGCGACCGACGCGGCTCCCCTGGGCATCATGCTTGCGGAACTGGTGACCAATGCGGTCAAGTACGCCTTTCCCAGGGGGCAGGGCGGTGTCATCAGCCTGGCCCTCCGGAGGACCGCAGGAGGCGCTCGCCTCGAGGTTGCTGACGACGGTGTTGGCCTGCCGCCTGGTTTTGTCCTGGGCCTCAATTCGGGGACAGGCCTCACCCTCGTGAGCGGTCTTGCCGGACAGGTCGAAGGCCGTTTCAGCATCGAAAACGGCGTCATTGGCACGATCTGCATCGTGGAGTTCCCGCTCGCGTCAGTAGCCAACCCATAGCAGGGTCAGACCCCAGGCTCCGAGCGCCCCCGGAGCGTCCTGCCGGCCGCCCGCAGCCAGGAGCTGGCCGACCGATTCAAGGCTTCTTTTTCCAAGTCCCGCTTCCAGTACCAATGCTGACATTATCCTGACCTGGTTGTGGAGGAAGCCGTCTCCCTCGAAGAGGAGGTCGACGAGGGCGGGACCCCGCGTCGTCGCCGCATCGATCGCAGTGCCGGTGAGGCCTCCTTCGTAGCGTCTTGCCTCCACCCTGACCGACACGAGCTTGCGAACGGTGTCGGACTTCTCCTTCTCGTTCGACAGTTTGCGGAAGTCGCGCTCGCCGGCGAGGAGGCCCGCGGCTTCGCGCATGGCCACGAGGTCGAGGACCCCGCTGACATGATGGCTGTAGCGACGGAGGAGGGGGTTGGGACGATCGGCGAGGTAGAGCCGGTAGCGGTAGAGCTTTGACTTCGCGCGGTAGCGCGCGTGGAAGCGGGGATCGACCGTGCGCAGGGTGAGGGCAGCAAGGTCGGGGGGGAGCTCGTGGTCGAGGGCTGCCAGTATCGATGCAGGCGGCATCGGAGAGCGGGAGTGGAAACTCAGGGCCTGACCCTCGGCGTGGACACCCTTGTCCGTCCTGCTCGCACCTGTCACCTCCACGGGTTCGGCCAGGACCTTCGAGAGGGCAGTCTCGATACAGCCCTGGACGCTGCGGACGCCGCCGGGTTGGCGCTGCCAGCCCTCGAAGTCGCTGCCGTCCCAGGCCAGGGTCAGGAGGAAATTCAAACGCGGCATGGCTGCCTCCTTGTGCCACATACTAGCCCGGATGAGCTGTTGTTTTCCTCTCCGCCAACCTATACTAAGCGAGGATCTTGCCTGGAGCGGCTTGCAAAGCTGCGCCTGCCGCCACCCATGCCGCCGATTCTGACCATATGTACCGAGGTTCAGGGAGAATATGAACGAAGAAACCGACATGCCTGCGCGCATTCTGGATTCCAGCTTCGATCCCCGGATAGCCGTGCGGCGAGACGATGTCTCGGAGATCGCCCACCTCCACGCCGAAAATCACCGCCTGGCCGAAAGGATCGACGAGCTCGAACGGCGCATTTCCCTCCAGCCCCAATCAGGGCTACCGACGCATTTCCGCCTTGAGGTGGAGCTCGACAGCCTCATCGAGAAGTCCAAGGGATCCCTGGAGAGCGGTTTTACCCTCCTCATCATCCAGCTTGGCGAAGACTTCCAGGCGGTGCGCAAGACGATAAAGGGACACCTCACCGAGTGGATCCTGTACCAGACCGGCGCGCGGATCGCTGCCCAGCTTCGGGAAGGCGACCTCCTCTTCCATACCCGCGAAAACGAATTTGTCATGCTCCTCCTGGGAATGAAGGGCGAGCCCCTGGTCGAATTCCTGCGCGACCTGGTTTCGCGCCTTTCGGAGCCCCATGTCTTCTCCGGACTGAGCATCTCGCTGACTGCCTCGGTGGGAGGCGCCTACTGGCCAGAGCACGGCATCGAGCGCTCGCGGCTCCTCCAGTACGCTGACATCGCGGCAGCCACTTCCCGCGAACGGGGCAAGACCTTCACGCTCTTCCGTCCCGCCCTCCAGACCGAGGCTGCCGAGAAGGTCGAGCTCCGGAGCGCCATCGTCAAGGCCATCGAGCGCAACAACCAGGAAACCCTCGGCGAGCAGTTCTTCATCGTCTTCCAGCCCAAGCTCTTCATGAGCGCCCTCGACGGAGATCTCATGAAGGTGGAGACCATCGAGGCGGAGATCCTCATCCGCTGGAGGCATCCCGAGCGTGGCGTGATCAGGCCCGACCTCTTCATCCCCCTGGCCGAAGAAACCGGCCTCATCCTTCCCCTCGGGAAATGGCTCATCTACGAAAGCACGAGGAGGCTTGCCCACAGCCTCAGGGAAGCGCCTGTCTGCTCTGGCATGTCGATCAACCTCTCCGCCCGGCAGTTCCATTCGGACGACGCCATCGAAGTCCTCACGACTGCAATGACCCGGAGCGGAGTCACTTCCGACAAGCTCACCATCGAAATCACCGAGACCAGCCTCTTTGACGATCCCGAGAACGCAGCGCTCATGCTCTCGCGTTTCAAGGACCTCGGACTCCGCATCTCCCTCGACGATTTCGGGACCGGCTACTCCTCCCTCTCCCACCTCCACCGCTTTCCCTTGAGCGAAATAAAGATCGACCGGCAGTTCGTCGAGCACCTTGCGACGAGCCGCGAGGACCAGGTGATTGTGCGCTCCCTCGTCGCGATCGCGAAGGGCATGGGCCTCTCCCTCGTGGCCGAGGGCGTCGAAGAGGCCGATGCGATCAAGATCCTCTGGGACATGGGCTGCACGGGCTTCCAGGGCTACCATTTCGCCAAGCCCCTCTCGGAGGAGGACTTCATCGCCTTCTGCAAACGCATCGCCGACCGCGGCATGACCTGGGATCTCGCACACCCGGGCTGAGGCCCAAGCGCTCCAGCCACCGCCACCGCCACCGCCACC
>JBAXTA010000030.1:0-22642 GCA_037130415.1 Spirochaetota bacterium
TCAGCGTTTTGACCATGGCCTCATCACCTCCTTCGTTCTTAAGTAACAATAGCAGCTTTTCAAGACGGCTACAATCGCGAGCCGGCGGCATCAGGGGCAACTCAAGCATGATGAGGGTAGCGTTTGGGGTCAGGCTCATGGCACTGGAGGGGTCGGGGTCGGTATCGTCTTTGAAGCGGTAGATCTTGAAGAAGTGCCGCTTGTCAAGGCGCAGGGTGAAATCAAGTAGGTGAATGCCAATTACCGGATGTAGCTTTAGATAATCATTGCCGACGGTGAGCTGGTCACCGTATTTCCGACTCCAGTAAAAGAGGGCGCGCTCGGCATAAGCGGGCTCCCGCCTGAGCTGAACCTCGAGGTCGAAGATCCGCTCATGATCGTCGGTAGCCTCGACGTCGAGAACCGAGGCTTTATCGTCCTCGTGCTTGGGGTTGACGAAGGGATTGCGCAGGGTGAGGGTGGCGGCGAGGGGAAGGCCCGCGCGCTCGAGGGTGAGATTGATGAGCGAGCGTAGAAGTTCTTTCCTTTCCTCCACTCCAAAGATAAACTTGAAGACGAAATCATTGACAGCCAGCAGCATGGGTACCTCCACCACGAAGTACGCCCGCGCGGTGGTCCGATGATTGCGAAGAGGAAGAGAATTTGGTTGAAATCGGCGGTTGACCCTCCAGAATATCAGTGTCAGGGTCCGCCTACGATTTCCCTTCGTCCAGCATTTCATTCTTCAATGCTGCTCCCCGCCCCGCTTGCCGCTGCCACCCATCCAGCCCAGAATGCGCGAATGCGCCTCCCCCTTCTTCCCTTCCTCCTCCTCCTCCCCTTGTTCCTCGCTTCCTGCTACATCAGCGACCAGGGCTTCGCCTACCTGGGGCTCCTCGGCAAGGCCCGTTCCCTCGATAAGGTGCTCGCCGATCCAGGAACGGCGGAGGCCACCCGGGAGCTCGTCCGCCGCACCGAGGCTGTGGAAGCCTTCGGACGCACATCGCTTGGATTGAAGTCAACACGCAATTTCCACACGCTCGTCGAGCTCCAGTCGGATACCTTGGTCCATGTCGTTCAGGCCTGTGCCGAACTCTCCTTCGATCGCTACCTCTGGGACTACCCCTTTATCGGGAAGCTCCCCTACAAGGGCTTTTTCGACACCAAGGGGGCGGAGGCCGAAGCAGCCCGCCTCAAAAAAGAGGGCCTCGATGTCATAGTCCGGAACGCTGACGCCTTTTCTACCCTCGGCTGGCTTTCCGATCCACTATGGTCCTTTATGTCCTCCTATGAGGAGTCCGACCTGGCCGACCTCGTGCTCCACGAGCTGACCCACGCCACCGCCTTCAGGTCGGGCTCCGATGACTGGAACGAGGGAATTGCGACCTTTGTCGGACGCGAGGGGGCACGACAGTGGCTGGTCTCAAAGTACGGCCAGGCCTCACCACAGGTAACAGGGCTGAGTGCCGCCCATTCTGACGCTGCAGCCTTCGCGAGCTTCCTTAGGGAAACCGCAGAGGAGCTCGAAGCGCTCTACTCCTCAGGAAGCCCCGATGGGGAAAAACGCTCTGGCAAGAAGCGGATCCTCGCCGAGCGGGCGGCCGCCTACACTGCCGGCTACCAGGGCCTCTTTGCGACAGACCGTTACAAAGCAGTGCGGATGGAAAACATCAACAACGCCTGGCTCGACCTCTACCGGCTCTACGAGGGTGACCCGGCCCTGTATCGCGCCTGGTTCGAGCGCATCGATACAGGAAATCTCCAGGAATTCATCGCTGACATGGCAGGCCTCGCGAAGACCAAGGAGGACCCCCGGGCCGCGATGCAAAAGCGCCTTTCTGCAACTTCACCCTGATTCTGGGGCTTGACCAAGCTGGCGCTCCTGCGCCCCTTTGACTTACACTTGTAGCAAGAGGAATCGATGCGACATTACTTCGGAATCAATGAGGGCAGGATCGTCAGCATGGAAGGAGGCCCCATCCAGGTCTTTGTCGAGCCCGACGCTGCGGAGAAACGGCTTCTCATCGACGAATTGGGAATTGACCCCCACGACCTCGCCTGCGCCCTCGATCCCGACGAGATCGGCCGCCTCGAAAGCGATGGCGACAAGCTCAACATCATCATGAAGCTCCCCCGCAATTTCACGTCGGAGAACCAGCTCCTCTTCACCGTCACCTCGGCAGGGCTCTTCCTGACACCCGATCGCCTCATCATTGTCACCACCGACAACGCCGACCTTTTCGAAGACCGCAACATGAAAATGGTCCGCAACCTCCGCGACGCCATGCTGAAGATCTTCTATGGCGCGATCGGACACTTCCTCGGACACCTCAAGGTCATCAACATGCTCCAGGAAGCCCTTGAAAAGCGCGTCAACGCGTCCATGGGCAACCGCTACCTCCTGGACATGTTCACCCTCGAAAAGAGCCTCGTGTACTTCGTGAACGGCATAGCCTCGAACGAGGCGGTTCTCGGGAAGCTCCGGCTTTTTGCCCAGAAAAGCAACATGGATTCAAGCGGGGTCGATATCCTCGACGACATCATGGTTGAAAACCAGCAGTGTGGAAGGCAGGCGGAGATCTATTCGAGCATCCTGACAGGACTGATGGATGCCCGGGGCTCCGTGGTCAACAACAACCTTTCCATCCTGATGAAGCGGCTCACCATCGTATCGATCGTTTTCATGCCAATGAACGTGCTGGCGGGAATGGGCGGCATGTCGGAATTCTCGGCGATGACCCAGGGGACGCCGTACTGGCTGTCGTACTCGCTCTTCGGCATGGGCCTTGTCGCTGTCGGCTTCATCACCGTCTGGATACTCAGGCAGACCGGCCTCGACTCAGCCAACAACATGGTCAAGGATGAGCGCCGCGAAAAGGGCCGAAAACGCGTCCTCGGCTTCCTGCGAAAAAAGGGTTCTAGCTACGACGAACCTGACTTCTGAGAGCAGGAATCAGGTACCAATCTTGGGCTTTACGCGGGCCAGTCCCTCGGAGGCTTCCTTCATGTCGGACTTGAGGGAGATGGCTTTGGAGTAGGCGTCTGCCGCGCGCTGCCATTCGCCAAGCTGCTCGCAGGTCTGGCCGAGGCGGAACCACCAGCGGGGAAGCGAGGGTTCGCGCTTGACTGCGGTCGAGTAGGCAATATCCGCATGTGCCCAGCGGCGCATCCGGAGATAGGTTTCTCCCATGAAAAAGTAGGCGGTCGGCAGTCTGTCTGTATACTGGCCAGAGTCGATGTACCTTTGAAAGGAAGCGAGGGCCTTGTCACTGTTGCCGAGATAGAAATACGACTCGCCCATCTGCTCGATTATGCGTGGATCAGCACCGTTTTTAAGCGCCTCGACGCCGGCATCGATGACTTCCTGGTGCTTCCCGAGGCGGAAGAGGCTCCAGCACTTGACCGCCCAGGCGTCCATGCGCTTGGGTTCTGCTACTATTTCCCTTTCGCATATCGATATAGCCTTATTGTATAGAACATTGGCATCGGCGCTCCGACCATCGCTCTCAATGTCCCGTGCTTGCTTATATATAAGAGCCGCGTCTGCCTTCGGAGGATCTGCCGTCTGGGCCATCACGACAAACGACGAAGAGGCAAGAATTGCGATGGCAAGCAGGTGCAAGGAACGATGCATGCGGGGAGTATTGTCCCAAGACCCAAGCTCAGGCAAGTAGCCAATCCAAAGAGGGTGGCTGCAAGGCTAACAGTGCGGCATTCCATATATCAAAACAAATTCTCTGTATTTTATCCTGATATAACCCCTCATAGACGAATATCTACAGATACTTTTCGCTCTTTTTGCTTGTGACTGAAGATTCAAGGAGATAGTTTATTTATGAAGTTTGGATGGCAAAGGCCGTTTGCGATCCTTGGCTTCAACTAAGTAAGCAGCAATCAAAAAGCCGAGGTAAACAAGATTCAGGAACGTGACGAAATACGGCATTTTATAATCTATCTGACAAGCATAAGGCAAAACAGCAGGGGGAAATAAAAATCGAAGGCGCTCTGAAAAGGGCGCCTTCACTATTTTCCTGACAGCCTACGAACTCCAGGACTGCCACATCATATAGGCTTGTCCCTCCCCGTACATCTCGGCTATTTTTGTCACCTGTCCCCACCTTCGGGTACCGGGGAATCTCCACGAATGGACGGCAACAAAGCAATGGTATTGCCTGAGGGCTTTCGCAAGCTCGAACCCGCGCGGAGGCGGGACCTCCTCCATGAAATCCTGTTTGGTGAATCCGCTGCCAAGGGTACGACGCACGAGGACTTCCTTTCGACGGGCAGGGATGAGAGTCTCATCGAACTCGCAAGCCTCATGGTCGAGTCCTCCATCGGATATGCACCAATTCCCCTGGGCATCGCGCACGGATTCCTCATCGACGGAATCCATCACGAGTTCCCGATGGCCACCGAGGAACCCTCGGTCATTGCCGCAGCCAGCTACGCTGCCCGCATCATCGCCAAATGCGGGGGCTTCATTACCTCAGCCACCGACCCGGTCATGGTCTCGCAGATTTTCCTTGAAGGTGTCGATGAGGCTGGAATCGCAGGGATCCGCGAAGGCGCCCAGCGGATCAGGCAGGAGGTCCAGCCCTTCCTCGGGTCGCTTCCTGCAAGGGGGGGGGGCTTCAGGGAAATGTCGGCGACCCGACTTCCTGAAACTGGCCTTGTCCGCGTCGATCTCCTTGTCGACGTGCGCGATGCGATGGGCGCCAACATCCTCAATTCCGTTGCCGAGGGCATCTGCCCCCTCGTGGAATCCCTGTCGGGGGGCAAGCGCCTCATGTGCATCCTTTCGAACGCGGCTACCGAACGCCGGGGCAGGGCAGGCTGCGTAATCCCCTTTGATGCCCTCGAACGTATCTCTGGCTCCGGCTTCACCGGTGCCGAGATCGCCCGGCGCATTTCCCTCGCAACCGACCTCGCCAACGAGGATCCGAGCCGCGCAGTCACGCACAACAAGGGCGTAATGAACGGGATTTCGGCCCTCGCTCTGGCTACCTTCAACGACTGCCGCTCCATCGAAGCGGCAGCCCATGCCTGGGCGGCGCGCTCCGGTGCCTATCGCTCCCTCAGTTCCTGGAAGGTAGATGGCCGCACCCTGGTTGGCGAACTCGAGCTGCCCCTGTCCTTCGGGGCAGTCGGCGGGGCCGCCGCCTTCCACCCTGCGAGCCGCCTCGCCCTCCGCATGCTTGGCAATCCCGGAGCCATGGAACTTGCCCGCATGGCAGCGGCCCTCGGGCTTGCGCAGAACTTCGCAGCCCTCCTGGCCCTCGTCACCGGCGGCATCCAGCGCGGGCACATGCGCTACCACGCTCCACGCATCGCCTACCAGGCAGGGGCGCGGGGCGCCGAGATCGAGAGCATCGCCAGTGCGATGACTGCCTTGCGGAACTTCAGCCACAGCGAGGCCGAAGGCCTGCTCGCAAACCTGCGCGCGGGACTGGCCCTCGAATGAGGGTCTGTGCAAGGACCTCGCCGAGCCTCGCGCTCCTGAAGTACTGGGGCAAGCGGGAGGGTGGAGTCAACCTGCCGGCAAGCCCGAGCCTCGCCCTCACCCTTGGAGGCCTTGAGACGACGACCCTCGTCGGGCCCGCCCAGGGCGAGTCCGACATCGTCGTAGTTGATGGCATCGAGCGCGACAGTGCCCGCTACGAGGGCTTTTTCGCCGAGGTGAGAAAGCGCCTCCGCAGTCACCTCCACTTCCATGCGGAGAGCCGCAATTCCTTCCCCGGCGGCTCGGGCTTCGCAAGCTCCTCCTCGGGTTTCGCCGCCCTCGCCCTTGCCGCAGCGCGATTGGTCCATGAGCTCGAGGAGAGGACAGAAGCCAGCCTCGACGTCCTGTCCGAGATCGCCCGTGTCGGCTCTGCCTCGGCCTCTCGCGCCGTGTTCGGAGGCTTTACAGTCCTGCCCGCGGGCGCACCCCGGGCCGAAGCCTTCCTTCCCGCAGAGCACTGGCCCGAGCTCCGCGTCGTTGCGGCCGTCGTCGCCCGGGGTGAAAAACCCATTTCCAGCAGGGCAGCCATGGAAGCGACCCGCGAAACCAGTCCCTATTATAATGAGTGGATCATCGATGCCCCAAGGCTCGTCTCGAAGGCGAAGGACGCCCTCGAATCGCGCGACCTGCCCCGGCTGGGCGCCCTCGCGCGCCTGTCCTACTCGCGCATGCACGCATCCGCCCTCGCCGCAGACCCTCCCATACTGTACTGGCTGCCCGAAAGCCTCGCCCTCATCCGCGCCTGTGCATCCCTTCGCGCAGCCGGAATCGGGGCCTGGGAAACCATGGACGCGGGCCCGCAGGTAAAGGTTCTTTGCCTTGCCACAGACCTCGATGCCGTGCTGGCAGGTCTATCCGCCGCCGCCGGGAACCTCGAATACCTCATTGCCCGTCCCGGTCCAGCGCCTGAGGTCTTCACCCACGGGGAAGGTCTGGCCTTCCCCTCCCACCGCCTCCCGCCTGCATGAGGGCCTTCCGCCTCTCGGTGCCAGCCAACCTTCTCCTGGTCGGGGAATACGCGGTGACCGAGGAAGGCGGCCTCGGGATCGCGCTGGCCGCACAACCGAGGGTCTGTATCACCGTTTCACCTGCATCCTCGCTGCAGATCGAAGGCCTCATGGGGACCTTGAACTACACGTGGGATCTTGCCTCGCGGAAGGAGCCGCCGTCCCTCGCTGCAGCCTGCCTTGCTGTCTGCCAGGCCGCTGGCCTCGGGTCCGCCCCCGGCGCATCCAACTACAGCGCCGCCGGCGCATCCAACTACAGCGCCGCCGGCGCATCCAACTACAGCGCAACCGGCGCCTCCCTCTGGCCTTTTGCGCCGGCCCGTATCGTGGTCGACAGCTCGGCCTTCTTCTCTGCTGACGGAAGCAAACGCGGCCTCGGCTCGAGTGCTGCGACGGCGGTCGCCTTGGTCGCTGCCCTCCTCGCACTCGGCGGCCTCGAAGACGAGGACCTCCGCCGCGCAAGCTATCCTCTGGCCCTTGCCGCACACCGGAGCTTCCAGGGCGGCCGTGGCTCGGGCTACGACGTCGCGGCATCCTGCTTCGGAGGCCTGGGCCTTTTCACGGGAGGCGCAACGCCCTCGTGGGAGGCCCTGGTCGGTGGCGCGCCAGGAAGGCGCCTTAGTCCCGCCGCCCTCCCGAGCCTTGCCCTGTTCCGCGGCCCCAAAGCCGTCTCTAGCCCCGAGTCAGTGGGCCTTTACCAAGCCTGGCGCCTGGCACATCCCGGAGCCTTCCGTGACTTCCTTGCGGCCTCGCAGGCGGGCGTTTTGACCCTTGCAGACACCGACAACCCTGCAAAGGCGCTCGAGGCCCTGAAGCAGGCAGCACGGAGGGGGCTTGAACTCGGGGCAGCCATCGGGGTCCCCGCCGACTTCGGGGCAGAAGGCAGCTACGAGGGGCCCCGGGACGGGGGCGGGCCGGCATCTTCCCAATTAGTAATAAAAGCCCTCGGCGCAGGCAACGAGCTCGGGCTCAAGGCTTCGTTGGAAGCCCGGGCCTGGCTCGAGCCCCTCATCCTCGAGCCGGAGGGCCTCCGGTGGGATTGACAGGGCGGGGGGAGGGCCACGGCAAACTCCTCCTTTTCGGGGAGCACGCCGCAGTGCTGGGATATCCCGCCCTCGGCCTGGCCCTCGACGCGGGCATCTCGGTGGAACTCGAGGCCGATGGCTCGCGCAGCTCCTGGGAGCTGGACAGGGCCGGGGAGACGGGTCCCGGGGAGGGGCAAGCCGCCACGGCCCTCCGGGAGGTCCTGTCCCGGATAGCAGCAATTGTCACGGATTTTCCGGCCGGAGGGCTCGCCAGGACCAGGAGCGGACTTCCCATGGGCCGGGGCTTCGGTTCATCGGCGGCCTTCTGTGTCGCCCTGTCCGAGGCAGCGCTCGCTCTTGCAGGCAGGGCCGGAGTAACGGCAGCCACGAGAGCCACCATGGTGGGCGACCGCGTTGCACTGTGGCGCATCGCACACAAAGCGGAGGCCTATTTTCACGGCACGCCCTCAGGCATCGACACCGGCCTCGCTGCCCTCGGCGGCTGCATCGCCTTCGCCCCGGACCCGCCCGGACTCCCCGCATGGCACCGCCTCAGTCCCCCCTCCCTTCATTTCCTGGTCGGCTCCCTCCCGCGCGAGGCCAGCGCAAGGACCCTCATCGCAGGCATCAGGGAGGCGGGCCTCCGCAAAGGCAGCCCCGAGGCCCTGGCCCTCGCACGACTGGGTGCCTGCTCCAGTGAAGCCATCGCCCTACTGGAAGGGGATCCGGCCCGCCCGGATGGCGACGCCCAGTCAGCCTGGATGGCCGCCTCCTCAGCTACTGCCAGGGCGATTGGCGAGCTCGCCAAGACTGCCCACCATGACCTTGCGTCCCTGGGCCTTGTCGACCCTGGAGTCGCAGCTCTCCTGGCAAGGGCTGAAGCCCAGGGCGCCCTCGGGGGCAAGATGAGCGGCGCGGGAGGCGGAGGGGCTTTTTGGCTCCTGTATGCGGGGAGGGCCGAGGCCATGGCAGGCAAGTCTGAACTGCAATCTGAGGCCGAGAAGCGGGGACTCGCCACGGAGCTTTCCCTCGAAGTGCTCTCGACGTCCTGAATTTCCTCATACTATTCCAGACGGCAGAAATTCAGGGAAGTGCGCTGATACGGCGCGCGTTTTTTCTCTTCGCGCGCTATTTTCACTATATTCGGATTTCGTGGTTGGTACTTCCTGTGACCATCAACATTCCCGGCTTCGATTTACAGAAGAAACCCGAGCCCCACAGAGGAGAATAATGTGAATCATATTGCAAAGGTCTTGCTCGCTACGGCTGCCCTATTCGCCCTCGTTTCATGCCAGGGGTTCCTGAACCCAGGCGGAGCAAAGCCAAGCGTCAACAGCGGCGCGAACAATGACAGCCCTGCTGGAGTAACTGTGGCGCCCGTGGCGATTTCCTCCACCCTGACCTCCGTCCCCAGGTCCATTTCAGTACAGGTGCCGACCTCTCTTATTTCCACCGCCCCGGCTGCCCGCAGCCTGGGCGATTCGGCCAGCGGCGGAACTCCCCGCAGCGGAAACCATGAGATGGACGGCAAACCCTTCGGCGAAGGAATGGGCGCTCACTATTGGGTCAAGAAGAGCCTCTGGGACACCCAGAAGCGGCTCGCCCGAGCTGCAGCCACCCTTGTCGCTCTGGACTCCATCATCACGGCCGATGCCCTTCAGCCCTCCACCACCGCCGTCAGCGGCACGTCAGTGAAATGGACCGGAGCGCTGGTCGATGCGGTGAAGGCCCTCCTCCCCGCAAACTTTGCGGGCAACGCCAAGTTCACGAGCGAGGCCAAGCTTCCCGTCCTTGACAGCGTCAAGAAGGTCCCCGACTTTGTATATTCCCTGGTCCCGGACACGGACCTGGTGAACTTCCCGACCTACAGCAAGATGGTTACGATCAGCTCCAGCGGAGAGGGCGATACCGACACCGAGGTCGAGACTCGCTCCTTCTATTGGTCCGACGACAAGTCCAAGGTCAAGTTCGATGTCACCGTGACGGACACTGGAACCGTGGTTGAGCAGACCTTTGTCGCCTACGACTCTGCAACCTCAGCCATGGCTGCAGGAAACATGAACAGCCACGGCACAATGAGCCTCGAGATCAAGGCCGACACCGCGGCGGTTGCCACACACGGCAGTTTCCTCACCTACGACTCAACCATCAACAAGGGCGACGGTGAATCCGACCTGGCCAAGGATGGTACGGTTTCGATCTCCTCATCCGGCTACGCTGACGACTCTGGCGGCACAGTTACCGATACCATCACCGTCACCAGCGGCATTGGCATCAAGGTTTATTACCTCAAGGAGGAGTTCGACACTGCCGGCAAGCTGAGCAGCGCCTCGTATTCCACCGACGGGACCACCTACACCGTCCTCATCGACCCGACCACGACTTCCAGCCCCGCCGAGAAAAAGAAGTACCAGGACAAGGCAGACATGGCAGCACCCGGGGGCAAGGAGAACATGGGCAAACTCGGCGACGAGGTGCGCCAGGAAATCGAAAAGCATGGCGATGAGAATGCCGCCTCGTCCGGTGGCGCCGCCACTTCCAGTGGCGCCGCCACTTCCAGTGGCGCCGCCACTTCCAGTGGCGCCGTCACTTCCGGTGGCGCCGGCTCAAGCGGAGGAAGCTCCGGCGCTGGCGGTACTGGTGGCAGCGGGAGCCCAGGCAGTAGCAGTACTACGCCGCCTCCCGGAGTCGCGACGAGCAGGCCCCAGCTCTATGAGATCGAGGATAGGGCCATAACCAAGGGAGTCTGGGTAGCGGCCAGTGATGCAGCCTTCACGACCACAATTGGCACAGGCATCGCGAAAGAGGCAGGCCAGATGAGCCTGTCCTTCATCACCGCTCCCAAGGTCGGCGACCCCTTCTGGATCGCCCCTCTTTCCAACAACATCGCAGATACGGCGAAGACCATCAAACTGAGCTATAAACTGCGGAAGTAATATCCCGGAGCAAATGGCATCAGCCTCCCCCGAGCACCTCGGCCCGCGCTTGTCGCGGGTCGCTTTTTCAAAAGCGGTCCTGCAAGAAAAGCCCGGTAATCCATGTTTTTCCCTTTCGCGGAAGCGGGATATGACATATTCTCCATCCATGTCGAACCGAAAGACCCTCCTGATATTCAACGCCACCGCCTGCAAGGGTAAGGCTGGCGAGCGGAAAGCTGAAATAGAGGCCCTCCTCCGAAGCCGTGGCCTTGAGCACGAAACCCGCATGACCGAAGCTGTCTGGCACGCTGCAGAACTCGCACGCGCCAGTCCTGACGAGGGCTTTGACGAGCTCCTCGTCGCCGGGGGTGACGGAACGATGAACGAGGTGGTCAACGGCCTCATGCTCGCCCGGGCCGAGGGGAAAAAGCTCCCCACCCTGGGCATCATCCCCGTCGGGCGCGGCAACGACTTTGCCTATGGACTTGGAGTACCCGCCAAGGTCGAGGAAGCCGCCGACCTCATTGCGGGCCGGCAAGGGCAGCCCCTGGACGTGGGCTTTGTCCGAGGCGGTGACTACCCAGACGGCAGGTATTTTGGCAACGGCCTCGGTGTGGGCTTCGACGCCAGGGTCGGCTTCGCTGCGGCCAAGATGAAGCGTGTGCGTGGCTCTGCGGCCTACACCTTCGGCGCCCTCAAGATCTTCGCTACCTTCCCCGCTCCCGTCGCCGTGAGCTTTCACTCGGAATCCCTGGATTTCGAGGGCTCCTGCCACCAGATCTCGATCATGAATGGAAGCCGCATGGGCGGGGCCTACTACATGGCTCCGGGAGCCCTGGTCGATGATGGCCTCCTCAACCTCTGCATCGTCGGCGACGTCAACCGCTTCCAGATGGCTGCCCTCATCATGCGCTACACCAAGGGAAGCCAGGAGGGTCAGCCCAAGGTGACGATGGCCAAGGCAGCCAGGATTTCCATCGAAGCACCCAAGGGAGGCCTCGCGGTCCATGCGGATGGAGAGACGATCTGCACCGATGGCCACTCCATCGTGGTGGAATGCAGGGCCGCAGCGCTCTCTGCCTACAAACCAGGACGGTGATAAAGCCTGGCATGAAGATCTTCAACTTACTCTGCCTCAGCTTTATCCGCTTCCTCGGCTTCTTCCTTGTCCGCCTCGACGCCAGCGATATGGTCCGTATCCCCCGCAAGGGTCCCTGGATCCTCGCAATGAACCATGTGAACTTCCTGGACGGCCCCCTCCTCCTTGTAAAGCTCTACCCGCGAAGGGTCATTGTCCTCGCCAAAAAGGAAACCTGGAAGAATCCCATCGTTGGCTTCATAGCCTCGTCGATCGGGTCCATCCCCCTTGACCGAAGCGGCGATCCAGCCGCCCTCCGCAGGGTGGCGACTGCCCTCGAGGAGGGTGCCTTCCTCTACATCAACCCCGAGGGAACGCGGAACCGCTCGGGAGTGCTCGGGAAGGGTAAGGCCGGGGTGGTGAGCATAGCCCTGGCAACGGGTGCTCCGATTGTGCCCATCGGCTTTTCCGGTCTCGATTCCTTTGGCCCCTCGATACGCCGCCTCCGCCGCGCCAGGGTCAAGCTCGGAGTCGGCGAGCCCTTCCGCGTCCTAGCCCTGCCCGAGACCGGCGCCCGCGAGGCGCGGAGCGAGGCCGTCGACGAGATCATGTACCGCATCGCTGCCCTCCTGCCCCTGGACAGGCGCGGCCAGTGGTCGATGCCCCCATTGGCCTTCACGCGCACCGAGACCATCGCCTTTCCCGAGGCAGCGACTGATGACGTCCTGCCAATTGCCATCACCCGCTGACAATCCTGAGGCGCAACTGCAGCAGGGAGCCCGGATAGTGAATGTGCTCCCTTTATTCTGCTATACTTTCCCTATGGCGCGCTACTTCAACACCACCGGGCCCTGCGACCCAGAGTTGCACTACATGCTTCCTCCAGAGGAAAGGCTTGTCGGAGCCGAACTCGGACGCTACATCGAGTCCCGCCTCTACTGGGTGCTCCACGCCCCACGACAAACAGGCAAGACTACCTTCCTGCAGTCCTGGATGCGGACGATCAACTCGGGCGACCAGGCAATTGCCTGCTATGTCACGGTGGAACGCTGCCAGGGCATCTCCGATGCGGAGCGGGCCATGCCCGCCCTCTGCCAGGCGATCATCGCCAGTGCCCGGAGCACCCTGCAGCCGAGCATGGTGCCCGCGATGCCTACAACGGACCCCCTGTCCATGCTCGACAGCATCATGAGTGAGTGGGCCCGCCTCGTCGCCCCCAAACCCCTGGTAGTCCTCTTCGATGAGGTGGACATCCTCCAGGACCAGGCCCTCGTGAGCTTCCTCAGGCAGCTCCGGGGAGGCTTCGCGACCCGTGGCATCGGCAAGTTCCCGGTGAGCGTCGCCCTCGTGGGCATGCGCGACCTCCGCGACTACCTGATCCGCAGCAAGGACGGCGTGCCGGTCAATCCTGGCAGCCCCTTCAACATCAAGGAAGACTCTGCCAGCTTGAGCAACTTCAGCCCTCAGGACCTCGCCACGCTGGTAGGCCAGCACAGCACGGAAACAGGTCAGGCCTTTGAGGAAGCCGCCCTCGCACGCATCTGGGAGCTGACCCGCGGTCAGCCCTGGCTCACGAACTCGCTGCTCAAGCTCTGCACCTGGAAGCTCTGCCCCAGGGGCGAAACCGTCACAATTGCCCATATCGAGGAGGCAAAAGAGCTCCTCATCCAGGCGCGGGCCGTCCACCTTGACAGCCTCTCCGAGCGACTGCGCGACCCGAGGATACAGCGCATAGTCGAGACGATCATGGTGGGCGAGAGCGACCCGACCCTCACGCAGGGCGACGACTTTGTCCTGGCCTGCGACCTCGGTCTTGTGGCCAAGGAGGGGGGCAGCCCCGTCATCGCCAACCCGATCTACCGCGAGGTCATCGCGCGCGTGCTCTCGCAGGGCATGCAGGACGCCATCCCGGCACCTGAGTTCCGCTGGCAACGCCCCGACGGTGGCATCGACATGGAAGCCCTGCTGCGCGAGTTCCAGGATTTCTGGGCGCAGAACGCGGACATCTGGGAGGAAAAGTCAGACTACACCGAGGCCTTCCCCCACTTGCTGTTGATGGCCTTTTTGCAGCGCGTCATCAACGGTGGCGGCCGCATCGACCGCGAGTACGCCGCGGGCCGCGGCCGCGTGGACCTGGCTGTGCGCTTCGGCGGCCACTGGTCGGTCATCGAGGTCAAGCTGGTAAGCCGCCAGGGCCGCGCACGCATTGTGGAGCAGGGCCTCAAGCAGGTGATCCGCTATCGCGACAGCATCGACCGTGCGGCCGATGCCTGGCTCGTGGTCTTTGACCGCACGCCCGCGGGTCGCGCCAAGTCCTGGTCTGAGCGCCTGAGCTGGGATTCAGTGGCCTGCGAGGGAGGGACAGTCACGGTGGTGGGGGGCTAAAGGGGGCCTCGGAAGCTGATCGCGAAGCCTACAGTGGGCTTTGAGCGCTGGGACCTCGTGAGCTTGCCGGCCCCCTCGATCGTGCGCACCGCAAAGATTGCCACAATTGAAACGAAGGAGACCGAGCCGATCGGCAGGCTCCCTCTTGGCCTGCGCGGCGAGGTCGAGGCGATCCTGCGGAGTCGGTTCGGGGCTGTGTGCTCGCCTTGTCCTGGGTTCCGAAGTGGAGCTTGATTGCGAGGCGGGAACTCACGCAGGGAAACCTGGGCTTGGGGTCGAAACCAGGGCTTGGGGTCTGACCCCCAGGGCATCTCTATTCCCCCCAAACGAACAGCTACTCATGAATCGGCAGAAATTCCTTGTCCGTGAGAAAAGATCTCGCGACGGGACAACCCTCAGATCGCATCAGGCTGCGGCCGGAATGAACTTCCTCGTCTGCAAATTCGGTATATGCTTATAATGCCTATCATTTGCGGTCAACAGGACTTCGGAGCTCCAGATGCAGGTGGCGGCGATAAGGGCATCAGCCAACTCCATGGACTTGCTCAGGAAATATCCTTCCACATACATCATCGCCCTTTGGGAAATATCCTGGTTTATCTGGATGATTCGGACATTCCATTTTGACAATTGCCGGAGGAATATCCGTAGCTCGGACTTGTCCCGCATTCCCTGCACTACCTCCATGTAGGTGATCGAGGAAATCGAGAAGGGTGCATTGTCATGCAAGGTCTTCCTTGCCTTCGGATCACCCCGTAGGTCCCAGATGATGACATCACTGTCAATTACCACAGTGGTCTCCTTTTCCTTCTTTCCCTGACATACTCTTCCACGGATTGTCCGTCATCCTTGTCTGTCCATAATCCAAACAACTCATCATCGTCGCCATTCTCGATGCCTGCGATGCTATTTGTCTTGTACGGGATGAGCCTGGCCATTTTCTTGCCGCGGATGGTTATGACGATATCGATGCCCTTGGCCGCCTGTTCTATGATCTGTCCGGGTTTTCCACGCAGTTCCTTGGCCGTTATCTCCATGCTTTCCTCCCTTAAGTGTACACTTAAAGTATACACCTGTGCAAAATCAGTCAAGGGCAACCTTGGCATAAGGTTCGTCTCGCTGGCCTCCTCTATCGAGGGAGCCCTTCGCGACAAGCTTGCCGCAGCGGAGGTCGCCGAGTCGGCATCACATTATCGGCCCCTGCGCAGTTTCAAGGGCGAGGGCCTTCTCCCCGGCGTCGATCTCATGGATTCCAGGGCCCTGTCTGACAGGATGGATGAAATCCATTGAGGCTCTTCGACGTGAACATCCTCGTGGGCACCTTCCGCGAGGACAGCCCCGGCCACCCGGTTTTCCGGCAGCTCCTCGAAGAGTCGGTCAACGGAGCCTCGCCCTTCGGCCTTTCACGGAGCATCCTGTCGGGCTTTATCCGCGTCGCGACCCACCCCCGCATTTTCTCGCCAGCGACTCCGCTCCTGGAAGCGCTGGCCTTTTGCGATGACCTCATCGACCGCGCCGGTTTCCGCTGGATCGAACCTGGCTCCGGTCACTGGGGCATTTTCAGACGCCTCTGCCGCGAGACCGACGCCAGCGGGAACCTCGTACCCGACGCCTGCTTCGCAGCCCTGGCCATCGAGTCGGGCTCCATCTGGGTGAGCGGGGACCGCGATTACGGACTGTTCAAGGGACTCGAGCGGATCTTCGTTACTGCGGGCGAAGAAGGCAAGCGCAGACTAGGTATACCGCATTGCATAGCACACGCGGCGATTTGCTCATGGAGCACCGCGGCCTCAGGCCTACGGTTGATGGGGGCCCGCAGGCGCTCCAGCTTCCACCTGGCCAACTGCCGCACCGCCCAGGCCCGCCACCGCCGTCGGAGCCTCCAGCACGATGCGCAGCACCGGAAGGCCAAAGCCCTCCTCGGCAAAGGCGCTCCTTATGTCCTGCATGATGGAGTTGCGCAATTCCAGGAAGTCCGACTGAAGGAACCAGAGCCCGAAGAGGATTTCGACACCCTTCTCGGAGAAGCTGTCCACCAGGACGAGGGTCTCGGGGTTGTCGAGTACCAGGAGGTTGTGTGCGGCCACCGCCCGGAGCGTCCCCACGGCGCGGCCAAGGTCGTCAACGTAGGAGATCGTCAGCTTTATGTCCATCCGTCGGATCGGGTAATGGGTCACGTTGACGACGTTGGACTTGATGAGGGTCTCGTTCGGCACGCGCACGTAGCGGTTGTCGAAGGTCTGGAGCTTGATGGACAGGAGGTCGATTGCCACCACCGTGCCGGTGGCATCCCCGGCCTGGATCACGTCCCCAAGCGTGAAGGACTTCTCCCAGACGATGAAGAGCCCCGAGATGATGTTCGACACCGAGGTCTGGGCCGCGAAGCCTATCGCGATCCCCGCAATTCCCGCCGCGCCAAGGAGGGCGGAGAGGTTTATGCCAAGCCTTTCGAAGACCAGGAGCGCGACGACAGTGAAGGATGTGTAGCGTATGCCCTTCCTGACAAGCATGAGGGTCTGGCCGGTCACGCGCTTGCCGATGAGGCGCCGCGTCGTGAACTGGAGGAGCTGGAAGGCGAAAAGGACAATTAGGATGATAACTGAGAGATTGACGAAGGCGTCCAGGTTCTTCGCGTTCAGGTACCGCGAGAGGTCGATGGAAAGCGCAGGCAGGGTCATCGTTCCTCCTCCCTAGCGGGCCGCAGTCCGGAGGAGGAGGACGAGCACCCCCGCCAGGAGGACGAGGGCAGCCAGCCAGGTCCAGATGGGCAGCGATCCCTTGTATTCGATCTGGGGCTTCTGCGGCTCCATGTCCGGCTGCCGGTAGGCAAAGCCGCAGCCGGGACAGCCGGCGGCGAATTCATCGGCGAGCCCGGAGAAACCGCACTTGGGGCACTTGACCGAAGAAAAGAACCTTCCACAATGGGGACAGATCCTGGCGTTGCCCCGAACCTCCGAGCCGCAGTGCTCGCAGAAATACCGGGGTGGCTTCACGGTCGGAGGCTTGGCTCAAACGGCTTCGGCGGCTTTGGGAGCCTTGGTGGCCGCAGCTGCGGCCGGAGCCGGGGCCGAGGGGGTACCCGCTGCAGCAGGCTCGCCTTTTGAAGGGCTGGCTGGGGCCGCGTCGCCGTCCTTCTTTGCCGGCACGTCCGACTTCTCGCCAGCCCTGGGCTTTCGCGAATCGTTGGCGTAGAAGCCCGTACCCTTGAAGATGATGCCCGTCCCGCCGTTGATGATGCGGCGCACGCTGCTTCCGCAGCTCGGGCACTTCGACAGGGGATCTTCGGACATGGCCTGGAAGGCTTCGAAGGTATGGGCACAGGCCCTGCATTCATATTCGTAGGTCGGCATGGGGCACCTCTATGTCTGTCGATGTATGAACATACTATATCGACGTTCGGGTCCAAGGTAAAGCGGTTGCCCCCCTTAGCCCTTCAGGAAGGCCGTCCCAAGCCCCGCCCGGGAAAGTTTCGGCGCTATGACCGCCCTGCAGTAGCCCGCCCCCGGGTGGTTGTCGTAATAATTGCGATGATACTCCTCGGCCGGCCAGAAGCGGGGTGCCGGGAGGATCTCTGTTACGATTGGATCCTCGTGCGAAAGAGCGCGCGCCTTCCTTGCGGCCAGGGCGGCAGCGCGCTGGGCATCGTCGGCATAGAAGATCACCGAGCGGTACTGGCTCCCGACGTCCGCGCCCTGACGGTCCTGGGTCGTCGGATCGTGGATCCTGAAGAAAAGGTCCAGGAGGCCTCCGTAACTGGCCACTGCCGGATCGAAATCGACCGCCACGACCTCGGCATGCCCCGTGAGGCCGGAACAGACCTGTTCATAACTAGGATTATCCTGGTCCCCGCCCGCGTAGCCGCTGGTCACCCTCGATACGCCCGGCAGGCGCAGGAAGGCCGCCTCGAGGCACCAGAAGCAGCCCCCGCCAAGGATCGCACGCGCGGTCGCGCCTTTTTCCTCCATGATCTCCCCTCTCCCGGACGTTGGCGCCGCTGCGCGCTGCCGGAGGAACCAAAGATACTAAAAAAAACGGCGACTCAAGGCAGAAAAGGTCTTTTGACCCGGCTCGGCCTTCCGTGCTACAAGGGCCGCGATGTATGTCCTGTGGTCTGTGCTCTCGGCCCTCCTCTATGGGGCAGCCGATTTCGCTGGTGGCATGGCCACCCGGCGCTCCAAGGTCGAGCCCGTAATCATCCTCTCACAGATTGCGGGAGCCTGCCTGGCCCTTGGCTTCATCATCGCTGCCAGGACTCCCCTGCCCGGTCCTGCCACCATCGCATGGAGCCTCGCCGCGGGGGTCTCGGGACTTCTGGGCCTGGCAACCCTCTACAAGGGCCTCGCGCGGGGCCTGGTCGCGATCGTGTCTCCGGTTTCGGCCCTCGTGGCGGCCCTCCTCCCGGCCCTCTTTGGTATCGCAACAGGGGAACGCCCCTCGGTGCTCGCCGTGGCAGGAGCCCTTTTGTGCATACCCGCGATCCTCTTCCTTTCCTGGCAGCCCGGCGGCGGTTCCGACAGGCAACGAAGCCGACGGTCCATCATCGACGGACTTGTGGCTGGAGCGGGCTTTGGATGCTTCTTCATTGCCCTCTCGCGGACAGGCCACGATGACGGACTCTGGCCCGTAGCCTTCGCCCGCCTCGCTTCCCTCATCCTCATGGTTTCCATCGCCGTAATTGGCCGCCGAGGGGTCAGACCCCCGAAGGGAAGCCGACGCCTTGCCATCGTCGCCGGGCTCGCCGACATGGGGGCGAACATCCTCTTCCTTCTTGCGACCCGGAGCGGACTGTTGTCCATAGTTTCGGTCATCTCCTCGCTCTTCCCTGCTCCTACAGTCATTCTCGCTCGTATTTTCCAGAAAGAAAGGATACCGCCCCTGCGTGCCTTCGGACTGGGCCTTGCCTTGGCTGGGGTAGCCCTCATAAGCTTTTGAGGAGCGTGAGATGACCAGCGACGTTGACCCCTGGGGTCAGCCGCATTATTGTTGACAAATGTCAGGCGTACTTGTCCTTTGCGTCGATGACGAGGCGATCATCACGGCCAGCCTCCGAAGGGAACTCAAGCACGCCCTCCCGGACGCAGTCATCGAGACAGCCCTCTCCGGCGATGCAGCCCTCGCCCTCCTCGAGGAAATGAAGGGGGACGATCTTGAACTAGCCCTCCTCATCACGGACGAGCGCATGCCCGGGATGCGCGGTCACGAGCTCCTCAAGCGCGTCCGCGCGAATTATCCTGGAGCCTACGGAATCCTCCTGACCGGCTACGCGGACCTCGAGGCCATCGGCATGGCAGTCAACGACGCGGGGCTGTTCCGCTTCATGCAAAAGCCCTGGAACCACAGCGACCTGGCCCTGGCCGCGAGGAGGGCCCTCGACCTCTTCAGGAAGGACAAGGAAGTCCTCGAACTCCGCGCGCAGGTGGAGCAGATCAACCTCGCCTTCGTGGCCCTCCTTGAGAATCCCCAGCTCGACAAGGATCCCGACACCGTAGACCACGTGCGCCGTGTGGCCGTCCATGCAGCCCTCCTGGCACGGCAGACAGGCCTTGATGACTCGACCACGCACAAGATCTTCAACTACACGCCGCTCCACGACATCGGGAAGTACGGCATACCGCAGAATATCCTCGGCAAGCCGGGGAGGCTCGACGCCGGAGAATTCGAGATCATCAAGCAGCACGTAGGCAAGGGCGCGCACATGCTCCACACCGTCGACATCGATCCGGTGGCGCGCAACATCATCCTTTTCCACCACGAGAAGTGGGATGGCGCAGGGTATCTGGCGGGACTGTCAGGCGAGGCCATCCCCAGGGAAGCGCGGATCGTCGCCCTCGCCGACGTGCTCGACGCCATGGTCTCGGTTCGGCCCTACAAGAGCGCGCGACCCTTCGACGAGGCGGCTGCCCATATAATCGGTGCCTCGGGTAGCCACTTCGACCCCGCCGTCGTCGCTGCCTTCAAGGCCGATCTCCAGACCCACCGGGAAGTGGCCGAGGGAACAATCCCGCCGAGCTTCGATTTCATAAAGCGCAGATAGCAGAAGAAACAGCTACCCTCGTTGCTGTGCCTTATCTAGCCGCAAGTTCCCTTATCCGTGCCCAGGGGTAGATGCCTGTATTGTGACCATCGCTCCAGGAGATGCGCAGGGCATAGTTGCCCAGGGGCTCTACCTCGAGGGCGGAAATGTCGACGGGAATGTCCCCGTCGCGGAGCAGACGCTTGCCCGAAAGCTCGTCCACGCAGGTGGCGCAGTGGCAGGAGGCGCGCAGTTCGCGGTGGCGCACGAAAGCCTTCGTGCCGTCCTGCCATACGATGGAAAGCCCCTCAGGTCCGTTCACGAGGGTTGGAAGCTCCGCTTCCTCGATGCTGCGCCTTCCCTGCGCCCGGATCATGTTATCGACGAGTTCTACGATGAGGGGATTGGCCGCGACCCTGTCGAGGCCCGAGGTGATGTCCTGGGTAATGGGGATCCGCATCAGGGTCTGCAACCCGAATTTTTCGGTCAGGCTCGAGGGCTCCTCACCGTCGGCGGACTGACCGCCGCCCGTGCTGCCGGACCCTCCCTGCGGGGCTGGCCCTCCCTGCGGGGCTGGCCTACCCTGCGGGGCTGGCCCCCCGCCGAAGATCCAGTGTTTCTTGTCGCAATTGTCGCAGACGAAATAGGCCATGTTCTCGACGATGCCCAGCATTGGTACTTTTACCTTCTCGAACATCTCGATGCCGCGCTCGACATCCACGAGGGACAGGGCCTGCCTTGTCGTGACGATGACCGCCCCGGTCAGCCGTACGGTCTGCGTGATCGTGAGCTGCACATCGCCTGTGCCGGGAGGCATGTCGATGATGAGATAGTCGAGCTCGCCCCAGCGGACCTGCCCGAGGAGCTGCTGGATGTACTGCGCCACCAATGGGCCGCGCAAAATCGCGGCTCCCTCGGGAAGGAGGAAGCCGAAGGACATCAGCTTCAAGCCATTGGATTCCAGGGGGACGATCAGGCCTTCCTCATCCTGGTGGATTTCGGGACGGTGGATGCCGAAGAGGGTCGGCACCGAGGGCCCGAAGATGTCGGCGTCCAGGAGCCCTGTCGACAGGCCACGCCGGGAGAGTTCCCGCGCGATGTTGGCGGCGACCGTCGATTTGCCGACCCCGCCCTTGGCAGAGGCAACCGCGATGATGGTCTTCACCTTGGCAAGCCCTGGCAGCTGGGCCTGCCCCGCATGCGAAGACTTCCTCACGCGGGAGGTCATGTTCACGTTGACGCTCCCGACGCCGGGGATGGCCCGCACGACCGCTTCGGCCTGCCTCTGGAACTCCACCTTCACCGGGCAGGCCGGTGTCGTAAGCTCGATGTCGAAGGCGACAAAGTCGCCGTTGATCTTCATGTTCTTGACGAAGCCGAGGCTCACGATATCCTTCCCGAAATCGGGATCGATGACAGCCTTCAGTGCCTCGAGAACCTGAGGCTCGCCAAATCGCTGCGTTGGCATGGAAGTGCTCCTTTCGAATACGGAGTGAATGTAGCTAAAAAGCGGGTGGAGGTCAGCACAAGTGTTACGGAATCTCGCGATCGTTAAGAGGATGTAAACCCTGCGTAAAACACTCCCCCGAAACGAAACCATTGCCTCCGTAGTTCCTTATACTTATGAACTCAAGCCCAGGGAGGTTTCAGAGATGAAGAGAATTCCAGCGTTCGTGCTTGCAGCCCTCATCCCCTTCGCCATCAGTGCCCAGATGATGCCCCGGGGACCGGCTGATCGGTCTGCGGAGCGATCCGGCGCCTGGCCGGCTGACAGGTCAGCCTTGGTTCTCAAGAAGCTGGCCCTGACCGATGCCCAGATCAGCCAGGTGCAGACCATCATCCAGACGGCGGAAAAAACCATCAAGGATGACCGCATCCAGATCCGGCTGATCAAGGCACAGATCGACGCCGCGATACTGCCCTCGACCGCAAAGCCCGACATGGCTGCGATCGGCAAGCTTGTCGATCAGGAGAGCCAGCTGCGCGGGGACATGGAAAAGGCCCTCCTGTCAGCCAAGATCCAGCTCATCCAGATCATGGGACGCGACAGCTTCGAGAAGTTCTCGCGGGCCCTAGCGCCGCGCCTTGGGGCGGGGAAAGCCTTGAATGCCGGAAGATTTGCAGGCAGGAGCGGCGCAAATCATGGAAACATGATGGGAATGCAGCCCTTCGGCATGCCTGGGAATCAGCCACTCCCACCGGACGGGCCCCGGAAATAAGGATTGAGACATTCCGGATCCTCACCTTGCCAGGGGGGGGATCCGGTAGCGGAAACGCCATTCATCTCGCAACCCTACCCCAGAGCTCCCCTCCCGGTGTACCTTGCTGGCATGATTACCCAGCTTCCAGCCCTCCTGGGCATGGACCTCGAAGGCTTTGCGACAGTTGCCAAGGCCGCCTGTCTTCCCCCCTTTGCGGCAAAGCAGCTCGCGAAGTGGGTCTACGAAAAGCGTGTCTTCGACCCCACCCTCATGACTGACCTGCCCAAGCGCAGCCGCGAACTCCTGGCCGACCTCGTCGTCTCCGGCACAGCGGCACCGCTCAAGGTCAGCGAGTCCTCGGACGGAACGAAGAAGTACCTCTTCAAGACGGCCAGCGGCCACTTCATCGAGGCAGCCTATATCCCGGACTCAGGCCGGGATGGCCGCGCCGACCGGGCAACCCTCTGCGTATCCAGTCAGGCAGGCTGCAAGATGGGCTGCCTGTTTTGTATGACAGCCAAACAGGGATTCCAGGG
>JBAXTA010000300.1:0-5555 GCA_037130415.1 Spirochaetota bacterium
GATCCACCGTCCCATTGCAGAGGTGACAGTCGAGGGCTTCTCCCTTCCCACCGCGCTCTACATCCACGTACCCTTCTGCGTCTCACGTTGTACCTATTGTGACTTTTATTCGAACGTCGCATCCCGTGCCGGAACTGATTCCATGGAGCGTGTAGTGATGCGCACGCTCGATCGGGCGGAGGACCTTGCGGCACGCTTCGGAGCAAAGGGCTTCGATTCCGTCTACGTTGGTGGAGGCACGCCATCCTGTCTGCCGCGTCCCCTCCTCAGAAGGCTCCTTTCCGGTCTCGGCAGGATAGCGGGAACGCCCCTTGAGTGGACAGTCGAAGCCAATCCCGAGAGCGTGGACCCTGCCTTCCTCGACATTCTTGGAGAAACCGGAGTGAACCGGCTGAGCATGGGCATCCAGACCCTCGATCCTGCACTCGCGCGGGTACTCGGAAGGCCTGGCACGCCAGCGGATTCGCTGGCTGCGCTCAGGCTGGCCACATCGAGACATCTCCGGGTTTCGGCTGACCTCATCGGCGGAAGCAGTCGCGAAGGCAGCCTTGTGGCAGAAGCCAGACTTCTCGTAGGGGAAGGCATCGGGCATCTTTCAGTCTACGACCTCATCCTCGAGGAGGGGACGCCACTCGAAGCCCTTCACCGGCGCGGCGACTTTGCCCTTATGGACGAGGACGAGGCTGCCGATGAGCGTGAAGCGCTCAATGAAGGGCTGGCCGAACTGGGGCTGCAGCGATACGAAGTGTCCAACTATGCCCGGTCAGGTGCCGAATCCCTTCATAATTGCTGCTATTGGCGGATGGGCTCCTGGCTTGGCGCCGGCCCGGGGGCGGTGAGCTGCATCGAGATCCTGCCGCCCCGGGGCTTGCCTGCAAGGGCTGGAGTCGACGGCGCCTCGCTCCGCATCGAGGAGGACCGCAAGCTCGAAGGCCTCCAGGCAGCCGTCGAGACAGCAGTGGAACCCCTCGATGCGGCCTTCGAGTCGATCATGATGGCTTCGCGAACGGTCTTGGGCCTCGATCGGAAGGTCTTTGCCTCCCGCTTCGGCTACGATGTCGAGCGTCTCGTGGGGAAGACACTCGCATCCTGGGGGCCAAAGCTCCTCATCGAGGGCTCGCGCATCGCCCTCGCCGGCGGAGCTCTCGACCTCGGCAGTGCCTTCCTCAGGGACTGCCTTGAGGAGATCGAGGAGACGAGGGGATCCTTCGGAAGGCAGGCCTAGACAAAGAAGTCATAATTGAAGTTGACTTTTTCGGCCCAGCCCGAATCGAGGCCCATGTTGGAGCGTTTTTCTGACAGGAGGGTCGAGGGTGGACCGTGACCAGGCAGCATGATCGTCTCGTCGGGAAGATCGAGGAGTTTGCGCCTGAGCCGGTCGACCAGGAGGGTCGCGTTGAAGGACGAGAGCGTCTTGCCGGGCAGGCCTGCATGGAGGGAATCGCCAGTGAAGAGGAGCCCCTCCACCCGGTAGGCCATTGAATCCGGCGAGTGCCCGGGCACCGATAGCGCTTCTATCCTGAATCCTGCCGCCTCGAATGATTCTCCATCGCGCACAACCCTGCAGGGCTCGCCAAGTATGCGGGCCGATGCTGCGAAGATCTTCGAGCTGTACACCCGGATAATGGTCTTGATGCCGCGGACGTGGTGTATGTGCGAATGGGTAAGGAGGATGGTCGAAAGGAAATATCCATTCTTCTCGAGCTGGTTGAGCATCCCGACGGTGAATTCACCGGGATCCACCATGATGGCCGTGTGCGTGTCATCGTTGCCGAGGATGAATGAATTGGAAAAGCCATAATGCGAATAATGCTGGTAGAGCTTGAAGTTCATTGGTACACATGCTCCAGGTCCCGCACTGCCTCAGCTGTATTGGAATGGCGGTACGAGACACCGACTTCAGCCGAGGGGATGAGGTGGACACGCTTCAGGTCGCAGTCCATGAAGGTGGTGGTCACAAGCTCTGTCTTGATGAAGCGGGAATCATAGAGGTTCGAGTTGTTGAAGGTGCACTCCTCGATCCTGGCACCTGAGAAGTTGAGGTGGAGTAGCTCGGATTCCTTGAAGACGCAGGCCAGGATCTTCGAGGCACCGAAGGAGCAGAACTGCGCATCGATGCCGGAGAAATTACAGGAAGAAATCTCGGCACCGTCGAAGAAGACGAGACGGAAGCGGGTACCGGAGAAGTTCACGTCGGTAAGGGTAGCGCCCATGAAGGAACAGCAGATGAAGGAAGCGCTTGAAAGGTCCAGCCCTGCGAGCTTGATTCCTGCCAGATTGAGGTTTCGGTGTTCCTTTGATCCCGTAATGAGGGTCGTGATCCTCGCCTGGGCCTCTTCCGGCGAAGCGAGGTGGTCAATGCAGCAGTCCTCGCCGTGAAATACCGACTTTCTGCAATCAGGTTCAGCGCAGGGTCTAAAAGAGTACATCCGCCAAGGCTACCTGATGCAGGGCGCTTCGGCAAGGTGCTGTCGACATGCTTCGATGTGATGGGTAATATAAGGGTCATGTGCTCGTTTTGCGGGGTGGCCATGCCGCCAGGAAAGCCGGGATTCAATGAAATCTGCGAATCATGTGGAAGGGACCTCCATGCCTGCCTGAACTGCCGCTTCCTCGAAAGCGGTTCGCGCTGGGATTGCAGGGAGTCCGTAGATGAGCGCGTACCAATCAAGGAAGCACGAAATCACTGCGGGTGGTACGAAACGAATCCAGCCTTCTTCGCGGGCGGGACCGGGGACGTAGCAGGCAAGTCCCGCTCTGCGCGGGCCCGCTCGGATTTTGACTCCCTCTTCGGTGGAAGCGGTTGATGCGGGGACCCGTCGTGGTGATGGACTCTGGGGTAGGTGGCCTGCCCTATCTCGAAGCCGCTCGCCTCCTCCTGCCCCACACCCGCTTTGTGTACCTGGCTGACCGCGAAGGCTTTCCCTATGGGACCAAACCGCGTTCCGAGGTAGTCACGATCGTGCGTGACCGGGTTTCCCGCCTTGTTGCAGGCTACCAGCCCTCGGCCATTGTCATTGCCTGCAATACCGCTTCCCAGGCGGCCTTGCAGGCTATCCGCCAGGATCACCCCAAACTGCCGGTCATCGGTACGGTCCCTGCGATCAAGCCTGCAGCCGAGCGGACGGTAGCAGGCATCATCGGCGTTCTTGCCACCGAGTGCACGGTCGGCGATCCCTACCTCGACGATCTCATCCTGCGCTTCGCAGCGGGGAGAACCGTGATCCGGAGGGCCGCCCAGGATCTTGTCTCCTTTGTCGAATTCGATTTTCCTGGCTCGACTGCCGAAGGGCGGAAAAAGGCCGTACTGCCCCATGTCCTGCCCCTCATCGAAGCGGGTGTCGACGAAATCGTTTTAGCCTGCACCCATTTTCTCCACGTCGCCCTGGATATTTCACTGGCCGCCCGGGAAGTATCCGCCCGAGAGCTCGGCAGGATGGTCGAGGTTGTGGACAGCCGCGATGGCGTTGCCCGCCGATTGCAGTCGCTTCTCGGTGATGCTGACCGCGAATCCCAAGGAATCGAGCCATCGCTTTTCCTTGTGAGCGGTCCCCCGCCCTTCGAACAGAGGTACTCCGAGTTTGCCCGACTTTATGGCCTTGCCGGCCCACAATCATTGTCGGGATCGGCATGAAGCCGATGCGGGGGCTCGTCCTGTCGGGAAGCAACAACCTCTTTTCGATAGCCTGCGATGACGGAGCGAGGCGGCTCTGCGGGATCAAGGGCAAGCGCATCAGGGGGCTCGACGACACCTGGAACTCGCTTGCGGCAGGTGACAAGGTAGAGATCGAGCCTGATCTCCTTGACGCAGCCCGGGGCCTGGTCACGACCCTCCTTCCTCGCCGCAACCTTTTCGGCCGCTTCAACGAAAAGGGCAATTCAGAGCAAGCCATCGCCGCCAATGTCGACCTTGTTGCCTGCGTCAGCTCGCCCTCCCTGCCTCCCTTCAGGCCGCGCTTCGTTGATCGCGTGGCGGTGCTTGCCGAAGCAGCCGCGGTTCCCCTCCTCATCATCATGAATAAAAGTGATCTCGGTGTCAGCGAGGAGATCGAAGACCGGCTTGCCGGCTATCAGGAGCTTGGCTACGAGGTGCATCTTGCCTCCGCTACGACAGGAGAGGGCATCGCCGAACTTCGGGATTTTCTGGAGGGAGGGGTCTCGGCCTTTATCGGACAGTCCGGCGTCGGCAAGTCGAGCCTTATCAATGCCCTGGAACCAGGCCTTCTCCGCCGTACCGGCGAGGTGTCGGAAAAGTTCAATCGCGGGAAGCATACGACAACCATGGCTGAACTCCTCCTCCTGTCTGGCGGCAGCACCTGGATCGCCGATACGCCCGGGGTTCGCCGCCTGGCGCTGCGGGGCATCGAGCCCTCCACGCTGATCGCCTACTTCCCCGAGCTCTCGGGCCTCGAAAGCCTCTGCCCCTTTGGCCTGTCCTGCACGCATACCCACGAAGAAGGCTGCGCCGTGAAGAGGGCCCTCGGTGAGGGTCTCATCCATCCCGATCGCTGGGAAAGTTACAGGCGGATACGGGGAGAGCTCGAGGCCTCGCAGGCCTACGCGAAGGCCCAGGGACGACGCGTCCGCATCCGGCGCCCCGCGAACCGGAAAGCTGGTGCAGGTCCAGAGGAAATGGAAGATGAATGAGCATGCCCTGGGTCTCCTCGACTTCGCGCGCGTGCGCGAGGCGACGGCCTCCTATTGCCTGTCGGAGGAGGGGAGGGAAGCCCTCCTGTCAGCCCTTCCCCTCACCGATGCACAAGCCATCACCGTACTGAAGGATTCTGCCGTCATGATCCTCGCCCAGCTACGGGATGGACGGCCCCTGCCCGAACTCGCCTTCCCTCCGGTCAAGGACTCGGTACGGGGCCTTTCGAAGGAGGGGCACTTCCTCGAGGTCGAGGAACTCTACGGACTGGCACTCTGGTCTGAATCAGCGATGTCCCTCCTGGCCTGGCTCGGCACTATCCAGGCGGAACTGCCCTCGGAAGTGGCGACGGAGCTCTCGAAGTTCCCTGCCCTGGGAGGGGTGCCCAAGGCAGTCTGGAGGATCATCAACAAGGACGGTTCCCTCAAGGACCTGCCTGAACTCAAGGCAGCCCGCGAGCGCATCGCGCGCATCAACCGCGAGATTGCCACGCTGACTGAATCATTCTTCCGGAATCCCGAGACCCGGCCCCTCCTCCAGTCGGACGAGCCGACCATTCGTGACGGGCGAACCGTCCTCGCCCTGAGCGCAAATTTCAAGGGCAGGATCAAGGGCATCGTGCACGGCGTCTCCTCGACGGGACAGACGGTTTTCGTGGAGCCAGAGGAGCTGGTAACGCGGAACAATGACCTCGTGCAGGAGGAGGCGAGATACCGCATGGAGGTCGCGCGCATCCTGCGGGATGCAAGCGAGGCCATCCGACCCGAGGCCAGTTCCATTTCAGTGGCACGGGGAATCCTCGGAGTCCTCGACGGCCTCGTGGCTCGGGCTCGCGAAGCCAGGGCCACGGGGCGCATCTTTGCCGTCCAGCTACCCTCGGGCTTTGTGCTGAAGACTGCGCGTCATC
>JBAXTA010000301.1:0-5538 GCA_037130415.1 Spirochaetota bacterium
TCCCCTTCCCCCCGACATCATAGATTTCCTCTAGCCTGGCCACAGGTCGGGTTCGGGCAGCTCATCCCAGCACGCTGCGGTAGATCCTCTGTTCGAAGGCGGCGAGCTCAGGAGAGCCCGGCGTACGCGCGATAGGGATTGAGGGGATCATGAAGTCGTCCAGGACGCGCGCGGGTCGGTCCGAAAGGATGACTACCCGGTCGGCTACGAGCAGGGCCTCGGTGGGGTCGTGGGTCACGAGGAGGGCAGTGTTGTCCTCGAGGGCGCGGAGGTCGAGGAAAAGCTCGATGAGCTCGCGCCTCAGCCTTAGGTCCACCGACTGGAAGGCCTCGTCGAGGAGGAGAAAGTCATTCGGATAGGCGAAGGCCCTGACCAGGGAGGCGCGCTGCCTCATGCCCCCGGACAGCTCGGCCGGACGCTTCTGCTCGTGCCCGGCAAGGCCCGCAAGCGAGACCAGCCGCATGATGCGATCTGTGGCTTCAGCGGGAGGGAGACCCGACCCTGAGAGCGCATAACGCGCATTGTCGAGGACTGACAGCCAGGGAAGAAGCCGCGGCTCCTGGAAGGCGTAGGAAAAGCGGGACTGGTCGAAGCCCAGCCTCGTCCCTCCGTGCTCCGGGTCCAGTCCCGCGACGATCCTGAGCAGGGTCGTCTTGCCGCAGCCCGAGGGGCCGAGGATGACCACCATCGCGCCTTTTTCGATGGACAGGTCGATACCGGCAAGGACCTCGTGTCCGCCGAAGCGCCGGGTGATGCCGCGTAGCTCAAAGGGCACCTTTCCTCCCCATTGCGATGAGGCGTCCAAAGAGCCATTCGGACAGGCCGCAGAGGAGGATGGCGGCCATGGCCCAGGCAAAGACGCGGGGCGTCTCGAGGAGGACCCGCGAGGATTGCATGCCCGTGCCGATGGCGCGTAGGGGCTGCGAGAGGACCTCGCCGGTTACGACTACTTTCCAGCACAGGCCGATGGCTGAGCGGGCCCCTGCAAGGAGATGGGGCGCAGCTGCCGGAAGCCTGAGCCCGAAGAGCTCCCGCACCGCGGAAACCCTGAACAATCGGGACATCTCAAGGAGTTCGCGCGGCGCTGCCCTTGCCCCCTCGGCAGCCGCGCTCGCCATTACGGGAAAGGCCATCAGGAAGGCTGCGAAGACGGGAACAAAACCTGCAGGGAACCACAGGAGGGCCAGGAGGATCAGGGCGAGGATGGGTGTCGCCCTGATGGTCGTAAGGACGGGGCTGAGGGCCGCCTCGAAGTTCTGCCAGATGCCCGAGGCGAAGCCAAGGATGATGCCAGCGAGGCAGGAAAGCGCGAAGGCTTCGAGGCCGCGGGCAAAGGTCGCCGCAAGGGCTGGCCCGAACTCGCGGGAGAAAACAAGTCTTACAAACTCCGAGAGGACCAGGAGGGGTGAGGGCAGGATGATGTCTGCCCCGACTCCGCGCGCGGCAAGTTGCCAGACACCCAGGAGGATGGCGGTGGATAGGGCGCCAATACCGAGCGAGCGCAGGCGGCGCCCTCGACCCGGGGATTTATTTGAAGCTTGCGTAGAAGGCAGCCTCGGGCAGCTTTCCGCCGATGGAGGCAGGAGCCGCTTTCAGGAACTCGGACAGGAGGGCCTCGACCTGGGGCCGGGCAGCAGGCGCTTCCTGGTAGGTGAAGTTGCATCGGGGGATGGAGAGCGTCGCGAGGGCTGCCTTGACGCCAAGGTCATGCTTTTCCACAAGGAGGCCAGCTGCCCCGGGATCGCGTCGTGTTGCGTCGATCGACGCGTGTACCGCGTCGAGGATCCTCCTGATGTCAGAGGGGGAAAGCCCTGCGTCGGTCCTGATCACGAGGGCTGTCATCGGGTAGTCGGCCATGCCCGTGGAGGCCTTCCAGAGGGCTCCAAGATCGACCGGCGAGCGGAGGGCAGGGTTGGCCATCCTCGCGATCGTCGAAAAGGGTTCGGGTAGTACGGCGTTTTTTATCTTTCCCGCAGCTACTGCAGCGGCCATCTCGGGATAGGGGAGGGCGTAGGCAAGATGGAGGTCCGCATCGGGATCGAGCCTGGCATCGCGGAGGAGGCGCCTCATGAGGAAGTCGGGTGTCGCTCCCTGTCCTGCTACATCGAGCTCAGCGCCCCTGAGATCGGCGAGGCTGTTGACCCCGGGATCGTTGGTCAGGAGGGAGAGCATGCCGTTGCCGATGATCGCAGCGAGGACAAGGGGTATTCCCGCCGACTTAAGCTTTGCCGCCATGTTGATGGGCAGTACCGCCACCTGGTATTCGCCGCCTATGACCTTGGCGGCCATGATGTCCGCGCTCGGAACCGCTACCATCTGTACAGATCGGCCGTCAGCCAAGAGGGGAGGATTTTCGTAGAGTCGCGCGAGGCCTATGCCACTCGGTCCCTTGAGCGCCGCGAGCAGGGGAACACCGTCGGCCAGGAGGGGCAGGGCCGCGGCGAAGCATCCGGCAAGCAGCATGCTGTGACGGAGCGTGGTTTTTCTTGCCATTGAAAGACATGAGCATTTCATTTATGAACCTCCTGTGCGAGAGTATAGGGAGAGGCGCGTCGTGTAAAGAAAGCAGGCGCGATTGTCGTAAAGGAGGCCTAAGGATGTTCAAGGGTCTGACCCCGAGGGCTCAGAAAATACTCACCCATGGCTGCCAGGAGGAGGCACGCCGCCACCACGCGGAGCAGATCCTTCCCGAACATGTCATCCTCGCCATCCTGGCCGATCCTGACAGTGGCGCCGTCGCCATACTCCGCTCCCTCCGCATCGACATCACAGCGCTTGCCCGGGCCATCGAGCACGAGATCGAGCGCAGGATGGGCAACTCCATCCCCGGTGACATTCCCCTGTCGCGGAGAAGCAGGAGCCTCCTTGAATCTGCCGCCGAAGAGGCCAGTCATTCCAATTCCGAGTACATTGGCACCGAGCACCTCTTCCTTGCGGCGAGCCAGGAGCAGGGCTCGAGCCTTGCTGTCCACGGTTCGCGGGACGGCCTTTCGGTCGAGACCCTGCGCCGTGCCATCCATCTTCATCGCGAGGGCCTGAACGCGCGTCCCAGCCAGGAACCTGCGCAGCGCCAGGCTTCTTTAGCGCAACAGGCCTTCCACCCAAGCAAGTCCATTCCCCCAAAGACCCCCCTCCTCGAGGAACACTCCCGCGACCTGGGTGCCCAGGCCCGCGAGGGCCGCCTCGATCCGGTCATAGGCCGCTCCGTGGAGATCGACAGAGTTATAAGGATCCTTTCGAGGCGCGGGAAGAACAACCCGGTACTTGTGGGCGACCCGGGAGTGGGGAAGACCGCCATCGTGGAGGGCCTGGCGCTTCGGCTCGCGCGCGGTGACGTGCCTGACGGGCTGGCACGGAAGCGTCTACTGTCCCTCGACCTGCCCTCCATCGTGGCGGGCACCAAGTACCGGGGCGAGTTCGAGGAGCGCCTGAAGCGCATCATGAGGGAGATTGCCCTGGCGGGCAACGTCATCCTCTTCATCGACGAACTGCACACGGTCATCGGGGCTGGCGGCGCCGAGGGAACCATCGATGCTTCCAACATGCTCAAGCCAGCCCTCTCGCGCGGCGAGATCCAGTGCATCGGCGCCACCACGCTGGACGAGTACCGCAAATACCTCGAAAAGGACGCGGCCCTCGAACGGCGCTTCCAGCTCATCGTCGTGGGCGAACCGAGCCGGGCCGAAAGCCGCTCCATCCTCGAGGGAATCAAGACCAAGTATGAGGATTTCCACGGCGTTAACTACTCGCGCCCTGCCCTCGATGCTGCCGTCGATCTCTCCCTGCGCTATGTACCCGAGCGCAGGCTGCCGGACAAGGCCATAGACCTCCTCGATGAGGCTGGTGCCTACAGGAAGCTTGCGAGTCCGAAGCGCCCCCCTGAATTGGGCGAGATCGAAGCCGAGATAGGCCGCCTGACCGAGGAGAAGCTCGCACTCGTTTCCACGCAGAACTATGAGAAAGCTGCCGAGATCCGTGACCGCGTACGCATCCTCAAAGCGAGGCTCGAGGCCATACGCAGCGCCTGGATCGATGGTGGTGGCACGGCGACCCAGCCCGTCACCGAGGAAGATCTTTTCCATGTCCTGTCGGAGTCGACGGGAATACCCCTCGGACGACTTGCGGAGAGTGAATCGGAGCGACTCATCCACATCGACACTGAGCTCCACCGCCGCGTCATCGGACAGGATGAAGCCATCCGCGTCGTAGCCTCGGCCATCCGGCGCTCGCGGGCTGGCGTCTCGGACGGGCGCCGGCCCCTGGGCTCCTTCATGTTCCTCGGGCCGACCGGTGTCGGAAAGACCCTGGTTGCCAAGACCCTGGCCGAGTACCTCTTCGGCAGCGAGGAAGCCCTCGTCCGCATCGACATGTCCGATTTCATGGAACGTCATAATGCTGCGCGTCTGGTCGGTGCCCCCCCCGGCTATGTCGGCTACGACGAGGGCGGCATGCTCACCGAGCGCATCAGGCGGAGACCCTACGCGGTAGTGCTCTTCGACGAGATCGAGAAGGCCCACCCCGAGGTTTTCAACATCCTCCTCCAGCTCCTGGAGGAGGGAGAACTCCGCGACAGCCTCGGCCACGCCGTTTCCTTCCGCAACTGCGTGATCATCATGACGAGCAACGCGGGAGCACGGGAAATCGCCGTCAGCGGCCTGGGCTTCCACGCCGAGGAGCGTTTCCTTTCCTACCCGGAAGTGCGCTCGGCCGCCCTGTCCGAACTCAAGCGCAAGTTCAACCCCGAGTTCATCAACCGCCTCGATGACACCGTCGTCTTCAGGCCCCTCGACCGCGCTGAGGTCGGCAGGATCCTTGACCTTGAATTGTCAGAGTTGGGACGAAGGCTCGGGGCGCGGGGCATCACCCTGTCGGTGGGCCGGACAGGCCGGCAGTGGCTCGTCGCTCACGGCTACAACCCGGCCTACGGCGCTCGCCCCATGCGGAGGCTTTTGCAGTCCGAAATCGAGGACCCGCTTGCGACCATGATCCTTGAGGCCAGGGTAGGGGTCGGATCTGTCGTCATGGTGCGGGTGGTCAAGGACAGGATAGGGCTCGGGGTGAAGGGAGCTTCAGTGAAAGAAGCAATTCCCAAGGAGCCGGGCGGTCTGGATGGAAAGGCTGCAGCGCATAGGTAAGTCCGATATTCTGGACCCAGGCTATCTGCCAAATAGCGGGAAGTACTAGGTATGCTGCCCATTTGAGGCTCGTCTGACAGCTTTTCGCCAGTTGCCGGAAATCGCCGAAAGCCGCACCTTCGCATAGGTTGCCAGCGGCCCTGGGGTCAGACCCCGAGGGCTGGGGCTGCGTCATCGCGTGCCAGCCTTTGAAAGAAAACATACATAATATGTCGTGAAAGTCATACGCTTTCATGCTCCACTTCTACGCAACACTGCAGTGCATGGCTCCATTCCGCATATCCTCGTAGAATATCATCAAGTGAGCGTAGAAGTTCGAGCGGGCAAAAGCGCCTGTCCTGACATTACAATATTCCCGCCGCTACACTCCGGGTGTACTGGTGGTGGGAGGCATCACCATGCA
>JBAXTA010000302.1:0-5534 GCA_037130415.1 Spirochaetota bacterium
GCTGCGCTTTCAGAATTGGCGTAGCAGAGGAGAGAGACCATGACCAATCCCCTGGGAATCTATGAAAAGGCCCTCCCGAAGGACCTTTCCTGGCCGGATCGCTTCAGGGCAGTAGCCGACGCAGGCTTCGACTTCATGGAGCTTTCGGTAGACGAGTCACCGGAGCGGCTCGCCCGGCTTTCCTGGTCCCTCGCCGAGCGCCTCGATTTCTGCCAGGCCGCGCGCCAGTCGGGCATCCGTGTACCCACGATGTGCCTGTCCGGACACCGGAGGTTTCCTCTTGGCAGTTCCGATCCAGCCATCCGCAAAGAGTCCCTGCGGATCATGGAAGCTGCCATACAGTTCGCCGCTGATACTGGCATCCGCGTCATCCAGCTTGCGGGATACGATATATACTACGGAAAGGCGAGCCCCGAAAGCCGCGAACACTATGTGCAGGGGATGCAGACAGCGCTCGAGATGGCTGCCCGCTACCAGGTCATGCTCTCCCTCGAGATCATGGACACGACCTTCCTCAACTCGATCTCCAAGTACCTGCTCTTGAAGGATCGCCTCCCCTCGCCCTGGTTCACCGTGTATCCCGACCTCGGGAACCTCAGCGCCTGGGGCAATGACCTGGATCACGAACTGGCCATCGGCATCGACCACATCGTGGGAGTACATATAAAGGAAACAAGGTCGGTCGGCCCCGATTTTGCGGGCGCCTTCCGTGAGATCCCCTTCGGCGAAGGGGATGTCGACTTTGTCCACTGCTTTTCGATCCTGAACCGACTGGGTTATGCTGGACCCTTCCTTATCGAGATGTGGACAGGGAAGATGCCCGAGCCCCTGGCCGAGATTGCGAAGGCAAAGGCCTGGATCGAGGGGCGGCTCAGGCAAGGAGGCTTTTCATGAAATACGAGAAACTCAGGATCGAGGTCCTCAAAGCCAACCTCGAGTTGCCGAAGCTCGGCCTCGTCGACTTCACCTTTGGCAACGTGAGCGCGCGCGATCCAGAGAGCGGCCTCATCGCGATCAAGGCGAGCGGCGTACCCTACAAATCGATGCGCCCCGAGGACATCGTCGTGGTGGATCTCGGCGGGAAGACCGTCGCCGGCAAGCTCCGCCCCTCCTCCGACCTCCCCACCCACCTCGAGCTCTACAACCGCTGGCCCGGCCTCGGCGGCATCGTGCACACCCACTCCGTCTGGGCAACCAGCTGGGCGCAGGCCTGCAGGGCCATACCCGCCCTCGGCACCACCCACGCAGACTATTTCGAGGGCGCCATCCCCTGCACGCGCCTCCTTTCCGAGACGGAGATCGCCGGCGACTACGAGAAGGAGACCGGCATCGTCATAATTGAATGCTTCGAGAAGCTTGGCCTCGACCCCCTCCGCATGCCGGCCGTCCTCGTAGCCAATCACGGTCCCTTCACCTGGGGCAAGAACGCCGAAGAGGCGGTGCACAACGCGGCAGTCACCGATCTTGTGGCCCGGATGGCCTTGCAGACCCTCACGCTGGCGCCGGGCTCAGGCCCGATGCCCGCACAGCTATTGGCCAAGCACTTCAACCGCAAACACGGTCCAGGTGCCTATTACGGGCAGAAATAGCGCTTCGATCACGGTAGATACTGCCATCAATGAAGCCCGTCGGACCCCCGCAGGCGACTCTCCATCCATGCCAACTCCATGGTACGATATAGGTAGAAGAGGAGCACGACATGGATGACAAAGTTACCTGGTGGGCCTTCGACGAGGTAGAAGCCTTCATGCGCGCGGGCTTCGAGGCAATCGGGGTTCCGGCGGAGGAGGCAGCAGTCTGCGCCGACGTCCTCGTGGCAGCTGACAGGCGGGGGGTGGACTCCCACGGCATCGGCCGCTTCAAGCCCATCTACCTCGACCGGATATGGGCAGGCACCCAGAATCCAAAAACTAATTTCGAGGTCGTGCGCGAGGGTCCCACGACGGCGGTCATAGACGGCCACAACGGCATGGGTCATTACATCGCCAAGCGCGCCATGCAGATGGCCATCGACAAGGCCGAGAAATTCGGCATGGGAATGACCGTCGTCCGGAATTCCACTCACTACGGCGCTGCGTTCTACTATCCAACCATGGCCGTCGAACACAGCATGATCGGCATGACAACGACGAGCGCACGCCCTTCCATAGCGCCTACCTGGGGCGTCGAACCCATGCTTGGCACCAACCCCATGACCTGGGGCATGCCCACCGACGAGCCCTTTGCCTACATGCCCGACTACGCCACCTCCGTCACCCAGCGAGGCAAGCTCGAGCTCTATGATCGGATCGGAAAGGACCTGCCCGACGGCTGGGTGATAGGCCAGGACGGCCAGTACCGCAACGACACCAAACAAGTGCTCATTGACCTCACCAAGGACAAGGCAGCCCTTACCCCCCTCGGTGGCCTCGGCGAGGACCTCGCCGGCTACAAGGGCTACGGCAACGCGCTCACGGTGGAGATCCTCTCCGCCTGCCTGTCGCAGGCCAATTTCATGAAGGCCCTTGTCGGCATGTCACCCGAGGGAAAGCCAACACCCATCGAACTTGGGCATTCCTTCATGGCCATAAAAGTCGAGAGCTTCGTCGATCCTGCCATTTTCAGGAAGCAGGTCGGGGACATCTGCCGCCAGCTCCGCGCCTCGAAGAAAGCCCCGGGGGCCCAGCGCATCTGGACCCCCGGTGAGAAGGAATACGAGATCATGCTCTTCCGCAAGGACAAGGGCGTGCCCTTCAACGAGCCGCTCAAAGCTTCGTTCAAGGCAGTCAAGGACAGGCTGGGATTGCCGCACAAGTTGCCTTTCTAAGAGGCAGCCCTGCCGGGCGCACACCTACAAAAAGGCCGCCACGAAAACCCTCGCGGCGGCCTTTTTTCATCCTCGTAGCAGATCCTCACGCCCGCAGATACATGTCCTCGCCCATCGCGACCAGCCTTTCTGCTTCGATCGTCTCACCCTCGCCATTTTTCACGGTGCCCTTCAATGCGCCGAAGGGGCCGTGCCAGTCGCTTTCGACGAGGCCCAGGTGAAAGCTGATGTCGGAATGGTCTTTCGGAGTGAACAGCAGATCGACGAGCCCTTCGGTGTCCTGGATGACCCAGTCGCCCTGGTAACCTGCGGCCCGCGTTATGCGAACCGATGGAAGGGACCATGCCCGCTCGCCGATCCAGACGCAGTTCTCGTTGGAAGATCCCTCTGCGTGGACCGGCGCCCCCGCCGCCCGGTTGGACGAAGCCGCAAGGCTGAAGCCGACTCGGCGACCGGCTGCATCGATGCCCACCGCACCGATCCAGTCGTAGTGGAAACCGAAGGGATAGAAGCCCTTGTGATCGATGACAAGGGCGCTGGCAGTCCGTGGGTCAAATCGGTGGAGACTCCCCGCGAGATCCAGGCTGCCTTCCATCGGAAGGACTATCTTGGTCGAGTACATGGCGCGCCTTCCCCCCAAGGGCATTACTACCGAGGTAGGACAGGCCTTGGTCATATTGAAGGGAAGGGTGAATGCTCCATGGAAGCCCGGCAGGCCCTTGCCCGGCTTCCAGTTCACCGATACGGCGATTATGCCAACCGACAGGTTGAAATCGAAATCGACCCGCGCGTGCTGTCCATGGTACGCGTTATGCGACAGCGTAAGCTTTTCGCCTATGGCGACGATGTTGCCGGGGAGTATTCGGGTGAAGCCCACGCTCCGGCCTTCCTGGCGGTCCCATGCATGGAAATACGCAATCGTAAAAAGCTTGGCATTGAACAGGGCGGTCATCACGGACCAGCGCGCGTCGCCCATGAGAAAGGCGCGCCATTCCTTGAGCCGCCAGGTCTTGATCCAGCCAGGGGTCCCGCGCCTCCAGAACCTGCGGATATCCAGGAAGTTCACGCGCTCAAAAGGCCCTCGGAACCATCCAAAACTGAAATCGCCGTCTGTTACGGCATCATGCGGGGCCTGGGTGAAGAAAGCTCCCATCAATGCCCCTGGCCGGGGAGAAGCCCCTTTTCATAGAGAAGCCAGATGGCCTGGGTGCCCTTCTCTCCGTAACCTTCTTTCTCGAGCAGGGTGAAAAGCTTTTCCGCCATCGAGAGGAAGGGAAGTTCCAGCTTCATGTCACCGGCGGCTTCAAGGGCGATGCGGAGGTCCTTGAGGAAATGCTTCACATAGAAGCCTGGCTCGAAGTTGCCATCGAGTATCCGGGGGATCATGTTGCTGAGCTGCCAGGAACCGGCCGATCCAATGCCGATGCTCTCGATCACACGACGGGGATCGAGGCCCGCGCCCTTGGCGTAGCTGATGGCCTCGACGGCGCCCATGAGGTTGCCGGCGATGGCGATCTGGTTGGCCATCTTGGTATGCTGGCCAGCGCCGGGTCCTCCCTGGAGAATGACCGTCTTGCCCAGGAGTTCCAGAAGGGGTTTGGCCACTTCGAAGTCGCCTAGCTGGCCTCCTACCATGATCGTGAGGGTCGCATTTTTCGCTCCGATATCACCGCCGGAAACCGGCGCATCGATGGATCCCAGACCTCGTTCCCTGGCTGCAGCGGCGATGCGCACCGCAAGGTCGGGACGCGAAGTCGTCGTATCGATGAATACAGCACTGGGCAGGGCGTTCGCGATGAGGCCTGATTCGCCCAGATAGACCTGCTCCACATCGCGGGGATAGCCGACCATGGTAAGAATGCGCTGGCAGCAGCGTGCCACAGCCTTTGCCGACGGCTCCCAGATGGCTCCGGCGGAAATGAGGGCTTCCGCGCGAGCCTGGGTCCTCGTGTGGATATGCACATCAAAACCAGCCTTGAGCAGATGCCCTACCATGCTGGCGCCCATCACTCCAGTGCCAATGAATCCTACCGCTTCCCTTGTCGCTCCCATCGGGTGCCGTCCTTTCCGGAGTTTCATGATAGTACCCCGAGGAAAGGCAGGGGAGCAACCGGCGCTCCAATCATCCGGCGAATGGACTCCCGACTCACCCGTTCTCGAAGAGGACTCCTTCCCTGTACCATCGCGGGCGATCCGTCGACGATTCACCGGCGATCCACCGGCGATCTGTCGGCGTTCCGGCGGACAAAGGACCATCCCGATGCTCAGTTTTTCCGATGTGAAGATTGCCTATGGCGACCGTGTGCTCTTTTCCGATGCCGCCTTCCTCGTTCGATCCGGCGACCGCATCGGCCTTGTCGGCCCCAACGGCGCGGGAAAAACCACGGTCTTCAGGATCCTGGCAGGGATCGAGAGCCCTGATTCAGGGCAGGTTTCAAGTGATCCCGGCATCGAAGTCGGGTATTTTTCCCAGGATGTGGGGGAGATGCAGGGACGCAGCCTCTTGGAGGAAGTGCTTGCCGGAGCTGGCACCATCCACGAACTCGGGAAGGAACTCGAGACCCTCGAGCATCGAATGTCCGAAGGTGAGGCGCTTTCGGCGAGCGAGATGGAGCGCTACGGGGAAGCCCAACAGGATTTCATGCACCACGGCGGCTACGAACTCGAGACGAAAGCGGAAGCCATACTCACGGGCCTCGGATTTGCCATCGACAGGCAGCGCGAAGCG
>JBAXTA010000303.1:0-5493 GCA_037130415.1 Spirochaetota bacterium
GTTTTCCAGCCGCCGCCCTCCGCGCTATCATGCAGCCATGGGAACCACAATCCGATCCATTTGCGTCTTCTGCGGCTCAAGCATGGGCCGCTCTCCCCGCTACGCCGAGGCAGCCGCCACCCTGGGGCGGACCATCGCCTCACGCGGCCTCCGCCTGATCTATGGCGGCGGCAACATCGGCTTGATGGGTGTACTGGCCACAGCCGCCCACGAGGCAGGTGCCGAGGTGATCGGCATCATACCGCGCCGTCTCTTCGATCTGGTTGAACAGCCTGAGCTCGCCGAACTCGTGGTGACTCGGGACATGCATGAGCGGAAGGCCAGGATGGCCGAGCTTTCTGACGCCTTCATCGCCCTGCCGGGCGGCACGGGGACCCTTGAGGAACTCTTTGAAGCATGGACCTGGAGGCAGATCGGCTACCACTCCAAGCCCCTCGGGCTTCTTGATGTCGATGGCTACTGGGAACCCCTCCTCGCCTTTGTCAGGCACGCATCGGAGGAGGGTTTCATCAATCCTTCATTGATCCCCGACCTTGTGGTGCGAAGTGATGCGGGAGAACTTTTCGAGGCGCTGTCCCAGCTCGAGGCTCCCGTTGCAAAGCTGCCGGAGCGCTTGAGGGTCTGATTGCATCTGGCGCTTGCCCTGCGTCGCCACTCGAGCTCGCAAGCTGCCAGCCCGAGGCACGAGGGCAATAAAAAAACGGTATGCCTGGACGTCAGGGTGCATACCGTTGGCGAGGTTTCCCCATCGCGTTGCTAGGCCAAGGCTAACGCTGCGCTAGGATTCCCTCAGGAAAATTGTCGGCAGGACTGGGCGCGGATTGAGGTTTTTCCATGCTATTCGGCGCTTTCAGCCCTTCTTGGCCATTTCTGGGCCGAACAATTCAAGGTGCTCGCGCGCCGAGTCGGCGATGCGGCGGTACAGCGAAGCTGAATTGGCGACACTCTCCTCGAAATTTGTAGGAGCCCTCGAAAAAAGGCTGCGGAGCGAGGGCAGGAGAAAGCCCACCACATCGCGGGCGGCTGATTCGCGGAGAAATCCATCGAGCTCATCGAGCGTGGAGAGTAATCCTGCCTTTCCTCCAGCTCTGGAGCCCCGAGCAAGCCATGCCTCAGCCGCGTTCGCTCCCCTGCCTGCCCTCTGTTCAATATCGGAGAGCGAAGCTAGAAGATCCGGAAGGGCTGAGGCTCCGCCTCCGGAGCTGGTGGCGGTGCTCGATTCAAGCTCACGGAAGATAGCGTCAAGCTCGCTTCTTTTGGGCTGGAGCTCCAGCAAAGCATCGATTCCGCAAAGGGGCATGCCGGGTATGGCCAAGCCTTTTTGCGAGAGGTTGCGGGTTGGCGGGCTGTCGCGTCGTGCCAGGCGCGCTTCAAACCACCAGGCGTACAGCGTCATCCGTGCGTCGGTGAGGATGTTCTGGCCGTCATTGGCCTTCGCGGCCTGCGTCGGAATCGCAAAGACTGCAGCTGCCTGAGTTGTCGATGCAGGGTGGAGTCGGGACCCGCCGGCGATGGCACGCTGCTCGAAGAGGCTGGCCCGCGCATGGGTATGACCCACCGGGTAGCCTAGATCAAGGCCAGCCATGTAGATCGTCCCGGCGCCGATGTGTCGGGCGAAGTCCCAGGCGCTTGTGGCTACCGATCCCCCTGCCCCAAGGGCACCCCGGTCGCCGGGGAAGAGGGCTCTTCCGAGAGGAAAGATCGAGGCTGCGACAAAGGCGCCCTTGAACCGACAGCGGAGGGCAGGGGGCCAGACTGCAGGCTCTGTGACGAGGTAGGACGCCCTCCACTCGAGGTCGGCTACATGTCGCCAGTTCCAGTACTGGGGATCGACCACGAGCACGAAGTCCGGCTCCACTCCTCGCGCGAGAAGGCTGCGAAGCGAGGTGTCAACAGCAACGAGGATGCAGCGCTCTCGTATCTCGCGAAGATGGGGAAGGATCTCGTCGAGGCTCGGACCGGCGGCGAGTACGAGGGCGGGAAAGCCAGCAAACCTGGCAGCAAGGCCCTGGATGCCGGGGAAGCTGGATGCTGCCACGGAGTTCCGGGCGATGTTCCGGACCCAGAGGCGACCGAAGCGCTTGACCGTATTTTCGTTGATGTTTTCCTTGGCAGCAAAGCGCTCGAAGGCACTGCGGAGAGCAGCGTACCAGGGGTCGGCACCTTCTTCGAGCGCGCGCTGCCCGACCAGGCCAGCAATCCGTGCCCCCGTGTCCTCAAGCGCTGCCAGGATGGCGCCGGGATCGCCGCCCGCGACCCAGGATAGTCCCTCGCGACCGAGGATGGACGAAAGGTCGCGGGCGTCGAGCAAGGCGGCAATCCGCTCGGGGAGGGCTTCGCAGAGGATGACCCGCTCAATGCCCGGCACTTCGAAGGCCGCTTCGATGGCGTAGCCGAGGCCTGCGCCAAGGATGATCGCCGTGTCTGCCCCGCCCGGAAGCGCTGTCGCGACAAGGCGAGACGCCTCGCTCCGTGGATCACGGGCTGAATGAAGGAGCTTGCCTTCGTGCCGTGCGGTCAGGGCCCCCGAGGATGCCGTTGAGCATTGCCAGGCTTCGGGCCCTGTTGCCGCCAGAAAGGTCGCAAGGGTGGGCTGGATCCGGGAAAGCGCCGTGAGATTGCCTGCGAGCCAGGTCCCAGCCCCATCCTCGCTCATTTCAGCTCCAGGAGAATTTCCATTCCGGCTTCGACCGGGCTCCCAGGTTCCGGCGTCTGACGAACGACATAGCCATCACCCTCGATCCGTACCCTAATGTCATCCCGTGCAAGTATGCCCAAGAGGAGTTTCTTTGGTGTGCCAATCAAATCGGGCATCGTCGAGCCGATGGTGGCAGAGGAAAGTCGAGGCAGGTTGATGGTGCCTGAATGATTGATGGTCTGACTGTTTCCCCGTAGGATTTCCTCCTGCTCAAGGATGGCCTCCACCGCCTCACGGATCATTGGCGCGGCGATGCGGCCACCATAGGTCTCCCCCTCCGGCTTGATGATGGCGCCATACAGGACGATGCGCGGGTCTTCGACAGGGAAGATGGCGAGGGTGCTTGCGATGAAGTCTGTATCTGAATAGCGTTTGGTAGCCTGATCAATCATCTGGGCAGTTCCGGTCTTGACCGCCATCCTGATGTCATCAACCTTGGCCCTGAATCCAGTACCATTGATGCCAGCTCCTGCTTCCATGGCTGCCAGTATCGTTTTCGAGCTTTCCAGCGAGATCGTCCGCCTGACCACAGTTGGCTGGAATTCCCAGGCGGCAGCTCCGTCGGGCTTCAGGACGCTTCGGACAACAGTCGGCTTCAAGAGGAGTCCACCGTCGGCGATGGCCGTGGCGGCAGCAAGCATCTGGGTGGCAGTGACAAAGATCTCCTGTCCCATCGCGATCGTCGGCTTCGATCGGAGGGACCAGCCCTCTGGCGAACGGAGGCTGCCCGGGCTCTCGGAGGGCAGGGTAATGCCGCTCCGCTCACCAAAACCGAAATCGACAAGCTTGTTGAAAAAGTCCACCGAAGCGGCCTTGTCCGCGGCCTGTCCCGCACCGGAATTGCAGGAATACTCAAGAATTCCCGTAATGTTCACCTGCCCGTGGTCGGAGAGGCATTTTATCGTAATCGTCTCGCCGCCCGGCGTGGTCCGGCGATATGCGCCGCCGCAGATGAAGGAGGTAGTCCGGTCGATTGCCCCGAGGTCGAGGGCCGAGGCCATGGAAAAGACCTTGAAGACCGAGCCGGGCTCATAGTGGGAGACTGACGCCCAGTCGTACCAGGCCGTATCGGGAAAACTATAGTACTCATTGGGATCAAAATCGGGGATGGCCACGTAGGCCAGGATCTCGCCGTTCCTGGCGTCGCCGGCGAGGAGGATCACCGCCTGCGCCTTGGTTGAAACCTGGTTTTTCCGTGCCACTTCCTCGAGTGCGAACTGGAGGTTGGCGTCGATCGTGAGGATGATGGAATTGCCAGGAGGGGCCTTGGTTCCCGCGCGGGCCCGGGGGGGCCTGAGGTCGCCGTCGTACTTGAGTTCAATGCCGGCAAGCCCCCGGTTGGCGTCCCCGACAAAACCGACAAGGTGCGAGCCTAGACGCTTTTCAGGGTAGAAACGTCCAGCAACCTTTTCTACCACAACGCCGGAAAATGCTCCGTCAGCCTTGGCGCCCTGTATTGCCCGCGCAAGCTGGGGAACCACCCGCTTCTTGAGGTAGAAAAAATTGCTGCTTCCATCCCTCCATCGCGCAAGGATATCCTCGCTCTCCATCCCAAGGAGCTCGGCCAGGCGCGGTGCCTCGACAGGAAAGGCCTCGCGGTCGGTTTCCGGTCTCCAGATGGCAACATTGTACAGGGGAGAATCCATCGCCAGCACCCGTCCATCGCGGTCTGAGATGGTTCCCCTCTCGCCAGTTTCGGGTATCTGGGGGACCGTGCCTCCGGCCTGGGATGCCAGGACTCCGTAGCGGATGAGAATGACAAGGGCGAAGCTGGAGATGAGAGCGATCGCCAGCACGAAGCGTAGGGTCCGGTTGTCCCATTTCATTTGTGGTGTTGGAAGACTAGCACCCTTCCTGCCACCTTCTCAACCGGAATGGAACCATAGGCCCTTGAGTCGAGCGATTCCCCGGGATTGTCACCAAGCAGGTACACGAAATCACCCACAGGTCCGGCTTGTTCGTCATGGTTCCACTCCACACGCTTGATGACTGCAACCCCGCTTTCCGGGTTGGCGGCTACGACAATGTCTCCCGGCTGCGGGCTGGACCAGCGCAGGATATAGGGCAGGCCGGGCAGGAGCCGCCAGCCATAGGCCGCGCGGAACAGCATGATAAGCTGACCCTGGTGATAGGTCGGGAGCATCGAAGCTCCCTCGACAAAGGCCAGATCGATGACCCAGGACTTGAGGGCCACCGCTATCGCGAGCGCAGCGATGATTGGTCCAAGAGGCTTCCATCCTCGTAGCTGTCGCATTGGATAGAGAGTGGCCTAGCCCAAGCAGGCAGCGCAAGCGGATGGGCAGGCCCATCCGCGCGCGCAATCGGACTCGTGGTCGTACGCGGCTTCTTTAATGACAGGGGCAAAGCCTACCGATACTCAATGCGTAGCATGGAAAACTACCTGTTGTTCGACACGCCCCGGCGCTCCTCCCGCGGCGGCACGCAGAGGCGCCAACGCGCCTTTTCTCCACGTGCAGCCTCGAAGTCCAGCGAGGGCAGCTGGCCTGCTACAGATTTCATGCTCCTCGAGGGGGGCGCAAGCTCCCGCTATCAGAGCGAGGTCCCCAGGGCACAGGCGAAGACCAGCTCTCCCGAAGATGATTTTCCCCCTGCCAGGTTCAAGCGCAAAGGTCATGGCAAGAAACTCTCCCGTAACAGCCTCCAGTTCTTTTCAGGATGGGCTGCCCGGGCTGCAGGCTTGCTTGCTCTCATTTTTGCCCTGCCTGCTGCAGTTGGCACGCATTTCCTTGTACTGCCTCGCTGGATCAAGAAGAAAATTCAGTCGAGCCGCCTTT
>JBAXTA010000304.1:0-5488 GCA_037130415.1 Spirochaetota bacterium
CGCGATGTCGGGAAACCTTCCGACCTTATCGTAGAAGCGGTTGTCAACAGTATCGTCGTTGACCTTCGAGACCTCGCCGAGGAGGATCATGCCCTCCCCCTTCTCGCCCCAGAATTTGTGATACTGACCTGCCGGCAGGGTTATGCTTTCTCCAGGTTCCACCCGGACGATGGCACCTGCCTCGACTTCGTAGTTCCTTCCGTCCTTCGAAACACGGACTGGAGTTTTCGCAAACTCGCCGTCGGCGCCGGAATTGTAGACCTGGACGAGGAGATTGCCTCCACCGCGGTTGATGATGTCCTCCATCTTCTTCCAGTGGAAATGAAAGGGCGTAACCTGTTCCTCGCCGGTGATGAGAAGCTTTTCGGCGTAGGGCTTGATGTACTCGCTCTTTGAATAGTGCCCGTTGCGAAGGGTGAACATGAGGAGCCCTATCCTCGGGAAATCGCCCGACCCGAAATCGGTGATGTCCCAGCCGAGCATGCAGTCCGCTATCTCGCGGTATTCGCTGCCCTTCGTCGCCCACTCCTTCCTGCCCCAGAAGGCGAAGGGTGGCAGGAGGAAGCGCTTCGAGTCCAGGAAGGCAATGGCATCCCGCATGATCGCGTTTATTTCAGATCTCTTCATGGTGATTTCCTTTCAGTTCCTGGTTCTCTTGGAGTTCCGGTCGAAGCCGACGGCGAGGGCGAGCACGAAGCCCCGGACGAGCCACTGGTAGTTCTCGTCAAGGCTCATGATGATCATGCCGTTGGACAGCACTCCCATTATGAGGACGCCGATGATCACACCGCGGAGTTTCCCCTCTCCTCCGGCTATGCTGACCCCTCCCAGAACCACCGCCGTGATGACATCCATCTCGAAGCCGGTGCCCAGGGTAGGCGCGCCTGTCATCAGGCGTGAAAGAAGGACGATGCCCGCGAAGCCCGCCAGGAGCCCGCTGATGGCGAAGACCATCAGCTTGATCTTCCCGATGTCGAGGCCCGCGAGCCGTGCCGCCTCCTCGTTGCCGCCGAGGCCATAGACATGGCGTCCGAAGCGTGTCCTGCCGAGCATCAGGGATCCGAACAGGAATACGGCAAGCATGATGATGACAGGAATGGGGATGGGGCCGACGTAGCCCTGGCCGAGGATGGCGAAGGAATCTTCGAAGCCGTAGATGGGAATGCCCTTCGTGATGATGTAGGAAACGCCACGGAAGGATGTCATGGTCGCCAGTGTCGTGATGAGGGGAGGGATGTTGAATTTGGCCACCATGATGCCGTTGAGAAGCCCGATGGCTCCGCCGAGGAGGATGCCGATGACCGCGGAAAGGGCGATCGGCAGCTTCAGGTTGATCATCAGGAAGGCCGCGCCCGTAGCTGCGACGCCGACGATCGCCCCGACGGAGAGGTCGATGCCCCCGGTCAGGATGACTATCGTCATGCCGACCGACACAATACCGATGATCGAGACCTGGCGCGCCACGTTCAGGAGATTGGTCGGCCGCAGGAACCCGCTGGCGAAGACGGAGAAGAAGACGCACAGGAGGAGGAAGAAGAAAAAGAGGGCGAATTCCTTCATGTCAATGCTGTTCTTTGTGTTCATCGCGCGGCTACCCCTTCCATCGAAGCGGACACTCCGGAGCCATCCGTCTCGCCTGAAAAATCAGCGGCGAGCCTCAGGATCTTTTCCTGCTCTATGTCTTCTCCCACGAGTTCTCCCTTCATCCTGCCGTTGCACATGACGTAGAGCCGGTCGGATATGCCGATGAGCTCCTGCATGTCCGAGCTGATCACGATGAGGGACTTGCCTTCGGACTTGAGCTTGTTCATCAGCGTGTAGATTTCGAACTTGGCGCCAACATCGATGCCCCGGGTCGGCTCGTCGAAAATGATGACGTCGGCCTCCATGAGGATCCACCGGGCTATGATGACCTTCTGCTGGTTGCCGCCGGAGAGGAAGAGTACCCTGTTGCGTTCCGATGAGGTCTTGATGCGGAGCGAGTCGATCATCCCCAGCACGTCCCGCCTGATGCCCTTCGCGTTGAGCATGGCCAGGCGCCTGTACTTCCCCAGGTTGGGAAACACCATGTTGTCGCTCACGGAAAGGTTGAGGAAGAGGCCCTGGCTCTTCCTTTCCTCGGGCAGGAGCACGATGCCCTGTCGGATGGCATCCAGGGGAGAGGTGATGGAGATTTCGTCACCGTTTTTCCGTAGCCTTCCCCCGGTCCTCCGGTCCGCGCCGTAGATCGCCCGGACCGTTTCGGTCCTTCCCGCCCCGACCAGGCCCGCAAGGCCGAGAATCTCGCCCTTCCTGAGCTTCAGCGATACATCTTTCAGCTTGCCGCTCCGCAGCCCCTCCGCCTCGAGTATCGTGGGCGAAGTGGAGGGTACCGGAATCCTGGGAGGGTATTGGTTGAGGAGGGGCCGACCGACCATGAGCGAAATGAGCCTGCCCTTGTCGGCTTCGCCGATGGGAAGGGTTTCGATCCTCGTGCCGTCGCGGAATATGGTAACCCGGTCACAGATCTCATAGAGTTCTTCGAGGCGATGCGAGATGTAGATTATGGAAACGCCCTCGGTCTTCAGCCGCCGGATGAGCCCGAAAAGCTTCGCAACCTCATCGGTGGAAAGTGGCGCCGTGGGCTCGTCCATGATGAGGATGCGGATGTTCTTGGAAACGGCCATGGCGATCTCGACAACCTGCTCCCAGGCAGTCCCGAGGCTTCCGACCCTCGCACGCGTGTCCAGCTGGAAGCCCATGCGAGCGAGGATCGCCCCCGCTTCGGCGTGCATGCGCGCGAAATCGACAAGGCCATGCTTCCTGAATTCCCTGCCAAAGAAGATGTTCTCCGCGATGCTGAGCTTGGGTATGAGGTTGAGTTCCTGGTAGATCGCTCCAATGCCGAGGTTCTGGGCCTGCTTGATCGAAAAGCCCGCATAACTCTGCCCATCCAGGATGATCTGGCCTTCGTCCGCGTGGATTGCGCCGGTCAGGATCTTGATCATCGTCGACTTGCCCGCGCCGTTTTCCCCCACCAGGGCGTGGACCTCACCGCGTTCGAGGGAAAAATCGATCTTGTCGAGGGCCCGGACGCCGGGCCAGGACTTTGACACGGACTTCAGTTCGAGCAGTGGGGCGGGCATCGGCTCTCCTTCCGGGATGCGGACGGCCACGCGAGGATCCTCGCGAGCCGCCCGCATCAGGCGTGGCAATCAGGCAGTTATTTATATGAGTCGATGTTCGCCCAGGTAACGGCCTTGGCCGGTACGACAAGCAGTTTGTCGAAGGCCTGCTTCTTGAGGATCTTGGCGGCGAGGTCGACGCACATCTTGCCCGTGTCGAAGGGGATGATGTCGACAGTCACGCGGTAGGCTCCCTTGCCGGAGGCCTTCTCTTTTTTCATGAGATCGAGGGCCTGGGGGATGGCATTCACGCCACCGAAGCCCATCTTGGCGAGATTGACGCCGGCGCTCTTCGCGGCCTGGTAGGAGGCCATGATGCTGTCATCGTTGCAGCCCATGACGATGTTGATGTTCGGGTGGGACTGGAGGATGCCTTCCATGTTCTTCATCCCGTCCTCCGGGGTGAGGCCGCCGAGGCTCGCGACGTAGTCGATCGTGCCATTCTTGTAGAAGGCCTCGAGTCCCGAGCGCATGCCCTGCTCGCGGACGAGGGTGTGGGAATCCTGGGTCACGTGATAGGTCGCCACCTCGATCGTGCCCTTCAGGTTGGCCTGCGCCCATTTGCCCATGGCCTCGCCGAGGGACCTGCCCATGTTGTCCTCGCCAGGACCGACGTGGGCGGAGGTGCCCTCGACGATCGTCGCCTCGGTGATGACGATGGCCCCCTGGTCGACGGCCTTCTTCACGATCGCCTTGACTGCCGTGGAGTCGAGGGCCGAAAGGAATATTACGTCATACTTCTGCTCGACGGCGGTCTCGAGCTGGGCGAGCTGCGCGGCGATGTCTCCCTTGGGATCGACCACACTCACGTCCCAACCGAGTTCCTTTCCCCTCGCCTTCATCCCGTCTCCCACCTGTACGAAGTAGGGAGCGCCAAAGGTCATCGGCGTGTAGAGGGCCTTGATCTTCTTCGCCTGGGCGGGAGCGTAGCTCAGCGCCAGGACGGCAACGAGGAGGATCCAGATCGCTTTCTTCATAGTCGTCTCCTTTTCGGCCTAGTGGCCGTATTTCTCAGCCGCAAAATGCAGCATGAGTGCGTTTTCAATTGGCTGGTCGCTGTTCAGCATGTTGCAGGTCGAAAGCACATAGCCAGTTCGCTTTTTGCTCCATAGGGCCTCCACCATCTTCCGGACCGCCTCGTCGATGTCCCTGGGCGAGCCCTTGGGCATGAGCTTGTCCATGTCGAAATTGCCGATGAAGCAGAGGTCCTTTCCGTACTCCCTGTGGTAGGCCTCGATATCGTTTCCCGCCGAAGGCTGGATGGCGTGGAGGGAATCGATGCCCGCCTTCACAAGAAGGGGCAGGGTCTGTGCGATGTTCCCGCAGGAGTGGTAGTTGGCAAGGAGGCCCTTCGCGTGGACATAGGCAACGAGCTCGGCCAGGTAGCGGAAGTCGAATTCCTCGAGCATGTCCGGCGACATGAAGGGTCCGGCGTTGAAGGCATGGTCATCGGAAAACCAGATGGAATCCGCTCCGGCCTCGACGAGCCGGTCGACCAACTTCTTCTGGAAATCGGTAAAGCGTTCCATCAGGCTAGCAAGTTTCCCCGGGACATCGGCGAGGTACATCATGTAGTTCTCAAAGCCGACGAGTTGGGCGATCTTGAAGTAGCCCGTGTCGATCTGGGTAGTTACCCAGAGATCCGATTCGGTCTGCCATCGTTTTATATCGCTGTAGATGAAATCGTCAGGCGAGGGGAAGCGGTAGCTGTCCATCTCGTCGGAACTCGCAATGGCCGGCTCGACGATTTCGAAGGATTCCCTGGTCACCTTGATGCGCTGACCCCAGATATCCCTGCGGAGTCCCCTTTCGTCCGGCTCCTTTTCGACGAAGGGTTCGATGGGAAAGAGATGGACCCAGTCGAAACCAAGGACCTGCCGTGCACGGAGGTGGCGGGAAAAGTTGGCATCGCCCAGCGTCTCCTTCATCCAGGCGCTGAGTGCGTTGTCGCCATCTCCGGGGAGGCCTTCGTGAAGGATCTTGGCCACCAGAAGGTCATGGATCATCTGTTCGCCATGCGGAAGCCTGTCGACCTCTTCCAGCATGAAGGATCTCTTCATGCGCTCCCTGTGCGTCATTGCTCCTCCTTACTAAAGCGCTTTAAAAGATATAGGGTCAATTTCTGCAATCTGTCAACGCAAATTTTATAAAAAGCGTAAATCATTGCTATTCAACAGATTGAAACAATATTCATTGACAAGATTGTGGGGGGATGATATAAATCGATTTAGGAAGGGCGGATATTATGACGATCAAACTATCCGATGTCGCTAAAAAAGCCGGGGTATCGACAGCGACTGCTTCCCTCGTCTTCAACGACCGGC
>JBAXTA010000305.1:0-5446 GCA_037130415.1 Spirochaetota bacterium
GTACGGGAGAGCATCGAGCGCGTGAATCCGAAAGCCATCGTCATCGACGGGGTTAGCCCCATCAACGTCGACCACCCCGAGTTCATCAAGGGCAAGCGCTGCCTCGTCGTCGAGGACGGGCCGACCCTGACCCACGGGCACATGAAGATCGGCGCCGGCACCGTCGCGGCCCGGAAGTTCGGAGCCAGCGAGCTCGTCGATCCAAGGCCCTACACCGTCGGGCGCCTCAAGGAGACCTTCGCGACCTACCCGGACATCGGCACGCTCCTCCCGGCCATGGGCTACGGCGAGCTGCAGGTAAAGGACCTCGAGGCCACGATCAACTCGACCGACTGCGACACGGTCGTGATCGCGACGCCGATCGACCTCAACCGCATCGTGAAAATAAAGCACCCAACAGTAAAGGTAGGGTATGATCTTCAGGAGATCGGGAAGCCGGACCTGACCGGAGTGCTCGAGGAGTTTGTGAAGAAGCACACTCTGAAGTAATAGGAAGGGGAAGGAGAGGGAGCGCGGCAGTTTGCCCAGCGTTTCGCGCGCTCAATTCATGCTTCTCCCCCTCGCTCCAAGGTATACACGCAAACTAGGCCTTCGGTTCGGTTCGCCGCTGTGCGGCTTCTGGTGCTTTAGCCACCTCCACTCTTGCAACGAGGCCGCTTGAAAATGACGATACGGCCTTCTCTTATTGATGGGACCACGCATGTGATGCCTGATTCTTCGCAATGTCACAGGCCATAAAGCTCCGACGCAGAGGCGAACTCGCCAGGAGCTCCCGGCATCCTGAGGTTTCGCACCGCGATTACCTGGTCCATCTCCTTCACGAATGCAGGCAATATCGGTTCGCACTTGCCGAGGGCATGCGCCGTCATTATCGAAACTCCCATGCACTCCATCATCTGCATCATCTCCACGGCCTCAAAAACCCCATCACCGCAGACTACCGCGCCATGTTTCTCCATGAGAAAACTATTTGATTTCCTGATCACAGCGTCGAATTGCCTAGAAAGGGCTTCAGACAAGGGGGTCTCGTAGGGCACGAACAACATGGGGCCCACCTCGATGATGGGTTCAGGCAAAAAAGGCTTCGCAATCAGGTCCGATCCCGCTATGGCGAATCCTGTCAGCACAGGAGGATGGGCATGCACGACTGCCTTGAGATCAGGGCGCGCCTTGAGTATCCTCAAGTGGAACGGTATCTCTCCTGTTGGCTTCTTTCCCCCGCTGGAAAACATGATTCTGCCCTCCAGATCTACAGCGCAAATGTCCTCGGCCTTCATGATTCTCTTCGGCGTCTTTGTTGGAGTGATCAATACCAGGTTTTCCTCCACGCGATAGGAAATATTGCCGCCGGAGGATGTCACATAGCCAAGAGTTGCGAGTCTATGGCAACCCTCGACCATTTCCTCGATCTGTTCAATAAAATCGGATTGTAGTTTCATAAGATTGTGCCTCCTTATGCTCAATTCCAGAAGGTGGAAATATTTCGTCTTTGGCCGTTGTCATGACACAAATGGCTCTCCGCTCGTTCGCTCAATGAAGGAGTCGCAATACCGGGCAAAGCCTTCCAATGCGCCAATAGGCTCGATTCTCCTGTAGTCGATATTGAACCTGCCTGAAACCCCTGCTGGATCAATTCCAGAAAGTGCTGCTACGGCCGTGATCGCGCATCCGAAGAGAGATGCCTCAGCGATGTCGGAGACGAAGACTGGATTCTCAGGAAGCACTGCAGAGAGTAGGCGAATATAGTCCTCATTATGCCGGAAGCCACCCTCGGTGAACACACGAGTCCCGGCAACCAAGCCCACCCTCCTGAGAGCAACGCAGGTCTGGATGACAAGGGACAGGTTGAGCAAAGCCATTGACCACAGACAATTACAATGGGCAGGAAGAGAGTAGCGTCCGGATTCGAGCCGCGCGGGTTCCAACATGACAGACCCGGCTACTATCCGCCCCATCGATCCGGAAAACTGTCCAACTCCAGGGATGATCTCAGGAAGGAGAAAATCCTTGCATTCGATGAGGATCTTCCGGTAGATCTCCATGGGCAAGGTTCCGGACCGCAGAGGGAAATCATTCGGAGAGCCTGCCGTGCTCATGATGAGCGACGACCAGGCTTCGTATTCCAGGCCTCCAGGGAAGATGGCGGTCTTCACGGGCCTGTTGAAAGCCGATCGATTGAAGAACACGAGCTTTCCGAGCTCATCCACGGAGAAACCGTAGCGCTCCTGAGGATGCATGAGGACGCACCAGGTTCCTGTTGAGTTGAGGACAAAATCCCTTCCTTCCGACTTGAGCAGATGAGGCAACAATGAGGAGTTCGAATCATGGATTCCCATGGTCACTCTTGCGTTGCCGGACAAACCGCAACGAAGCGATAGCTCATCCTTCAGGGGTCCAAGGACTTCCCAAGGGGCTCGGATTGGCAGAGGCAGCTTGCTTGCAACGCCTAGTTTCCGTGCAACTGATGAGTATTCCTCCTTCCGCCAATCCCAAAGATAGGTATGAACCCCCGTGCAGGTGCAATCAGCTCCGGCAAGGCCGGTCAGTCTATAGCCCCAGTATTGGGCATAATTGAGAACGTGGACGGTCTTGTCGAACAGTTCAGGGAAGCGCTCTTTGAGGAACAAGAGACCCTTCGCCGGATTGACCAGCGCGGAGAGACCTGCGGTGCCTGTCTCTTTTTGCAGCGTATCCCGTCGACCAGCCATGCGATAGAATCTCGCGTGAAAATCAGGGCCGGGCTCGTGGGTGTAATAGACGCAGGGCACACAGGGCAAACCGTCGGCGCCTACGCACACAAGGGTCGCTCCATGCGTGCTAACGCCGATGGCACCGATCTCATTGTCCCGAGAAAACTCCCGAAGACTGTCGAGGAGCCATTCCTCGATTCCCACGAGATCGTGGGCCTCGATTCCGTCGATGAGGATGGGTTCGAAGACCCTCGATCTCGACTCCACAACGCGAAGATCCAGGTCATATACGGCAGCCTTCTTGTTGGTCATGCCGAGGTCGAACACCGCAACCGACTTCGCCATCCTAGTTTTTCCTTTCGATGCGCCGCGACTCCTCGATGAGCCCCTCGAGGAAGGCCTTGCCCGACCTGACGAAGGCCTCGGGATCTGGACAAAGGTCCTTGAATATCCCCCGCGAATAACCGAAACCGCCGGGTCCGGTGTTGTAGGCCTCGAACATGATCCGCAACTCACCCGGACAGACGAGGAGGGCCTCGAGCACGTCACCCCAAGGCACGAGTCCGCCGCCTGGGACCCCTCGGTCGCTCTCGCAGGCATGGATTCCCCACAACTGTCCGGTTAGGCTCCGGATCGCAGACCCGTAGTCGCGCTCCTCGGTGACCATGTGGAAGGTATCGAGATTGACGGAGACATTGGGATGCCCGATCAGGTCAAGCAGACTGCGCGCCTGTCCGGCTGTGTTGATCAGATGGGTCCTGAACCTGCTCATCGGCTCCAGCACAAGGCGGACACCCCGCCCTTCGGCGTGGACTGCCAAGTCCCGAAGGCCCTCCGCTGTCCGTGACAGCTCGTCGCGGGGCGGCTCGCGCCGGAGTACCCGTCCAGGACGACCATAGATGGCGCCGCAATATGCGACGGCCCCCAGCTCGGCTGCCCGGTCGATGATCGATTTGTGCCAGCACAGGCCCCGCTCGCGCGTCTCGGGTTCTTCCGAGGAGAGGTCGCAGGCATCCGGCCACTCGTTGCCCGGCCCCACCGTGAGCTCGATGCCAAGAGCCTGGGCATGCAGCCGCAGTCGTTCTGCATCAAAGCTGACATCGTCCCCCAGGGAAATCTCGAAAAGCCCCAGACCGAGGTGCTCAACCGCGTCGAGGACAGGCAGATCCGCATCCGTCCAATGGCTCTTCCACATGAACTGGTGTGCGCCGAACTTAATACTGCATGCATCTTCCACGCTCTCGCCCCTAGGCGGCGGGTCTGAAACCATGGGTAGTGTCATGATGGGAGGGTGACCCTCAGGCCGAGATGCCAGACCAACCGGCCCTTCGGCGGAAGCACGCTGTTCAAGCCTTTTAGCCTAGCCAAGTCGGGCCTGTCGAAGGCGGCCGTCGAAGGTTCGAGGAAGACGCACCTGATACCGAGCTTGCCACCTTCAGCCTGGATAGCCGCGAAGCAGGGGACTTCCCGCTCGGGAAAACTCACGGTGAGGACATGGCCGTCCGGATACTCGAGCCCGGCCCTCCCTTCGGGAACACGGCCCTTGAAGAAAAATTTCTGGTAGTCGTCGGCATCGGCTCCGCGATGCAAGCTTGCGTCGTAGGAGCTTCCGTCTTTCAGCGGTGTCACTGGGTAGTCGAACTCCTCGCCCCATGCTCCGATAGCCCCACTTTCCGACATCGTGGCGACACATCTTCCCATGTCGCGTGGCCCTGCGATGCGGCAGCCCTTCTCGGCCTCCAGCATGATGTGGGCGCACCAGATGAAGTCGATCGGGAAAGCGGTCTCGTTCGTCAATTCGTAGGAAATGCGCAGACAGTCCGGCTCGGCTAAGGTGATTCTCTTGCGGAGTTGGTAGGGCAACCTCACTCCACGGACCGACAGGTCGAGGCTTTCTGAATCGGTCTCGCAGGACCAAGGAAGCGCCCAAACTTCTCCATGATCGGGGATTCTGATTCCCTTCCAGGGTTCCCTGTCGTAGAAATACTCCAGCACAGTCGGGCATACTTCGTCGAAACCGCTGCATTCGCCGGCAAGGTAGTCGGAGTCGTAGGACGACCTTCGGTACTTCACCCCGGGACGTTGAAATAGAAATTCCCTTCCACTCGACAAGGATCGAAGGGAAGCGAGTTTGGCCCCATGCTCCGGAATGACGACCGCCGCCAGGGCCTCAGACTCGATCTTCATGGCCTCCTGGTCTTTGTAAAGCGTTCGCGAAATCCTAGTTGCCATGCCTAAGGCCCGCCGTCGGAGCGATCATGGACCGCATGAATCTGCTGGCCGCCACCGCGTCCTTGGCAGCCATCGCCGCAGAGATCACCGCCTGATCGGCAGTTTCGATCATGTTCTGGAGAGCGTCGAGCCAGAGCGCGCTTTCTTCCACAGCCGCGCGCCCATCTTCCCGATAGGGGAATTGGTCAATGGTCATGAAGCCCTTATAGCCTGTACGATCAAGCCAGAAGAAAAACTCGAGGTAGTGCATCGTATGAACCGTTCCAACGATCATATCGTCATCCCAAGCTCCGAAATTGTCGTTTATGTGAACATGCTTGAGGCGATCGCCATACATCGAAAGGATTGCGACGGACTCTGCCGGTGTTTCGTAGCCCAAAGCCGCATGCCCGTAATCGAGTGCCACTCCCAGGTTTGCGCTTCCGCAGTCGTTGATCATAAGAAGAGTCGTTCCAACCCCGCTCACGTAGCTAGAGCCTGTCCCAGATTTTCATATTTTGAACAAATAGTATCAAAGACAAGGT
>JBAXTA010000306.1:0-5444 GCA_037130415.1 Spirochaetota bacterium
CAATACAGGGCGAAATGCGTTTTCGTGTCACCAATGCACCGGACTCGGTAGCAAGCAATCCCATGACTTCAGTTTGCGCCCCCGCGTCGCCACGGTCAAGTTGGCGAGTCCCAGGCCGCCACTATTGAGGCCTCTCTTCGGCTCTTTCTTCTGGCTCCTCGCTGTCCTTGAAAACCTCTTCACGAATAATGCGATCGGTAGCCTCATCGAGGTAGGTCGTCAGGGCGGCGGACAGCTGCAGGAACTCCGGCCACAGAATCTCGTCTGAGAATGTCTTGACGACCCTCAGCATCACCGTAGTCCGACGTTGCCCGCGCCATCGAAACGGCTTTAATCCATAGCGTCGGCAGAGGGCAAGGAAAAGCCTGAGGTTCCACCCATCGCCCAATTTGAAGCGCATCTCGATGACGGGCTCCCTGGCCCCCATCTCGCGCTGCCTGGCCAGGATACGCTCACGGGCAGCCTCAGCGGCGTTTCTCTCCCCTGCGGTGGCAGCCCCTGCGAAAAGCGCCTCAATCTTCCGCAATTTCTCCTTGAGCTCAGCTTCAGTGGTCATGCCGGTCCTTTCAGGGTGAGCGTGGGTCTTCGCGCGCTGAAGCCGCGAGGTTTGTATGCTACCCACATACCATGACAGTCAGCTATTCGGAAGTAATCGAGCGCGATCCTGCCATCTGCGGAGGCGAGCCCGTGGTAACGGGGACGAGGGTGACGCTTCGGCCTTGTCAGCAGGCACGGTCACGGGGCATGCGGTTCCTGATTCGTGACTCGGTGTCAGCAGGGTCCTCTAACAAGCGCAAACAGGTTCGACGGGGGATCAAAACCGAGTCTTGAAGGCGACGAATACGTCAGGCTTTATCGGGCCTCAGTGTACTTCCGCTTGACGGAAGTAATGCCGTGCGTTAGTATCTTGATATATGATTCGCAGCTTTTCGGACAACGAGACTGAGAAGATTTGGGTCGGCACGGTGTCCAGGCGCCTCCCAAGAGAGATCCAGGAAACTGCACGCAGAAAGCTGCGGTTGATCAACAACGCGCAGGATGTGGAAGACTTGAGGATTCCGCCGGGAAACCGACTTGAAACTCTCAAGGGTGATCTTGCTGGGTATTTGAGTATACGGATCAACGATCAATGGAGAATTGTATTTCGCTGGAATGAAGGAGATGCGCATGATGTCAGAATTGCAGACTACCACTGAAGAGCGACTTGGTAACATTCACCCGGGTGAGGTCCTTCTGAAGGACTTCCTCGAGCCAATGGGGATCAGTGCCTATCGTTTATCTAAGGAAACTCACATTTCTCAAACGAGAATTTCTGAAATCATACACGGACGCCGCCGGATTACTGCGGATACAGCATTGAGGTTCAAGAGTTTCTTTGGAACCTCAGCCGAATTTTGGCTAGGGCTCCAAGACAATTTCGATCTAGAAGAGGAATCACTGAAACTAGGGGATGCTTTGGGGAAGATTACTCGATATGTGTTCGAGCCAGAGTTCGCGAACATACCATCATGATTCGACATTTGCGACAAATGTCTTTATAGTGAACGACAGATGTCGGAGGTCGAGATGTCAGATGTAACGATTGAAAAGCTACTCGGTGGAAGTGGGGTTATTGGCCACTCGCTAAAATCGGAAATGGACTTGTTCGAAATCTCGCGAGCAGGCCTTCCTAAGAAATCTCTGCTTTATTTGGTCTCCAATCTGAACGTTTCGCTTCGAGCGATGTCCCAGTTGCTGAATATCACCGAAAGGACAATTCAGCGGAAGGGCGACTTGGAGCTGATGGATGTTGCGACTACAGAACAGATTCTTCAGATTGCCGAGGTGTATTCACGAGGAAGCGAGGTCTTTGGCTCGGCTGAGAACTTTCAGGATTGGATGAATGCAGAAAATCTTTCGCTTGGCGGGAAAAGGCCGATCGAAATGATTTCGTCCAGGTATGGTGCCCACATGGTGCTTGATGTTTTAGGGCGAATTGAGCATGGGGTATTCGCCTGATGAAGGTCTTCCGGATAGCAAAAAGGGACTTCATCGGTGATTTGTCCGGCGAAGCTGCCCGGCTCTTCGGTGGTCGCTGGAACAAGAAAGGGACGAGTCTCTTGTATACTGTTCCTTCCAGGATGTTGGCTGGAGTCTACAGGAACTGGATTGTAAAAGATATCTCGTCCACCTTCTGAGATCGGACTTCCGGGCAGGTCAGGCCTTGGGCAGGTCGCGGACTTCCTGCTCGGAAAGCCCGGTCGCCGTGCTGATCTGCTGGACTGTGAGTCCCTGCTCCTTCAACTTGCGGGCAATTACTCGCTTCTCTTCTTCCTTCCCTCGGGCTTCTCCTCGAGCCTCTCCTCGAGCCTCTCCTCGAGCCTCTCCTCGAGCCTCTCCTCGAGCCTCTCCTCGAGCGATCAGCATTTCAGCGGTACTCATAAAACCCTCCTTCAGGTAGCTGTCAGTCAAAAGACGGTTGACCTTGTCGAGCAATTCCTCGGGCGACAAGCCTGAGCTGGACAGGAGATACAGTTCGATCTCCATGAATGACGGATCATCCTTGAAAATCCTTCCCACAGTTCGGGAAAGGCGATCAAAGGCCTTGAGCGCCAGATCGATCTGGGTCCGGGCATACTTCATGGCCCACAATGCCGCTTCCATCTCCGGAGGGCCACTCATGCGCGAGTCGGGAAGCGCCGTCAGGTTGAAAACCTGGCACAGGTACTCAGGCTGATAATTCCGCAAAGCCTCGGGATAGCCAGGACGAAAAAGCTCCGAAAAGCGCGATGGAACCGCAGAGGACTCACCGTGGTAGAACAGGATGGGTAGAATCGGTGTCAGGGGCTGCGACGGCGACTCTTTGGCATCCCTGGTCCAAGTCTGTACCATGTAGCGAAGCACCTGAAGGAGCGCCCAAGAGTCAGCCCAGGACTTGTGCTCGACCAAAACATAAACCCGGGCACGTGACCCAGCAATCTGGACAGTGGCCGAAAGGTCTGAAAAGTGTTCTCTGTGCTCCTCGTCAATGAAGGTCCCGTCATGAATAGCAAGACCCGCAAGATCCAGAAGGGAGAAGACTTCTGCCGGGAGGGCTGCCTCGAGGAAGCCAGCCAGATTTTCCTTCCGCGAAAACCAGGACCGGAAAAACCTGTCGTGCGGATTATGTACATCCATAGCTCAAGGCTACCCGTGGCGGGGCATGAAATCAAGGGTAGCCGTCGAACCCCTACCTGCTCCACCCCGAGCCCGGCAGCAATCTGGACGCATCCAAACTCATACCCAGCAGTCGCCCCTCCCCACTCCCAGTCCCTCCTCCGCTGGCAAAACCCCTACTTCCACGTTAGACTCCGTCCCCGACGCATGCTACAGGACCGGCCCAGCCGGTTCTTTTCACAGGGGAGGCATCATGGATCACGGGACCATACAGAAGCGGGCACAGGCCTACATCGCCGCCGAAACCGACGCAGCCTTCAAAAAGGAAGTCGAGGACCTCCTGGCGAGCGCCGCCACGGGAGGCCAGACAGAGTGGAAGGAGCTCGAGGACCGCTTCTACCGGGACCTTGAGTTTGGCACCGGTGGACTCCGCGGCGTGATCGGTGGAGGCTCGAACCTGATGAATTTCCTCGTCGTCACCCGCGCCACACAGGGCCTTTGCGACTACCTCATCGAGACCTTTCCGGGCAAGAAGCTTTCCGCCTGCATTGCCCACGACTCCCGCCACCACTCCGACACCTTCGCGATGGCCGCTGCCCGTGTCTTTGCGGGCAATGGCATCAAGTGCTACCTCTTCCCCTCGCTCAGGCCTACTCCGGAACTCTCCTTCGCCGTCAGGCGCCTGGGTTGCGATACAGGCATCGTGGTGACCGCAAGCCATAATCCGCCTAAATATAACGGTTACAAGGCCTACTGGAACGACGGATCCCAGGTCACTCCGCCCCACGATATCGGCATCATCGACCGGGTGGGAAAGGTTGTGGAGGCCAGGCTCATCCCCAGGGACGAGGCCATGGCCAAGGGCCTCATCGAGTTCCTTGATGGCAGCACCGACGACGCCTACATCGCCATGGTGAAGTCCCACCTCCTCCGCCCCGCCCTCATCAAGGAGATGGCAGGCCAGGTCAAGCTTGTGTACACGCCCCTCCATGGTACTGGCGCCATGCTTTTCGAGCGCATCATGGGAGAGCTTGGCCTCAGGGTCATGACCGTGCCCGAACAGCGCGAGCCCGACGGAGACTTCCCGACCGTGGCCTTCCCCAACCCGGAGGAGGCTGCGGCCCTCGACCTCGCCCTCAAGCTCGCTGCCAGGGAAAAAGCCGATGCAGTCATGGCCACCGATCCAGATGCCGACCGCCTCGGCATCGCGGTGCGCGCCCCCGATGGGAGCTATGTCCTCGTGACCGGCAACCAGCTCGGCTCACTTCATCTGGATTATATCCTCCTGACGCTGAAGGAACTCGGAAAGATGCCCAAGCGCCCGGCCGCGGTCAGGACAATTGTGACGACCGAGCTCCAGATCCGCATCGCCGAAGCCTACGGCGCGACGAGCCATGACTGCCTGACCGGCTTCAAGTGGATAGCCGACCTCATGCGGAGCTTCGAGGCCGAGGGCATCGATTTCGTGTACGGCACCGAGGAAAGCTACGGGCACCTCATCGAACAGGAAGCCCGAGACAAGGATGGCATCTCCGCAGCGGCCATCACCGCCGAGATGGTCCTGTACTGGCGGTCGAAGGGCAAAAGCCTCCTCGACCGCCTCGCCGACCTTTACAGAGAACACGGGTACTATGAGGAAAAAGGCGTCAATACGTACTTTGAGGGTGCCTCGGGCATGAGCGTCATGGCGGGCATCATGGCGGGCTACCGTGCGCGTCAGCCTGCGAGCTTTGGGGGCATCCCTGTCACCCGTGTGCGCGACATACAGGCCGGCCTCGAATGGAAGGCAGGAAGGGCCGAAGAAGCGACACACTGCCACCTGCCTACGAGCGATGTCCTCCAGTGGTGGCTCGAGGACGGCACCCTGGTCACCGTGCGCCCCAGCGGCACCGAACCCAAGATCAAATACTACATTCTTTCCCGCACTGCGGTGGAAAAAGACGACCTTGTGGCTGCGAAGACCGTTTCTGCGACAAAGAACGAGGCCATCATCACGGACATCAAGGCAGTGCTGGCTGCGGCTGCCAGCGCAAGCACGGCAGTCCCGGCAGCTGCGGTGTGAGCCGCAGGAACTGGCCCCGGCTCTCCCCGAAGGAAGCGCTCGCCCTCCTGCCTGAGGGATGGAAGGACAGGCGCTTCCTTGCGATAGACGTCGAGACCACTGGCCTCGACCCCCGCAATTGCCGGGTGGTGGAGATTGGCGCCCTCCTGTTCAGTCCCTCACGCTGGCCCAAACCTGGCATTGTGGCCGGGGACACACTACCCTCCTCCCTTGAATCGCTCGTCGATCCGGGCAGCCCAATCCCGGC
>JBAXTA010000307.1:0-5440 GCA_037130415.1 Spirochaetota bacterium
GGCACCCACTCGCGCAGGTCCGGAGGAAGCAGCATCGTGGTTTCTCGGTCTATCGTCACAAACTGGGCGGCCATAGGCTCAGAGTATCAGAGTTCCGCCCGCTTGGAAATTCCTTGTTTTCAGTCCGACAGGCTGCTAGGCCGACCCAGAGCCCGCCGCCAAGCCAGGCTGCGCAGGGGGGCACTCCCTCAGGGCTGGCTGAGCCCTTCCGCGCCATGCCTGGGACCTCAGGGATGGGGCCTGGCGGACCGGCAGCCCGCTTTTCCGGCAGGCAGAGGCCCGACAGCCTGAAGGCCATCCTGCCGCGCGTGCTGGGCCTTTTCCGCGCCGAGGCTGGCCCCCTCGCCCTCGTGGCCCTCCTGGCCGTACTGGAGACCTTGCTGGTCCTCTCCGGCCCCCTCCTCATCGGCCGGGCCATCGACTCTATGACCGTCGTGGCGGCTGCTGGCAGTCCAGCCGCACTGCTGCCACCCTGGCCAGTCCTCGCCCTGGCCCTTGCCTTCGCCGCTGCTGCCTGCAGCTCTGCGGCTACCGGCTGGATCATGGCGGGGGCGAGCCAGCGCCTCGTCGGAGGCCTCCGCGGCTCGCTCTTCACTACCCTGACCCAATTGCCCCTTTCCACGATCGACCGCTGGGACCACGGCGACCTCATGAGCCGGGTGTCGAACGATGTCGACACCATGAGCGTTACGCTGGCCCAGTCGACCGTGCAGCTCCTGGGCAACGTCCTTGCCGTGGTGGCAACACTCGCCATCATGCTGTCCGTCAATCCACTCCTCACCCTCGCAAGCATTGTGCCCGTACCCCTTGTCTTCCTCCTGGCCTCCACGATCACCAGGCGGACGCGAGGGCTCTTCCGGAAGCAGCAGGAAGCCCTTGGCGAGGTCAACGCCCGCGTCGAGGAAGCGATCACCGGCATCGCTGCGGTCAAGGCCTACGGGCGCGAGGCCTTGCTCCTCTCTCAATTCGATGAGGCCAACCAGCGCCTGTCCAGCGTAGGCTCGCGGGCCCAGCTCTGGACTGGCTACCTCATGCCGATCATGAACGTCATAGGCAACCTCGGTTATGTGTCAGTCGCCGTCTCAGGCGGCCTGATCGCCGTTTCCGGAGGGATCTCCGTCGGTCTTGTCGCCACCTTCCTGGCCTGGTCAAGGCAATTCGTCCGTCCGCTCAACGAGATTGCCAATACCTGGAACACCCTCATGTCGGCCTTCGCGGGGGCTGAGCGCGTCTTTTCCCTCCTCGACGAGCCCAAGGAAGCCCCCGACAGCCCTGATGCGGTGGACATCGAAACCATGTACCGCGGAGTGTCCACCCCGGCCGCCGCCGGAGGGGCCGCCGCCACCCCGGCCGCCGCCGGAGGGGCCGCCGCCGACCGCCAGTCGGCCCTCGGAGACATCACGTTCAACGACGTGGAGTTCTCCTACCTCCCTGGGCGGCCCGTGCTTTCGGGCCTGTCCTTCAGGATAGCGGCGGGTTCATCGCTGGCCATGGTGGGGCGGACCGGAGCCGGAAAAACCACGATGGCGAGCCTCCTCCAGCGCTTCTACGCTCCTGGCTCCGGTTCGATCCTGATCGGCGGCCTGGACATTGCACGCTACAGGAAGTCATCCCTCAGAAGGGCCTTCGGCGTCGTCCTCCAGGATCCCTGGCTGTTTTCGGGAACTGTCCGTGAGAACCTCGTCTACGGCAGGCCCGAAGCCGACAGCGAGGAAATGGCGCGCGCCCTCGAGGGCGCCGGCGCAGCCGGCATGGTGGCCCGCTTGCCCGAGGGCCTGGATACGATGCTGGTCGAGGGCGGCCGCAACCTGAGCCAGGGCGAGCGGCAGCTCGTGGGCCTGGCCCGCGCCCTCCTGGCAGCTCCGCGCTTCCTCATCCTCGACGAGGCGACGAGCTCCATCGATGCGCGGACGGAACTGCACATCCAGGAGCGGATGTTCGCGCTCATGAAGGGGCGGACGAGCGTCGTCATAGCCCACCGCCTGTCGACCATCCGCGACCTCGACCGCATCGTTGTCCTGGAAGACGGCCGTGTCGTAGAGGAAGGCGACCATGATTCCCTCATGGCCCTGGCGGGACGATATGCAGCATTGGTACAGGTTCAGGCCGGAGTCGGCGCGACATGAGTCGGCGCGACATGAGTCGCGGCGCGACATGAGTTCAGGTCTCTTCGAGGCCGACCTCGCGCCAGGAGCCGCCGCTGAGTACGGCCACCGAACGGTAGCCGGCGTTCCGCGCCAGGTCGCGGGCATCGTCGAGGCGCTTGCCGAAGTGTGGCGTGTCGTGGGCGTCGGCCGAAATCGTCACGGGCACACCGAGTTCGTGGAGCCGCTTCATTATCGGCATCGAGGGATGGGGCCTGTCGGACTTGCCGCGGACCAGGGGCCCGATGTTGATCTCGGCGACGGCGCCGCTTGTGCCCATGGGCTCGATGGCCTCGAAGGCGGCGTCGAGATAGGCCTTCGAGGACTCGTCGAACCATCGACCGTTCCGGTTGTTCCGGACCACCAGGTCGAGATGGCCGAGTATGTCAAAACCCCCTTCCTCGATGGCCAGGCCGAGCCGCCTGTAGTAATCCTTCCACAACCGATCCCCCTCGCCCCCGACCGCCGCCGCAGCACTTTCCTCGAATTCATCAGAGGGGGAATCAACAGTGAAGAGGCCGCTGCCAGCAGGATCGATAAAGTGCACCGAGCAGATCCTGAAGTCGAGGTCGATGGAATCGAAGCGCGCGTCGCAGGGGCTTGCGATGCCCTCGATCCAGTCGATCTCGAGCCCGAGGAGGATCTCGAAGCCCCTTTCCTTCCAGGCCCTGGCCTCCTCGCGCACAGATTGGGCATACTCGGGCATCTGCGAGGCCTTCATGTTCCAGGTTGTCTCGAAGGGCAGGGGCGCGTGGGAAGAAAAGCCGAGCACCTGGTAGCCCACAGCCTGGGCTGCGGCCGCCATGGCGGGAATGCTGGCCTTCCCGTCGCAAAAGGGGGAGTGCGTGTGGTAGTTCGTTCTCATGCCGGGAAGATAGCCTTTCGGGCCTTCCAGTGTCAGCCTGAGCCAGACTCGAGTATCTTTGTCACGGTTTCGTCGAATTCGGCAAAGCAGGTCTTGAGCTGGGCCAGTGAGCTGTGCGCCGCAGATTCCTCCCCATTGCGGCCTGCGTTTTCGGCGTCCCTTGCGGCATCGCCGAGACGCTTGGCCGAGAGGTTCCAGGCCGCTCCCTTGATGGAGTGGGCCGCTTCCCGGAAGCGCGCGAAGTCTGAAGCCACGAGGAGGGACTCAAGCTCGACGAGCTGACCCCGGGCCTTGTCCCTGAAGCGCTCGATGAGGCTCAGCACGGTGCTTTTCTGCCCGAGGAAGGTATCGATCACGCTGGCCCAGTCGAGGATGTCCTTGGGCTCCACCTCGGCCAGCGGGGCAGCCTTGGGTGCTGGAAGCTCCTCGAGGAGTTCAAGGGGTTCCTCCTGCCTGCCCACGGATTGCGGCAGTCTTGCCTGGGGCACTTCTGGCGTCTTTCCCCCTCCTGCGTTCCATGGCCTTGAGAGCCAGGTTGCAAGCACGCCCGCGAGGTCCTTTTTCCGGAAGGGCTTGACCAGGATGTCATTCATTCCGGCTTCGACGCATTTCTCGCGCTCCCCCTTCAGGGCCGAGGCGGTCACCGCAACGAGGGGGCCGCGGTAGCCAGCCTCCCTGATGGCGCGGGAGGCTTCGTAGCCGTTCATGCGCGGCATGAATATGTCCATCAGTATTATGTCGAATGGACCGCCCCCGCTCTTGCCTGCGGCCGCGATCTCGACCGCCTCCTGGCCATCGCGGGCCTGGGTTACGCGGCATCCGAGCTTGTCGAGTATCACGGTGAAGAGTTCGCGGTTGACCTCGTGATCCTCGGCGATGAGCACATCGACGTCAAAGCGGGGATCGCTTTCATCGACCCCTGTCCCCTGCTGGTCCCCCGCCAGAGGAGTGTCCTTCATGGAATCGGTCGCAGCCAGGGTCTTGATGAGAAGGCTCGGGCGGAGGGGCTTGGAGAGGTAGTCGTCAAACCAGCGCAGAAGTTTCATCTTTGCGTCCGCGCCCATGCTGCCTTCGGGCACCATGAGTACAAGGCGCATGCCATTGATGCTTGTGTCCTGGGTGATCTCGCTGGCAAGCCGCCATCCGTCCATCCTCGGCATGTTCTGGTCGATCAGGCAGATATCGAAGGGATTTGCGTAGCCTGCAGCCTCGCGGAGCACTACCAGGGCCTCGTCGCCGGAGGCTGCTTCGACTACCTGGTGTCCAGCCCTGGCGGCCACACGCACAGCGAAGGCCCGTGCTTCGTTGCTGTCGTCTACCACCAGGACACGGCGGCCACCGGAGGGGATGCCGAACTCGGTGGCGCGTGCAGTGTATTCGGGCACGACCAGGGGGACCTCGAACCAGAAGACCGAACCCCGGGGGCTGTTGACCGAGACGCCGATGCTGCCTGACATCATCTCTACAAGGTGTCGGGAGATGGCGAGGCCAAGTCCCGTGCCTCCTGTCTTCCTTGCGGCTGCAAAGTCCACCTGGAAAAAAGGTGTGAACAGCCGGTCACGCATATCGTCGGGTATGCCGACGCCCGAGTCCCTGATCTCAAAACGTATCCGGTCGTGGGTGCCGTCGCGGCGGAGGCGCGCGACAAGGGAAACCCCACCCTCGTCGGTGAACTTGATCGCGTTCTTGAGGAGGTTGACGATGATCTGCCGGATCCTCGTCGGGTCGCCGCGCACGACAGCGGGAATGTTCTCTCCAAGGTCGACGACTACCTCGAGGCCCTTCCGGTGAGCGTCCATGACCAGGAGGTCTGCCGACTGGTAGGCGGTGGCCAGAATGTCATAGTCGGTAGTTTCGAGGTTGAGCTTGCCTGCCTCGATCTTGGAAAAGTCGAGGATGTCATTGATGAGCCCGAGGAGGACTTCGGCTGAAAAGCGCACCTGCGTCGCGTATTCCGACTGCTCGCCGTCGAGCCGGGTCTCGCCGAGGAGCTCCACCACGCCGAGGATGGTCTGTATGGGTGTGCGGATCTCGTGGCTCATGTTGGCGAGGAACTGGCTCTTCGTATGCGTAGCCTTCTCGGCCTCCTCCTTGGCCTCCCTGAGGTTGCGTTCGCGTACGGTACGGTCGGTTACATCCTCGAAGCTGCAGAGGATGAAGCGCTCTCCGTTGCTGCCCGCCTTGACCGATTTCCGGCCCGGGGAACCTGGCTCAAGAAGCGAGAGCGACACACGCTGCCAGCGTTTCTGCCCATCCCGTGTCCGGACGGGCGTCTCGACATCAGCCTGCCCCATGCCCCCGAGGAGGATCTGCGCTGCGTAGTAGTCGAAATTGACCCCTTCCCGCGAACGGATGAGCGCGAAGAGGGAATCGGTGAAGCTTTCAGGCTGGCTGTTGGCTATGGAGTGGAAGGGGGTAGCGAAGGCATCGT
>JBAXTA010000308.1:0-5404 GCA_037130415.1 Spirochaetota bacterium
AGCCGCAGTTCGGTTGAGACCGGTAGCGCGCAACTCAAAACCCAGCTTCGTGCGCTCCAGGACGATCCAGTAGAGGATAACGCAGGCAAGTACGATGAAAATTCCTGCCGACAGGCGAGAGTGGTTGGTCAGATCGTCGATGAACCAGCGCGGGATAGTCGCAGCTCCGGGGAAATTTGGTGTGCGGTAGGTGTTCGCGTCGGGGATAAGCCGGGTGAGATATCGTGACAGGAAGAATGCGATGTAATTCAGCATGATCGTAGCGACAACCTCGGAGACAGAGAATCTGGCTCGGAGCCAGCCAACCAGTCCTCCCCAGAAGGCTCCCGCGATAGCTGCCGCTAGAAGGCAGACGAGCCATTCGGCACCGAAGAAGGCTGGAGCATAGAGCGCGACAAACTGTGCAGTGGTAAGCCCCACAATGTACTGTCCTTCGGCTCCGATGTTGAAAAGGCCAGTGCGTGCAGCAAAGCCCATGGACATGCCGCAGAGTATAAGGGGCATCGACGCAGTCAGCCACTCTCCCACATAGCGGGCGTTCCAGACTCCTGTCGTGGCATTGAAACCCGTCAATGTCTGGAGGAGAGCGAGATAGAGTCCAGCGGGGTCCCTGCCGACTGCCATGATGATGAGTGTTCCACAGGCGAATCCGAGCAGAACAACAAGGATCGAAAGGGCGCCATTTGAGTTGATGAAGGTGTCAAGGAGGGTCTTGCGCATTGCAAGGCCATCGGCCGGATGACGCGAAATTCCGGTCATGGCGCTTCCTTTCCGGCCTGTGAATGATGGCCCCCCATCATCTGGCCGATCAACTTTTCGTCAGCTTCGCCTGCCTCGACTATGCCAACGATCTCGCCCTTTGAAATGGCAGCGATCCTGTCGCAGAGCGCCATGACCTCGTCGAGTTCGAACGAGATGAGAAGTATGGCCCGGCCCTTGTCCCGCTCGGCTATGATTCGGCGATGGATATTCTCGATCGCCCCGACATCGAGCCCGCGGGTTGGTTGCGCGATGACCAGGAGTTTGGGCGACAGGTCAATTTCCCTCGCAATTATGGCCTTCTGCTGGTTGCCCCCTGACATGCTCCTGGCCTTGGTCGCTGGCCCCTGGCTTGCCCTGATGTCATAGTCTTCTATGAGCTGGCGGGCGTGCAAGGCTATGGCCGCAAAGTCCAGGAAGAAGAGCTTCCTCAGGAAGGGTTTCCTGTCATAGGTCCGGAGGGCGAGGTTTTCGTCAAGCCTGAAATCCAGCACGAGGCCATGCCTGTGTCTGTCTTCGGGAACATGCCCCATCCCGATGTCGGCCCGTTCCTTGATGCTCGCCCGCGTAATGTTCTTGCCGCAAAGCTCGATGCTGCCCGCTTCAATGGGACGGAGGCCCGTGAGGGCGCCGACCAGCTCGGACTGTCCGTTTCCATCGACGCCGGCTAGCCCCAGAATTTCCCCAGCCCTGAGATCGAAGGAGAGGTTCCGCACAGCAATATTGCCGCGCGAACCCCGTACCGAGAGCCCGCGCACGGACAGCAGGATGTCACCAGGCTGGGACTTTTCCTTGGTGACCTGGAAATCCACTTCACGCCCGACCATCATCTCGGCAAGGGCAGCGGCGTCGGTATTGGCAACTTCCACCGTGCCGATGAGGCGGCCGCGTCGAAGAACGGTGCAGCGCTCGGCCACTTCCTTGATTTCCCGGAGTTTGTGGGTTATCAGGACGATGGTCTTTCCTTCTGACCTGAGGCGCTTCAGTATGGTCATGAGCTCGTCGATTTCCTGGGGCGTGAGGACCGCCGTGGGCTCGTCAAAGATGAGAATGTCCGCATCCCTGTAGAGTATCTTGAGGATCTCGGCCCGTTGCTGCATGCCTACGCTGATCGACTCGACCTTCGCCCTGGGATCCACCGAAAGTCCGTAGCGCTCTGAAAGCTCGGCGACCCTGCGCTCGGCTCCCTTGTAATTGACCTCGCCGAAGCGATTGCGCGGCTCAAGTCCCAGGATGATGTTCTCGGCAACCGTGTAGGGACGAACCAGCTTGAAGTGTTGATGCACCATCCCGATGCCGCAGGCTGTTGCATCGTTGGGATCGTGGATCGACGCTTCCTTGCCGTGGATCCTGATGGTTCCTGCGTCAGGAGCGTAGAGCCCGAAAAGGACAGACATGAGAGTGGACTTACCAGCTCCATTCTCCCCGAGGATCGCGTGGATTTCGTTGTCCCGGACACGGAGGTCGATACCGTCATTCGCGACTATTCCTGGAAATACCTTCCGTATCCCCAACATCTCGATCGCGTAGGGAGCCTCGGTACCGTTCATGATTCCTCGCTCGCGGGGGGAGATTCGGAGCGAAGGCAGCACTGGCTCTCCTCCGGTTCCCCTGAAGGAAGCCGCAGGGTGGAGCCATGTGCTCCACCCTGCGGCCTGTCAACTCTGTTCAGGATTACTTGTCGCTTGCCTGGAGGTCGCCGGGAACCTTGCCTGCAGCCTTTGCCTCTGCGTAGGTTGCGAAAACCTTGACTTTGCCAGCAATTATGTCCTTTCGAACCTGCTCGACCTGGGTGACGATCGCCTTGTCGAGTTCGGGGTTGGAGGTCGCAAAGCCGACGCCATCGGCCTTGGTATCGAGGACAAGGACTTCAGATTTGAAGGTTCCTGCCTTTACGTTCTGGATCGAAACCTTGGAGGCCGTCTCGACGCGCTTGAGCATGGAAGTGAGGACGGCTGACTTGGTACCGGAGTAGATTCCATCGGCATACTGGTCTGAATCAACGCCTATGGCCCAGACCTTCTTGCCCTGGCTCCTGTATTCCTTGGCCTGTGCGATGGTTCCGTTGCCCGTTCCGCCGGCTGCGGAAAAAATGGCATAGACGCCGGAGTCGTACCAGTTTTTTGCCTGGGCCTTGGCGAGTTCGGGCTTGCCCCAGTCGTTGGCGTAGTAATCGACGATCTTGGCCTTGGGAAGCACCGAGAGGATGCCCATCACATAGCCAACCTCGAACTTGGTGATGACCGGTCCAGGTATTCCACCGATGAAACCGAATTTCGGGTCCTTGATGCCCTCGGCCTTGGCCTTGAGCGCTGTGGCCACCCCTACCAGGAAGGACCCTTCATGTTCGGAAAAAGTGACCTGCATGACGTTGGGATCGCCAACCCAGTCGACGTCGACGATCATGTATTTCTGCTGGGGATAGAGCTTGGCGACCTCGGAGAGGGCATCTGCCCAGGTGAAGCCCGTCACGATGATGAGGTCATACTTCTCATCAGAAGCCTGCTTCAGGTTCGGAACGTACATGTCCTGGGTCTGGGCGGTAACGACATCGTAGGCCTTGCCGCGTTTTGTCTGCTTGGCCCAGGTATCGCCATAGAAATCGAGGATTCCGCGCCAGGCCGCAGCATTGAACGATTTGTCGTCGATGCCGGTGGCGTCGGTGAGCAAGCGGACGGTCGGATCGGCAGCAAATGCCCCAGTCAGGGCGACGAACGTCAGAGCGATCGCTGCCAAGAAGGATTTCTTCATCTCAGAGCCTCCTGTCATGATGTAGCGCATGTCTGCGCGGCCTCATGATAGGGGGACGCTGTCATGGCGTCAAGGAAGCCGGAGGGGAACTACATCTCTGCCAGTACGTGGCCGTGGTAGAACTGGTCGCGCAATTCAGATATCTGCTTGTCCCTGAGGTAGTCATCGAAGGCCATAGAGCGGTCTATGGTGCCGCCGGGACAGATCTCGATGATCCGGTTCGCGATCGAGGTGATGAACTCATGGTCATGGCTCGTGAACAGGAGCACTCCGCCGAATTCGATGAGCCCATCGTTGAGGGCAGTAATGGCTTCGAGGTCGAGGTGGTTGGTCGGCTCGTCGAGCATGAGGCAGTTCGCGCCTGAAAGCATCAGCCTCGAAAGGAGGCAGCGCACCTTTTCGCCTCCGGAAAGGACGCGTATGGGCTTGAGCGCCTCGTCGCCGGAAAAGAGCATCCGCCCAAGGAAGGAGCGGATGTACGTGTCATCATCCGAACCGGCCTCGCCCTTCAGCCAGTCGGCTATCGAGAGATCGGAATTGAATATGCTCGTATTGTCCTTCGGGAAATACGAATAGCTCACCGTCTGGCCCCACGCGACCTCTCCCGAATCCGCTTGCATCTCGCCAGAGAGGATCTGGAAGAGCGCAGTTTTCGCGATGTGCTCCCTGCCGACCAGGGCTATCTTGTCGGTCCTGTTCACAAGGAGGGAAAAGTCCCGGAGAAGGGGACCCTCGTCCCCTGAAAGCGAAACATGCTCGATGCGGACGACATTGTTCCCGACCTCGCGGTCGGGCTTGAAGCCCACGTAGGGAAAGCGGCGGCTCGAGGGCACGATGCCGTTGAGATCGAGTTTCTCGAGGACCTTCTTGCGGGATGTAGCCTGGCGGCTCTTCGAAGCGTTCGAGGAGAAGCGCTGGATGAACTCCTTCAAGTCCTTGGCCTTGTCCTCGTTCTTTTTCTTGAGGTCTTTCTGCTGCTGGACGAGGATGCGGTTCATCTTGTACCAGAAGTCATAATTGCCCGTATACATCCGCACCTTGCCGAAGTCGATGTCGCAGGTGTGGGTGCAGACCGCGTTGAGGAAATGGCGGTCGTGGGAGACGACGATGACGATGTTCGGGAACTCGATGAGGTAGTCTTCGAGCCAGGTAATGGAATCGAGGTCGAGGCCGTTGGTGGGTTCGTCCAAGAGGAGGATATCGGGGTTGCCGAAAATGGCCTGGGCGAGGAGGACCCTGACCTTCACTCCCTCATCGACGTCCTTCATGGCCTTTTCGTGGTGAAGCTCCGATACTCCAAGCCCTGAAAGCAGGATCGAAGCCTGTGCCTCTGCCTCCCATCCACCAAGTTCAGAGAACTCGGCTTCAAGCTCGCTGGCGCGGATTCCGTCGGCCTCGGTGAAGTCCTCTTTTTCATAGAGCGCTTCCCGTTCCTTTTTCACCGAGTAGAGCCTGGGCCAGCCCATCATTATCGTTTCGATGACATCATAGGCCTCGAAGGCAAAGTGGTCCTGGTTGAGGACGGCCATTCGCTTCCCGTTCGGGATGATGATGTCGCCCCTGTCCTGGTGCAGTTCGCCGGAAAGGATCTTGAGCAGGGTGGACTTTCCCGCCCCATTGGCGCCGATGATGCCGTAGCAGTTGCCGGGTGTGAATTTTAGGTTGACGTCCTTGAAAAGGCTGCGCTCGCCAAACCCGAGTGCGAGGTCGGTAACGGTTATCATATGCGAATCATGCATAGAAACGGCATGTTTTTCAAGTCCCTGCGAAGCCCGGCGGGGTCGATAACTTGAGGCAATGTCGATATTCTAGCAGGATTGCAATGGGCCTTCGGTCCATGAGATCCAGCAGGCTTCATAGCAGGAGGACTTCCATGACAGGCAAGCCCGAGCTC
>JBAXTA010000309.1:0-5396 GCA_037130415.1 Spirochaetota bacterium
GATACCTACGGGCACCAGGCGGGCGACGAGGTTCTAAGGGTTGTGGCCAGGCTGCTCAGCGAGTCGGGCCGTGGAAGCGATCTGCAGTGCCGCTTCGGCGGAGAGGAGTTCGTTCTCGTCATGCCAGGCATGTCCACGGCGCAGGCCCGTGAAAGGATGGAGGGGCTTCAGATGGTCCTCGCCGGGTCTCCCATAGCGAATGGGGACTCCCTGATCTCCATCACCTTCTCCGCAGGGATAGCCGCCGCCCCGGCCAATGGCCAGGACATGGATGCCCTGATCAAGTGCGCGGACGAGGCCCTGTACCAGTCGAAGAGCGCCGGGCGCAACCGGGTGACCTGCTTCGGCACTGCCCCAATAATTGACATTCCGGCGATCTTCGCCCCATAGTGAAGCCATGAAACGGCCACTTCTTTTCGCATCCGTTGCGGTTTTCCTACTCTTTTTCAACTCCTGTGTCATCTTCCAGGCCGCCCGGGCAGTGCAGGGCATCCAGGAAGCTCTGACAGCCGAGTCCGATTTCGGGCTCGCCGCCGGGGCCCTGCCGACCCTTATCAAGGTCCAGGAAGGCCTCCTGGCGGCCAGCCCCGAGGACCAGGGAACCATCGTCGGCACAGCCCAGCTCTATATCATGTACGGCAACGCCTTCGTGCAGGGTCCCGCCCAGGACCTCCCCTCCAGCCAATACGAGAAAAAGCGCTCCGAGGACCTCCGTGCCAGGAACCTCTACCGCCGCGCCTTTGTCCTCCTTGAGCCCGCGCTCAACCGGAAGGCAGCCGGCATCGTGGAGACCTTCCGCAAGGGTCAGATCGAAAAAGAAGGCCTTCCAGCCGGAGCCAAGGCCATGCTTGCCAGGTTCGGCAAGGCCGATGTCGCCATGATGTACTGGTCAGCGGCTTCCATCCTGGCGGCCTTCTCGATCGACCCCCTGGACATGCGCGAGTCCTCCATCGTGAGCCTCGCCAAGGCCTTTCTGGACCGCGGTCTCGAACTCTACCCCGCCTATGACAACGGGACGCTCCAGGATCTCGCGGTCTCCGTCTACGGCTCCTTTCCGCCTGAACTCGGTGGCGACAAGGCCAAGGCCGAGGCGGCCTTCAGGAAGGGAATGGAAATCACCGGAGGCAGGACACCCGGCCTCTACGTCACCTACGCGGCCACGATCTGTGTACCCAACGACGACTATGCGGGCTTCAAGAAGAACCTCGACCTGGCCCTCGCCATCGACCCCGAGGCCAATCCCCGATCGCGGCTCATGACCCTCATCACCCAGAACAACGCCCGCCGCATGCTCGCCCAGGCCGAGGACTACTTCCTCTCCGTCCCTGGGGACGACGTCCCTGGGAACGACGTCCCTGGGGAAGAAGTTCCCCCGGCCAACCAATGACGCTGTCCCGCCGCCGACACCACGACAAAGGACCCTCCATGAAACGCACAATTGCTTCCATCATTGCCCTCGCTACCCTCAGCCTCCTCCCCCTGTCCGCCGAGGTGAACCTCAAGGTTGCCGCCTTCGTGCCCCAGAACAGCCCCTGGGATGCCGGATTGAAGCGCCTCGCCGCCGAATTCGAGCGCATCTCGGGCGGTCAGGTCAGGGTCACCTTTCCGCAGAGCCTCAAGGGCGCCAGCGAGTCAGACATGATCCAGAAGCTCAAGATCGGCCTCGACGGGGCCCTCCTTTCGACCTCGGGCCTCTCCCAGCTCGACAAGGATACCCTGTCCATCTCCATGCCCTCGGTCATCGCCAACGATGCCGAGCTCCATGCCGTGCTCCAGGCTGTCGAACCCCTCATCAAGACTGAGATCGACAAGAAGGGCTACACGGTCCTACTGGTTACCCGCGCCGGCTGGGTCAGGCTCTACGGCCGTTCGCCGGTCAACACGCCCGAGGATGTCGGCAAGCTCAAGGTCTCCGTTCCCCAGGGGGATGAGCTCATCGAGAGCCTCTTCCAGAGCCTCGGCTCCAAGACCGTCAAGGGTGACTTCACCCAATTGTTCCTTCAGCTCCAGACCGGCGCGGTCGACGTCTTCTACACCAGTCCCGTGATGGTCGCCGGCCTCTGGTCCCAGTTCAAGGGCAAGGTCAGCTACATCTCGCCGGCTCCCATCGCTCCCTACATCGCCGCCCTCGTCTTCAGCAAGAAGGGCTGGGAGAAGGTCCCCGCCGAGTTCAGGCCCCAGCTCGAGGCCGCCGCACAGAAAATCGCCGCCGACATGGAAGCCGACGGCGCCAGGATGGAGAGCGACGCCCTCGCCAACCTCCTCAAGGAGGGCATGAAGATGCCCACCCTCACGCCCGAGTACGCCAGCGCCTGGGGGAGGGTCTACGAGAGCAGGCCCCAGCTCCTGGCCTCCTTCTCCCCCGACTTCATCTCGGCCGTCAACGCGGCCGTGGCCAAGGTGCGGGCGAAGAAGTAGGGAAGGAAGAGAGGCTTGTAATGGAACCAATTGTCATACACACCGACGGCGGCTGCTCGGGCAACCCCGGTCCCGGGGGCTGGGCCTTTGTCCTCGCTCAGGGCGCCCTCGAAGTCATCGGCTCAGGTGGCGAGGCGAACACCACGAACAACCGCATGGAACTCCGCGCCGTCATCGAGGGCCTCCTCGAGGCCGAGCACAGGGCCACCGGTGCCCCCGTAGAGCTGGTCACCGACAGCCAGTACGTCAAGAACGGTATCACTACATGGATCATTTCCTGGAAGCGCAATGGCTGGCGCACGGCCTCCAAGGCCCCCGTCAAGAACCAGGAACTCTGGGTGGAGCTGGACACTGTATCCGCCCGTGTTAAGCCGCGTTATTCCTGGGTGAAGGGCCACGCCGGCCACGAGGGCAACGAGCGCTGCGATGCCCTCGTACAGGTCGAGATCGGGAAGTTCAGGGCCTGACCCTCCCGTACTTGCAACTCCTCGATCTCCACCGTCGAAAGTCCTGTCGCCTCCGCGATGACTGCAGTTGCAACGCCGGGCAGCGGATAGGGCTTTGTCGCGCTCGCCATCTGCCCGGCCCTTCTTCTCGCCTTCCTGCATACCTTTCTTCTCGCCTTCCTGTATCGCCTCCGCTATCTCGGCATTGTGGGTCCATTCGTAGTCCTGGCGGCTGTCATAGAGGATGCGTTCTCGATCAGGAAGTTCGGCGAAAGGATGTGGCCGGTTCTTCGGCAGTGGGCTTCGAACACATGGAGCCAGGAGCCGTCCCCGAAGTGCGCCTCGTCTATGCCCCAGATGGAGATGGCTGGACGATGGACGGCATATGAATCGCCCTTTCTGATCTATCTGGTGTAAAGCTTGGACCAGGTGGTGAGCATGCGGTTGTCCAGGGCACCACGCGACCTGACGTGCATTTCTACCTGGATATCTCGTTTGTCCGGTTCTTCGAGGCGCAGGTCGAGACTCACCTCCTTGTCGCCTTCGAAGTCGGCGATGAGGCACTACCGAGTCTTGATACCAGGCTTCGCGAGAGCGCATTTCGCATTGCCAATACGAGGCGAAATGCGTTTTCGCCCCAGAGAGCAGCGGACTCGGTAGTGAGGGTTCAGGATGGTGAGCGACGAGACCTGCTCCCTTCCGGCGAGCGGCAGAAGCTCGTTGAGGAAGTGGAGCGGCAGATCCTTGTGGTCAATTGAACCGAATATTTTTTTAAACACGATATCAACGGTTGGTTTGATCCCGATTTGCATGGTGCTGCCTCCCACCGCTCGTACGCCCGGAGGTGGCGGCGGGAATTCAAGATCAAGGAAAAAATCGATAGAAAAGAACAAGGCTGAGGGTCAAACCCCGGGTTCAGGCACCTCTCCTGGCGCCCAGCGCCTCGAATCAGTCAGGAACCCACAAGATCCCTCAGGCGCGATGGCGCGATGGCGCGATAATGAAAAGTCCCGGATAGGAGGGATAGTCCAGAAGGTCCCTATCGCCACTCACAAGATGGACCGCACCGGTGGCCAGAGTCAGCTCGATGAACACCTGGTCATGGCCGTCCCGGCAGGGCGGCTTCCCCACGGCGACGCTCGGCTTCGAGGAGCTCACCAGTGCGGAGGGCGCGCATTGCCAGGGGCGGCCTGCCCCGAATCGGCAAGGAGTTCCCTGAGCTTCGAGGCCATCTCCCTCTGGAGCTTTTCCGAACGCTCGAGCCGCGTTGAAAGCTCGTAGACAGCCTTCGAAAGCTCGTCGATCGTACGGTCCTGGTAACTCAGCTTCGCCTCAAGAGCCTCAAGGCGGGATTCTAGCCCGTTTGTTTCCATCGTTCACCTTTAGCTATATCGAATTGTCATATGCTGTTTCACGTCACGCCTAGGCTGGCGGGGGAGCTTGCCTAAGCCTACACCCCTACCAACTCCACACCGAAGACTTTCTCCAGCCGCTTCATGGTCTTCAGCGTGGGATTCGCGGTCTCGGGGTTTTCGAGTTTCTGATAGACCTGATACTTGACCCCAAGCTTGTCAGCCACCTCGGTCAAGGTCATGCCAGATTCCTTGCGTTTGGCACGGAGCCAGAGGGCGAAAGAGACAGAGGGCGCGGGCGCGATGGCGTGCCAGTCTTTTCCTTTTGGCATAGAGGGAATCTCAATTTCCCGGCCATCGTCCATGAAACTCTCGATAAGGCCCGTGAGGGCTTCTGAGGCCATTTCCTTGGCGTGTTCCAGGCTGTCGCCGTAGGTGAAGAGTCCGGAGTAGAGACCGGGCAGGGACTCGACATACCAGCATTCATCCTCGGCGGAATACGTGATCTTGCAAGGAATCGCAGTTTTCATTTCATGCCTGCCTTCTTGAGGATGGAATTGAGGATGCCCGGCTTCACGTCGGCAGTGCCGTGAACGGGAAGGATGATCCTCTCGCTGCCCTTGGCGAGGATGAAGTGGCTGCCACTGATCCTTACGACCGTCCAGCCGTCCTTCTTCAGACGCTTCAAGAGTTCCTTGCCGCCCAATATCCAGACACTACACCCTACAAGGTGCAATGTCAAAGTGTGAAGTACGCTTTCTGCAAGCCAAGACATCGGATCGCCGGATTGGAAAAAGGAGCCGGTCCATGATCGGGTCGGGCGAGACCTGGGATAGGAACACCGGCCGGGATATCTGGATAGTGCGAGCTCCGACCTTCTTGCCTTCGAGCGCGGGGAAGGAACCGCGCGAACAGGTCTCGGTGAAGAAGGGAGCGGTCTATTGCCCGAGAGTGCTGACTTAAATCTTAAGAAGTTCCTCGAACCTTGTTGGTAGAGAGTAAGGTGCCACGGGCAGTTTTCGCCTTCCCGCGCTTCCACCTTCCCACAACCAACCCTTTACGCCATCGCATACCCTGGGAGGTAGTCCGGTCCACTCAGTCCAGGACTTGCCCGGGACCGGAGCCATGTGTCGAACCCGGGCTCCGCAAGCTCCGTGATGGACAGCATCGCCCGGCGCTT
>JBAXTA010000031.1:0-22145 GCA_037130415.1 Spirochaetota bacterium
GTCCATGGCGCAGGGATTGCCCAGCATGTGCACGGGCATGATCGCCTTGGTCCTCGGTGTTATGCGCTTTTCGATGTCGTCGGGATCGAGGGTGAGGGACTCGTCTATTTCTGCAAGGACAGGTATGGCATTGGACATGATGATCGAGGAGATCGAGGCGATGAAGGTATAGCCCGGAACGATGACCTCGTCGCCTGCACCGATGCCCAGGGCAGCCAGACAGCACATGAGCGAGCCGGTGCCACTGCTCGTCGCGACTGCATATTTCGTGCCGACATAGGCGGCGAACTCCCGTTCGAAGGTAGCGACCTTGCGCTTGAAGGCCGGATCATCCTCGGATCCGTAGCGCGAGAGATGGCCGCTCTCCATCACGTCCAGGAGTTCTCTTCGTTCCTCGTCGCCAAAACTATAAAGCCCAGGCCCACCATTCATGACTGCCTCCCTTTATCAATTTCCAGATTTATATCCTCATTTCGGCTCACGATAATCCCAATAAAACCGCTTGTCAAGAAAAACTTGGTCATATAAAATCAACTTGAGCTTTAATTATCCAATTCTTTATGGAGTAACAGGTGTATGATCAGGGCTGCGAGGAGGACTGAATCGACAACCAAGGGCTGAGCCATATTGAAAACGCCGCACGCAATCGCAGGGTCATCCTGAATACTGTCCGCGATCGGGGGCCGATCTCGCGACTCCAGATATCGGATTCCTGCGGCCTGAGCGTCGCGACGGCAAAACGGCTCGTTGACGAACTCATCTCACAGGGACTCCTCGTGGAAGGAAGCCAGCAGCAGAGTGTGGGAAGGGGAAGAAAGCCATCGTCCATCGCCCTGAGCGACAGGTACGGGTTTACCGTTGGTGGAGTGATAAAGCCAGGCAGGATGAACCTCACCGCGATCGGATTCGATGGTGCGATCCTCTATCAAAGAGAGCTGGACGTGGCTACCGATGACAGGATGTCTCTCCAGGAGCTCTTGATGTCCGAGGTCGCCCTGGCGATTGCCGCCTGCGAATCGGGCAATTACGGCAATCTCCGCGGCATCGGCATCGGAGTCGCCGGACTTGTCGATGCCCGTTCAGGGGTGGTGCTCTACTGCCCCGGCCTGCCGGGTTGGGAGAACATCCATCTCGTGAAGACAATAAAAGAGCGCTTTGGGGTAGAGGTTCTCCTCGATGATGTGTCGCGCTGCATGGCGCTCGCAGAAAAACGGCATGGTGCCATGAAGGGCGCAGATACCTTTCTTTTCCTGTACATCGGCATCGGCGTCGGCTCGGGGATTATACTGGGCAACCGCATCTATAGAGGTGTCAACGGCGCCTCGGGTGAATTCGGCCACATCACCGTCAAGGAAAACGGGCCCCTGTGTAAATGTGGCAACTATGGTTGCCTCGAAGCCCTTGTTTCCTCCGGCGCGATCCTGAATCGGGTGAGGGACCTGATCGTCGCTGGAGTGCATACCAGCCTCGGAGGCAGCGTAGACTCTTCAACGGGCCTGACACTTCCCCAGGTGGGTAGCGCCGCCCTTCGAGGCGACAAGTTGGCGAACATCATCGTCTCAGAGATCGAGGAGAGCATCGGCATCGGCATAGCTGACGTCATCAACGTCTTCGATCCCGGAACGGTGGTCCTTGCGGGTGAGGTTGTGGAGGAATTGCACGGCCTCATCCTCGAAGGTATCGAACGGATCGCCAGGAGGAGGGCCGTGCATGCGATCGCGCAGCGGACGGTAATCATCAAGAGCGCCCTCAATTCCGATTCTGGCGCACTCGGAGCAGCGACCCTCGTCATCGAGAGGCTCCTCGGGAACGAGATACTCAGCCTGTAGCCCAGGCGGCTAGCCCAGGCTAGTAGCCCAGGCTGGCCGCCTGGCTTGCTGGCCCGGACAAGAAGCTTCACTTCCAGTGGCATTTTGCGATACCCTTGGCCTGAGGAGTACATCGCAATGTCAACACTGACGCAGGAAATGAAGGACATGATCGGAAGCCAGCAGTGCTTCATCGCTACCGTATCCAAGGATGGTGCGCCTAACGTTGCGCCCAAGCGCTCAACGAGGGTCTTCGATGATGCTTCGCTCATCTTCACCGAGGGAACGGGAGGGGCGACCTACCGGAACATCCAGGGTGGTTCGAAAGTCTCGGTGGCAGTGGTGAACAGGGAGGTTCCCGACGGCTTCCGCTTCGTCTGCAGGCCGGAGCTCAAGGACTCGGGCGAAGCCTTCGAAAAGGCCAAGGAAATCTCCCTCAAGAACGTGGGACGCGCGCCCTTCGGGGTGGTCATCCTCCACATCGAGGAAATCCATTCACTCAAGCCAGGCCCGACGGCGGGCAAAAAGATAGGCTGAGATTCATCCCGTCGCGGCGTCTCGCCTCGGGACGCCGCGAAATCAGTGAAGATCCCTTTCCCCGGGGCTGGCGGGGTGGGGAGGGGCCGGGCTGGCGGCCAGGCCGGCAGCCGACTTTCCTACCTGTACTCTTCCCAGTTGATGTGCCGCATATCGCCATGCCGGAGGTAGGCCCGGTGCATGGCAAGGCCGAGGGAAAGCGAGAGGGGCTCGTGCCCCGTCAGCGTGAGCTTGAGGTAATCGCGGAGCATGTCGCGGTACTCCGGATCGGCGCAATTGTCAATGATGATCCGGGCGCGCTCGCGCGGATCCTTGCCGCGCAGGTCGGCGACGCCGTGCTCGGTCACGATGACCTGCACCGAGTGCTCGCTGTGGTCCATGTGGGCGGCGAGCGGGACAATTGCCGATATCTTTCCTTCCTTGGCTGTCGAGGGGCAGGAAAATATCGATAGATAGGCATTCCTTGTAAAGTCCCCCGAACCTCCGATGCCGTTCATCATGGTCTTGCCCATCAGGTGGGTGGAGTTGACGTTGCCGCCGAGATCCACCTCGATGGCGGTATTCATCGATACGATGCCGAGGCGTCGCACGATCTCGGGGTGGTTGGAGATTTCCTGGGGGCGGAGGACCACACGCTGCTTGAAGTAATCGATGCTGTCAGTTACACGCTTCATGGCCACCTGCGAGAGGGTCAGGGCGCAGGTCGAAGCGAAGGTGCAGCGGCCGTTTTCGAGGAGGGGCACGACGGAATCCTGCAGCACCTCGGTGTACATCTCGAAGGGGGGGATGTCAGGGTTCTGGCCGAGGGCTCCGAGGACCGCATTGGCGATGTTCCCGACGCCTGACTGGAGGGGAAGGAAGCCCGGGGGTATGCGTCCCGCCCTCATCTCGGCCACCAGGAAGTCGGCCACGTGCTGCCCGATGCGTTCGGTGACCTCAGTAGCCTCGTCGAAGCCTCCCGTCTCGTCGGCGAGGTCGGTCATCACAATTCCCGCTATCTTTTTCGGATCGATGACACAGATCGGGGAGCCCACGCGGTCCGAGGCCGCATAGATGGGGATTTCCTGGCGGGCGGGGGGATCCTGGGGTTCGAAGAGGTCGTGGAGCCCGAGGAGGGAGGTCGGATGGCGGGCATTCAGCTCTATGATGATCCTGTCCGCAAGCCGGAGGTAGGTGTTGGAGGCTCCGACCGAGGAGGTCAGCACAACGCCACCGCCGGCTGTGATGTCGCAGGCTTCGACAATGGCCCAGTGGATCGGTCCCATGAAACCGTAACGCACGTTCTGGGGCACGAGGGAGAGGTGCATGTCGACAAAGCGCACCTTCCCCTCGTTGATCTGCTTGCGAAGGGTCGAATCGGACTGGTAGGGCATGCGGAAGCTGATAGCCTCGGCCGCTGCGAGGGCGCCGTCGAGGCTCTTCCCCGTGGACGCTCCCGTAAGAACGCCCACTTTGAAGGGCCGTCCCGCCGCGTGCTCGCGCCTGGCCTTGAGGGCCAGGGCAGCCGGAACCGCCTTGGCAGCACCTGCCGGCGTAAAGCCGCTAAAGCCTATGGTCTGTCCATCCTGGACGAGCTCTGCGGCCTCTTCGGCGCTCAGGATGGGAAAGGGAAGGGACAAGGGAGCCTCCTGGAGGGACATTTGACCCTCTTATTCGGGCTATTTTTATCGTTTGCTGCCAGGAAGTCAAGTGGAAAGGAATATTCACAATCAGCGGCGTCCATTGCGGGGGCAGTCAACCCATGCGATCATGCGCGTTGGGTGATCGCGGAAGGGGAGCATGGACAGGAGAGAGAGCATCGAGGCCTTCGCAACCCACGTGTCGAGGTGGAAGGCTGCCTTCTTCATGAAGTACGGCATGGACTTCGTGATGGGCAGCCGAGGCGGCACGCGCCTTCGCGACCTCGACGGCCGGAAGGAACTCATCAACCTCCACTCCAACGGCGGGGTCTTCAACCTCGGGCACCGGAATCCTGCAATCATATCAGTCATGAAAAAAGCCCTCGACGAGCTCGACATCGGCAACCACCACCTGATGAGCGCCGAGCGCGCGGGGCTGGCGAAGGCCCTCGCGGAGACCCTGCCGAAGGGTCTCGGGAAGACGGTGTTCGGCGTCGGTGGAGGTGAGGCGATCGATCTCGCCATCAAGCTCGCGCGGGCCTACACCAAGCGCGCGAAGATCGTTTCCTTCGTCGGGGCCTACCACGGGCACACAGGTTATGCGCTCGCGACGGGCGACGAGAAGTACCGATCTCCCTTCGGCCCGCGGCCCGGGGGCTTCGTTCAGGTGCCACACCACGACCTTGCATCCCTCGACGCAGCGGTCGATACGGACACTGCGGCGGTCATCATGGAGACCGTGCCGGCAACCCTCGGCATGCCGATACCAAGCATCGGGTTCATGGAGGGCGCTGCGGAACTGTGCCGGAAGCGGGGAGCCCTCCTGGTCATGGACGAGGTGCAGACGGGCCTCGGGAGGACGGGACGCTTCTGGGGCTTCGAGCACTTCGGCATCGTGCCTGACATCGTGGTGACCGGGAAGGGGCTTTCCGGCGGCATCTACCCGATCAGCGCTACGATGTTCAGGGATGAGCTCGAGGAGGTCTTCCACGACGACCCCTTCATCCACATCTCGACCTTCGGCGGCTCTGAACTCGGCTGCCGCGTCGCGATGGAAGTGCTGCGTATTTCCAGGGAACCCGCCTTCCTCGCCCGTGTCCGTTCGCTGTCGGATGCTTTCGCACGACGCGCCGGGGAACTCGCGGCACGGAGCCATGGCTACTTGAGGGGGCTCAGGCGCCTTGGACTCATGATGGGCATGGAGTTCGGCGACGAGGACGACGGACCGCTGATGACCAAGACCAGCTACGACGCGGGCCTCCTCATGATCTACGCAAACAACGACAAGCGAATACTGCAATGCCTCCCTCCGCTGGTGATGGAGGAAGGGGAGCTCGACGAGGTCTTCGAACGGCTCGAGGCCGCAACAGGAAAGGCCCGCCTGCTCAAGCCCGGACTGGCGCTGGCGGCGAAAGCCGCAGGGCTGTCCGGGAAGAAGGGGAAGTGATGGACACAATTGGTAATGTTCCCGCGGAGGACGGGGACCTGGCCTTCCTCTCGGCGATGGAGGCTGGCATCGACCCGAGGGCCATAGCCAGGGCCCAGGAGGCAGCCGGACAGGGAAGATCCGTGCCCAAGGGCAGCGTCGAGGTCATCGGCTTCGGGGAGATCTCCTGCATCCTCCGCTCCGAGGGCAGCCCGGGGCGGATCTGGAAGCGTCTGCCCTTGTTCCGCGACCACGCCGAGGCCGAGCGCTACGCCGCAAGCTTCCACGAATACTCCGCAGCCCTCAGGGTTGCCGGTCTTGAGCTCCCGGCACAGACAACTGCGATCATCGACAGGCCCGGGAAGATGAGCGTTCTCTACATCGGACAGGAGGAACTCCGGGCGGTGGATTTCTGTCATTCCCGGGCGCGATCCTCGGAGGCCACTGCTTCCCTTGAGGTCATAGACCGCGTCGTGCGCGAGATCATGAAGATCTGGGAATCCAACAGGCGCACTGGACCTGCCCTGCGCCTCGCCCTCGACGGTCAGTTGTCGAACTGGGCAATCAGGACAATCGATGCCGTCACGGGCATTGTCTACGTCGACACTGGCACGCCCCTCTTCCGCAAGGACGGAATCGAGCAGCTCGAGCCCGAGATCCTCCTCCGGAGCACACCTGGCTTCCTCCGCTGGATACTCAGGCTCTTTTTCCTGAAAGACGTGATGGAGCGCTACTACGACCTCCGCTCCGTGCTCAAGGACCTTGCGGCCAACCTCTACAAGGAGGGAAGGGCCGACCTGGTGGAGCCCTCCCTTGCCATCCTGAACGGCAGCCTTCCTCCGGGACTGGCGCCTTTTACGGTCAAGGAAATCGACGACTACTACCGCGAGGACAGGCTCATCTGGACCCTCTTCCTCGGATTCAGGCGCTTCGACCGCTTCGTAAAATCCAGGCTGCTCGGCCTGCGCTATGATTTCATCCTGCCTGGCAGGATCAAGCGCTGAGACAGGAGTACTCATGTGTGACACCCTCTACTCGGCCCCCGGCGGATCGCAGGGCTCCTGCTTCGCCAAGAACTCCGACCGCCATCCTGAAGAGCCCCAGGCCCTCTGCCTGGTTCCCGCGCGGGCGACTGCCCCGCACACGGCCTTCGGAGGACTCTCCTTTGACGCGCCCGACGCAGGATATTCCTATGTATTGTCAAAGCCCTCCTGGATGCCTGGAGGGGAGATGGGTGTCAACACGCGCGGCCTGGCAGTGGGAAACGAGGCGGTCTTCTCCCGCTTCAAGGCGAAAAAGGACGGAGTCCTGGGCATGGCCCTCCTTCGGGCCACCCTCGCTTCCGCTGGCAGCGCAGCCGAGGCGCGGGACTTCATCTGCTCCTTTGTAGAGACGCATGACCAGGGCGGAAACGGCGCCTACAAGGGCAGCCTTGTCTATTCCAATTCCTTCATTGTGGCCGATCCAAGAGGAGCCTTTGTCGTCGAAACTGCAGGACGGCGCTGGGCATGGAAGAGCGCGGGAAGTGCCGCCACGATATCCAACGCCTATTCCATCGTCGGGGACGCCGGTGGAATGGACAGCCTCAGCCGCTCGGAGCTGGAAACCGGGGGCGGCACGAGCTGGCGAAGGCTGGTCGAGGACCGCCTCTACCTGGCTTTCACCAGGGGTGACAGCCGGAGGGCCTGCACCGCCGCGACCCTCGCCGGGGAAGGACAAGGGGGTTTGGACACCATGCTGAAGGCCCTGCGCGACCACGGGAAAAAGCGTTCCGACGGGAGGGACATGGGAGCGCCCTGTGTCCACGGAGCGGGCTTTCCGGTCAAGAGCACAGCCACCGCGAGCCTTGTCGTCGAGTATATTCCTCCCGGATCAGGAGCCGGGTCCGGGTCCACTGCGGTCGTCTGGTTCTCCGGAACTCCACATCCCTGCCTTTCCCTCTTCGCACCAATTGTCCTTTCCAGCTCGGGTTTCATACCGCTCTGGACTGGCTATGCCTACGAGGAGGACTCCAAGGAGTCATATGCGCGTTGGGAGAGCTCCAGGCTCCGCGCGCAGCTGCTCGGGGGAGCGCTGCGCTCATCAGATCCCGCATTCATGGACGTGCGCGATTCCCTCCAGGGACGGCTCCACGTCGAGGCTATCGACAGTTACCTGAAGTCGCCAGGCGCAGAGGGCCTTGCCAGGGCGAGGGCGAATGTCAACACGATAATGGCAGACTGGGATTCCTTTCTCGACAGTCCTGGAGCGGGGGGATCACATACGTAATATGAATATCGTAGATTGTACCATAGTTTACCCGGCGGACCGGGAAGCGGATGCCGCCCGGCAGGCGACGGCCGCCGCCCGGCAGTCAGCGGTCGCGCGCGCAGGGCTCCGCTGGCCCAGCCGCCTCGTCGTCGAGACGAGCACACGGTGCAACCTGGCCTGTGCCATGTGCCCCAAGCAAAACGGCTGCGACGACGGGGAAGGCGGTGCTGACGGGGATTTCCCGGAGGAGCTCTTCCAGACCCTCGCGCCGGCCTTTCCCCGCCTCGAGTCCCTCGTATTGAACGGGATCGGCGAGCCCCTCCTCCATCCCCAGCTGGTGGACTTCGTGAGGCAGGCCCGCGCAGCCATGCCCTTGGACTCCACAATCGGCTTCCAGACCAACGGCCTTCTCATGGACGGTAGGCGCGCCTTGTCCCTCATCGAGGCGGGGGCCGATCGCATCTGCGTATCCCTCGACGCCCTCGACGAGGGCCTCTACGCGGGCATACGGACAGGCGGTAACCTGTCGCGGACCCTGGCAGCAATCGAGGCGCTGGGAAGGGCACGGACCGCAAGCGGGAAGGACCGGGCCCGCATCGGCATCGAGTTCGTGGTCCGCCGCGACAACCTCGGGGAACTGCCCCGCGTAGTCTCCTGGGCCGCAGCCCACGGAGTGGACTTCATGCTCGTCAGCCAGCTCTTTCCCTACGAAAAGGCCTCGGTGGAAGAGACTGCCTACGACGCCAACCTCGACCTGGCCCTGGAACTGCGGGCAAAGCACGAGGCTGCGGGTGCGGCCCGGGGCCTCGACATCACAAGCTACCCCGAGGTCTACCTCAAGTACTCAAAGACAGCCGCAGAGGAGGAGATCGTCGCAATGGTGAAAGACCTCCAGGCCGAGGCCATCGAACGCGGCATCTCGCTCAACCTGGAGAGGCTGTTCCGGCATGACGCAGCCATGATGGAGGACGCGCGACGGGTGTTTGCCGAGGCGCGCGCGATCGCGATGGCTGCCGGCCTCGACCTGGCCCTTCCCGAGGCGGCCCCGAAGAGCCAGAGGGCCTGCGAATTCGTGGAGGGCGGCTCGGCCTTCGTGTCGCGCGACGGGAAGGTCCATCCCTGCTACTTCCTCTGGCACCGCTACGCCTGCCACGTCGGGGGCTGGGAGAAGCTCGTCGCCCCGAAAAGTTTCGGGAGCCTCGCCGAGCGCGGGATCCTGGACATCTGGAACGACGGCAGCTTCGCGACCTTCCGCGCGAACGTTCTCCGCTACGAGTATCCCTTCTGCCTCAACTGCAACCTCGCCCTCTGCGACTATGTGCAGTTGGAAGATTTCACCCAGGACTGCCACATCAACGAGGAGCCCTGCGCCGCCTGCCTGTGGTGCATGGGGCTCTTCCGCTGCCTGTATTGAGCTGACTACCGTAGCTCGTACTGCGGTAGTATCGTCAGGGTGGCAGTCTTCTTCCTCGAACCCGTGCCGTAGCTTCCCTGCCAGCTCTCATCGACGGAGGAGTTCTCGCCGACTATCTGGATCACGCCCCCGGGGTAGTCCTCCTCACGATTGGGTATTTCCCCTCGTTTGCTTTCGACAGGTTATGCGGTTAAGCTTGGCTCCGGAGGACAAAATGAGCGAACATGGCGAAGACGGGGACAGGTTCCGGGTCTGGCGCGGCAGCGCAAAGCTGCTCGTGGCTGCCGCCGCCCTCATCGGCATATTCCTGGACTTCGCTTTCTGGCAGGGCGCAAGAGGCAGCATCACCCTGGCGTCCTACTTCACCGAACAGAGCAACCTGATCATCGCGATTGTGTATGTATTCACTGGCCTTGGCGCGCTTCGGGGAAGGCCGCCCGGGAAGGCCCTTGCGGTGCTCGAGCGCTGCGCGAGGGTCTGGATCGTCATGACGGGCCTGGCCTTCCACTTCCTTTTGTCGGCTGTCTACCACCCCTCCGGCGCCTTGGGCGTCGCCAATATCCTCGCCCATTACGTAGTTCCCTTAGGGTCTGTCCTCATCTGGCTTTTCCTCGAACCAAGGGGGGCGTACAGGATTGGCGAATTCGGGCTCTGGATCTCCTATCCCCTGGCCTACTGCGTTGTCTCGCTGCTCCGGGGCCGGATCGACGGCTTTTATCCCTATTACTTCGTGAACCCCCTGCCCAAGCCGGACGGGGTAGGTTCGCTGGCCGCCGTGGGGGCCTGGGCTGCCGTGCTGGCCTTCGGTTTCATCATGATCGGGCTGCTGTTCACGGGCATCGACAGGTTGGTGCTTCGACGCCCGCAGCGCAGCGATGCAGGTGGGAAGACTCCCCTCAACCCTTCCGGAAGCGAAGCCTCGCCCTGACAAGCTCCCCGGGATCGATGGTGTCGTCGAGGTCGGCATCGTAGTACAAAAGGAGAAAGAGTTCCTTGCCGCCCCAGGACTCGACCGGTTCGGTCTTTCCCTCCAAGGCCAATCCGATGAAGGTAGCCAGTACCTCGCGGTATTCCCCCTTCGTCGAAACAAGCTTCAGGCTCTGTGCCTCTGCGCTCCCATCGGCATAGTAGAGGTAATTGAACCCACCTTCGCCAAGGTAGAGCGTACGCGAGGCAGGGTCGACCGCCATGCCCATGCCCGGGCCAAAGGGTCCGTCGGAATCGGTTTTGTCGCCGATGTGGGCGAGGAACTGGACGCTGGCCAGGGTTCCCGCCAGGACCTTGATCCCGTAAAAACGCTTGCCGGGCTCGTCGTAGGGCTTGATGAGGGCATGAATGGAAAAGGGCCTGGCGTCGAGGGCAGCGCGCACGGTGAAGTCGGAGGAGGGGACAAAGGTGCGGCCGCCCTGGTCGATCGATACCCAGGAAGGCCCCGCGCATCCGACAAAGAGTGCTGCCACGAGGGACAGGAAGGCAGAAAACTGAAGCAGCTTCTTGATGGTAGTGGTCCTTTCTCCGGCCTTAGATATCGGCGCCGTTGGCCGCTGCAGGCGCGGGTGTCACAATGAGCTTGTCGATGCGGTTTCCGTCCATGTCGACTATTTCGATACTGCAGCCCTGCCAGGAACACTTGTCCCCTGGACGCGGGATGATGCCCATGACATGGAGGACCAGTCCTGCCACCGTCTCATATTCGCCCTCCCCGGGTATCCCCTCGAGGCCGAGCACATCGACGAAGTCGTCGATGGAAAGGGAGCCGTCGACCAGCCAGGAGCCATCCTCCCGGCGCGTCATCTCGGGCTCGTCGGCGTCGCCAGTCTGGGGTATGTCACCGACAACGGCTTCCATGAGATCGGCAAGGGCGACCAGCCCGGTCACTCCGCCGTACTCGTCAAGGATGAGGGCAGTCTTGACGCCGCTTTCCTTGATGGCCGCAAAGGCCTTGAGGGCGGTCATGGTCTCGGGGATCATCACGGGCTTGTGGAGGAGGGGGCCGAGTCCGGCAAAGGTACCGCCCACGATGGCGGCGAGGGTTTCCTTGACAGGGAGGAGGCCGATGACGTCGTCGAGGTCGCCCTCGAAAACCGGGAGATAGGCGTAGCGCGAACATTCGAGGACGCGGGCGCGGATCGAAGGCGGGTCGTCGCCAGCGTCGATGGCCTCTACCTCGGTGCGAGGAGTCATCAGCGAGGTGACACGGAGGTCGCCGAGGGCGAGCACACCCTCCACCATCTCGCGCTCGCGGTCTTCGAAGACTCCCGCCTCGGCTCCCAATGCGATCAGCACCTTCACCTCATCCTCGGTGACCGAGGGCTCGGGGTTGGTATGGATGCCCATGAGCCCGACGATGAGGTCGGTGATGGCCGACAGGAGCCGTGCCAGGGGGGAAAAGACGATGGCAAAACCGCGGATGGGACGGATCACCGCGGCTGCGATGGTCTCGGGCCGCGAGAGGGCGAGGGTCTTGGGCACCAGCTCGCCGATGACGACCGTGATGAAGGTCGTCACAATTACGACGATGCCGAGCGAGAGGGGGCCGGAGGCGGCCGCAAGGGCGGGCACCTGCATGAGGAACCTTTCGAGGCCCTGGGCGACGGTGGCTCCGCCGATGGCCCCCGTGGAGGTCCCGACGAGGGTGATGACGATCTGGATGGTGGAAAGGAAGCGTGAGGGATTCTCGGCGGTGGCAAGAACGAGGGCGTAGGCGCGCTTGCCCTGTTCGGCCTCGCTCCGGAGCCGCGCCTTGCGGGAGGAGACGACGGCCATCTCCGCCAGTGAGAAAAAGCCGTTGGCCAGGACCAAGGCGAGCATCAGCGCAATTTCAGTGAACATCGTCCATAGGTGTAGCATGGCAAAGCGAGGAGGGCAAAGCAGGAGCGGCGCGCTATACTCGGGGCATGAAAGCACGCAGGGTCCGTAGCCGGCTGCCGAGGGCCCTCGCCGCTCTCGCAGCAGTCCTTGTGCTCGGGGCTCTGGCTCTCGGCTGTGCCTCGTCGAAGGGTTCGACCTACCGCTCCGGCTCCCAGGACGAAAGTGCCGCCGCCATAGCCAGCGCCAAGGAGGCAGAAGCCCGCAGAGCGGCAGCCGAAAAGGCCAGGCAGCCTTTGAGGCCGAAACCGGCGACTCCGACGCCTCCTCCTCCCCAGTATACGCAGGCCTTCGGAACGCCCAGCCAGCAGGCAGGCATGTGGTCCCCCCTCCCGCCGCTACCACCTCCTCCGTCCACAGGAACTCTCGTCATCTCAGGAATCGCCACAGATTCACGCCTCGAGATCGACGGCATCCCCTACCTTGCCATCCCATCGAGGGACATTTCCCTCATGGTGAGGCTTCCGGCAGGCTCACATCAGCTGCACCTCAGCCGCTTCGGATTTGCCGACCAAAGCGAAAAGTTCGCACTTCCAGAAGACGGAATGTTCCGCTACGAGGCGAGCTTTTCGCCGATCGGCTTTGCCCTGCGCTCCATCGAAGCCTCGCCCCGGAGCTTCAAGCCCTCCGACCCGGGCTTCCTCGGAAGCAGCTTGCTCGATCTGGCCTTTGTCGCAGCGGGAACCTTCGCCCTGGAAATACGGGATGACTCGGGGCAGATCGTACGCAGCCTGCCTGCGATAACGGTCACAGAACCGACCTGGTCCTGGCGTTGGGATGGCCGCGACCGCTTCGGCCGCCCCCTGCCCGACGGAACCTACACCCTGTCAGCCGGCGCACCCGCAGGCAAACCCGCCGCGGTCGGCAGCCCGATCACCCCCGAAGGCGCAAGCCCCATGACCGCTTCCATCGAGATTTCCAGCGGGCATTCCGCGGCGCCCCTGGCCAGCCTTTCTTCCGGCATGGGCGGCCTCCTCTATGTCCCTTCTGCACAGCCCCTCGCCAGCGGCCATCCTGAGTTTACGGCCGGCCTGCTCGGCCACATTGACCCCGGCTCGGGCAGCACCGTGTCTGGTCGCCTCGTTTCGCAGGCGGGACTGCGCCTGGGCGTCCCGATGGACGGACTCGACGCGACGCGCTCCCTGGAACTGGACTTCTCGGTGGCAGGCATCTTCCACCCCGGGGCCAAGCAGACGGTTTCGAGCGACAGCTACGCCATGAGCCTTTCAGTCGAGCTACCGCTTGCCGATGGGGGCGGCCGGTCCCTGTCGGCGGCCCTCGTCGGGACCTGGACCTACGGCAGTTTCATTACGGCGGGCGACTGGCCAAGCCCCTGGGACGGACCCACCCGCTTTCCGGGGCTCTCCCTCACCCTGCCCCTGGAGTGGAGCGACGGATTTATCCGCACGATGATCGCCCCGGAACTCGAAGTTTCTTCCTTTTATCCAAGCTATGTGCCAGCGAGGGTGCCCGGATTCTACGCCTGGGGCTACCTCCGAGGCGGCGTGGAGGCGCCCCTGGGGGATTTCCGCCTCGGGCTGTCCGCAGCCCTGCGCTCGACCACCTTTGACCAGGCTTTCAGGCTCGCCCTCCCCGCAGAGGCAGGCCTCGAGCTCAGGTGGCACTCGCGCGAGATTCCCCTCGCACTGGGCTTTGTCGCCTCCATGGAATATGAATCTCCGAGGGCCTGGTCCCTAGGCTCGGGCCTCCTGGTGCAAACGCGCCTGTAAGCCAGGCCCCATTGCCGAAAGCTGCTCCCGCCGACTATCTTTCCGCGATGGATCGCTGCCCCTGGTGCGGAACGGACCCGCTCTATGTCCGGTATCACGACGAGGAGTGGGGCAACCCCCTCCATGACGAGGGCAAGCACTTCGAATTCCTCCTCCTCGAAACCCAGCAGGCAGGGCTCTCCTGGATCACCATCCTCCGGAAGCGCGAGGCTTACCGCGAAGCCTTTGCCAGCTTTGATCCCGAAAAGGTCGCCCGTTTCGGGCAGGCCCAGGTCGAAAAACTCATGATAAACCCGGGGATCATCAAGAACCGCCGCAAGATCGAAGCATCCATCACCAACGCCAAGGCCTTCCTCGCCATACAGGAGGAGGCCGGGAGTTTTGACCGCTGGATCTGGAACTTTGCCGGAGGGCTTCCCCTCGTCAACGCGCCACAGACCCTTGCCGACATCCCCCCGACCTCGCCGCTCTCGGACTCCCTCGCCAAGGAACTCAAGCGGCGCGGCTTTTCCTTTGTGGGCTCGACCACTCTCTATGCGCATCTCCAGGCCATCGGGGTGGTAAACGACCACCTCGCTTCCTGTTTCCGCTTCGCTGAACTCGCAACGCCATCGGCCACAGCCAGTCCCACACTCTGACAGCACAAGGAATTCCATGAATCTCAGCTACGATTCCATCAGGACGCGGCGCTCCATCCGGAGCTTCGACGGTCTTCCCCTGTCCCCCGCCGACACCCTCGCCATCAAGGAGGCCTTTAACGAGTGCCTCCCCTCCCCCTTCGGCGGCTCGCCGCGATTCCTCTTGGTGTCCTCGGGCCTGATTGCCTCCAATGACGACCCCAAGATCCGGGAGGGCCGGATCGGGACCTACGGCCTGATATCGAAGGTGCCTGCCTTCGTGGTGGGAGCCGTGGCGAGGGGGCCTCGCGCCCTCGAGGACTTCGGCCATGCGATGGAGGGCCTCGTCCTCAGGCTCACTGAACTCGGACTCGGCAGCTGCTGGATCGGCGGCCTCTTTGACCGGAGCGCCGCCGCCCTGGCGCTTGGGCTTGCCGAAGGCGAGCTGATGCCCGCAGTCCTGGCCATCGGCAAGGAAGCACAACGCCGAACCGTTCCCGACCGCCTTACACGGATGGGAGCCCGGGGGGATTCCCGAAAGCCAGCATCGCAGCTCTTCTTCGACAGCGATTTCGACAGGCCGCTGGTGATGTGCGACCGCGAATCCGGACTCCTCGAGGCGGTACGGCTGGGACCCTCGGCCTCCAACAAGCAACCCTGGCGCATCGTGCGCGACAAGGGAGGATCGGCCTTCCACCTCCACCTTGAGGAGGACCGTCTCTATAATTCAGCCCTCGGCGAGATCCACATCCAGAACATCGACATGGGCATCGCGATGCGGCACTTCGAGGTAGCGGCGCGCGCGCAGGAAATGCTAGGATCCTGGCAGCGGCTTGAGCGCGATCCTGTCGAGCTCAAGCCCAATCAATCCTACATTTCCAGCTGGATTCCCGGGGCCTGAGACTTGGGCCTTGGTGGGGTCCATCAGTATGTTGACCTGAAGTCAGACACTACAGCCATGGGAGGCAACGCATGATTTCCAGGAAAATAGCAGACAGGATCAACGAGCAGATCAACCGCGAGATGGCCTCCGCCTATCTCTACCTCGGTATGTCCGCCAAGATGGCGGAAAAGGGTTACCACGGCGCGGCCAAGTGGCTCCTTAGCCAGTACCACGAGGAGATGTTCCACGCCATGAAGTTCTATGGCTACCTCCTCGACCAGGGATCCTCGGTGGAGCTCAAGACCCTTCCTGCCCCCGAGGTCAAGACCTCCGATTTCAAGGAACTTTTCCAGAAGGTCCTTGAGCACGAGAGAGGAGTCTCCAAGAGCATCGTCGAGCTCCTGTCCATGGCCAGGGCCGAGAACGACTATGCCACCGAGATCTTCGTCCAGTGGTATGTCGGAGAGCAGGTCGAAGAGGAAAAGAACGCCTCCGAAATCCTCCAGAACCTCGACCTCCTCGGAGGCTCGTCGCAGGCCCTCTTCCTCCTCAACATCGAGCTCGGAAAGCGCGTTCCCGAGGTCACCACGAGCTTCCTCGAAGTGGAGGGAGCCCACTGATTCCGCTTTCCTACAGGAGCACGCGGTCCGCCTCGGACAGCCTGCCTCCTGTAGATGCCGCGACCGCCCTCCTCGCGGGGCTGGCGCCGGACGGGGGTCTCTACGTTCCCGTGGAGATTCCCCGTCTCGACCCCGAGCTGCTACGGAAGGGCCCCCTGTCCTGGCCCCAGCTCATGTTCCGGGTAATCAGGCCTTTTTTCTCAAGCCTGCCCGAGGACAAACTCCGCAGCTCCGTGGAGCATGCGGCCTGTCTCTTCGACACGGAGGCCGTAGCCCCCCTCGTCCACGCGGGCGGCCTCCATGTCCTTGAGCTCTTTCACGGCCCCACCCTTGCATTCAAGGACATCGCCCTCACCCTCTTCGGTTCCCTCCTGTCGCTGGCGAGGGAGGTCTCCGGCCAGCGGGAGAAACTCATCGTAATTGTGGCTACCTCCGGGGACACGGGTTCCGCTGCCCTCTCCGGCCTCGAGGGCCTGCCCGGGCTGCGCATTGTCGTCCTTTATCCCTCCGAGGGAGTGAGCGAGGTCCAGCGCCTCCAGATGACGACGCGCGATTCGCCCGACTCCCTGGTGCTTGGCGTAAAGGGCACCTTCGACGACGCCCAGCGCATCGCCAAGAAGCTCCTTGTCGATCCCGCCGCGCGTGCGCGCTTCGCTGCCGCAGGCTACTCCCCCTGTTCGGCCAATTCCATCAATGTCGGACGACTCATTCCCCAGATATCCTACTACGTACATTCATTTCGGGAGCTTCGAGCGGCCGGACTCCTGGGGCCCTCGGGCCTCATGGACGTCGCCGTGCCCTCGGGCAACTTCGGCAATGTCCTGGCCGCCTGGTACGCCCGGCGCATGGGCCTGCCCATAGGGAACTTCCTCGTGTCGACCAACCGCAACCGCGTGCTGGCGGACTTCCTCACAACCGGGAGCTATGACCGCAACAGGGCCTTCCATGTCACCACGAGTCCCTCCATGGACATCCTGGTGTCGAGCAACGTGGAACGCCTCCTCTTCGAGGCCACAGGCCGCGACGCGACGCGCACGGCAGGGCTGATGTCCAGCCTCGCAAGCGAAGGCCGCTATTCCCTGACCGCCGCCGAACGCGCGGCCTTCGCCGATTTCCGTGGCTACGCCGTCGATGACGAAGCAGCCTCCCAGGAGATCGGCCGCGTCTTCTCCGAGAGCGGCTACCTCCTCGACCCCCACACCGCGACAGCCGCAGCGGCCCTTCGCGCCCTGGGCACCATCAACCCGACCGTCATCACCGCGACCGCGAGCCCCTTCAAATTCGCGGGCACGGTGGCAAGGGCCATCGGCGCCGAGTCCGGGCATGGCAGCAGTTCAGGCGAGTTCGCTACCCTCGTCCGCGTAGCCGAAAAGGCGGGCCTTGCACTGCCGCCGGTACTCACGGGACTGGAATCGAAGGTTGAGCGCCACAAGCGCAGCCTCGCTACCGAGGACATCCCTGCGGCGATAGACGACTGGCTCCAGGACCGGTGATCAAGCGCCCTTCCTGAGCCGCTTTCTCGCGTACATGTCAGCGTCGAGTTCGGCCAGGAAGGCTGCAGCATCGGCACTTTCCGTCCGGTCGCGACAGGCCCTGCCGATGCTGGCCGCAAGTCGGAAGGGCTGACCTGGCTGCTCCGAATGGAGCCGGAAGCCTTCCTCGATGCGCGTAACCAGCGATTCCACCCCCGCAGGGCCCTTTCCCTCAAAGAGCAGCACGAATTCATCGCCACCAAAGCGCGCGACCAGATCGTCAGCACGAACCGAGGCCAGAAGGATAGAGGCAGCCGCCTCGAGGGCACGGTCACCGGCCTCGTGCCCGAAGCGGTCGTTGATGCTTTTGAAGTCGTCGAGGTCCAGAAGAAGGCCGCAGAGCGGGCTCCCCGGCTTGCTCTGCTCGAGCCTTCGATCAAGTTCCTCGTCGAGGCTCCTCCGGTTGGCAGCTCCCGTGAGATGGTCGGTCTTCGAGCGCCTGTTCTCGATGTTGAGGCTCGACATCAGGAGAAAGAGCGCAGTGGCCGGCCAGAGGAGGGTCAACCCGAAAACAAGCATCTGGACGATGCCGGCCGCGACCATCGGAAGGGGAAAGGCGAGGAGGGTAAAGAACACCCGGCCCTTCACCCTGCGGCGGTTGGCGATGACAAGGCCGAGCCCAATCGCGACAAGTCCGTACTCGATGGCGACGAAGTAGAGGTAAGCGCTCCCCCTCGCATAATGGTTCCCCTCGTCCAGGACGTAAAGAAGGCCCGTGAGGGGGGAGGAAATCGCAGCAAGCGCCATCAGGGCGAGGACGGGCAGGAGCCTCCGGGAGAGCTTCCTGACACGGGCGTCGTCCATGAATACCTGGAAATCGGAGTAGAGGATGAAGAGCGCCGCAGGAACCGAATGCAAGGCATAGTACAGAACGATATCGATGTGGAGGGCGAGGCGGGCAGCGCTCCCCGGCACGCCGTCGAGCTGCCAGCTCACTGCGTCGATCACGAGCATCGCTGCGGTCGAGGCGAGGAACAGCCTGAACACAAGAAAGCCCGCCACGCTCTCCGTCGAGCTGCGGCGGTTGCCGGAGAACCAGAGTATGACGATGATAAAGAGGGTGAAGGCCTCGGTCTGGACGCGCAGAAGGTTTTCCATGAGGCTTAAGTCTATTGGGGGAAAAACAGTCTGTCAAATTTCCGTGGCCCGATGGAGGCTCTATGGAGGCCCGATGCCACGGCAAGCGACCTTTCCCCGTACCCGGCAACCCGGGGATGGCGGAGCCGCTGCTGCCTGGGAGAATTGCGGGTATCGCAACAATTATGATTATAACAAATCACCAATCTTCTGGATTCGCCTGGGGACTGGCAGTAAGCGGCACGAAGGATATCGTGATCCGCCGGAGGGTTCCGCGTTCCGGCCCCGCGCGAAGGCCACAAAACCAAGGAGCTCCAGGCAGTGCACGCCGAAACCATCACACTATGAGACAGGGTAGGCAATGACCCGCCTGTCCAACCCTTCCCCGGAGTCCCTCATGACCATAAAGCTTGTCCCCGTCGCCCTCGTGGGCGCCCTGGCCAACTTCGCCCTGGTACAGCAATGTGGCCCCGGTCTCCTGGCTCGTCGCCCATGATGTCAACGAGGGCCGATCCAGGCTCAATTTCTCGGAGTGGAAAAACGGGCGTGCGGGCTTGCCGGGCAAGGTTGCCGCTCCGAGTGCTCCTCAAGTTCCGGCAGCGCCCCAATCGCCTCCCAGGCCCCGGGGGAGCCACCGATGGGCTTCTCGAGCCGCTCGCGCACAAAGCGGGGCCGCACTCCGAGGTCGGCAGCCAGGCCAGCGAGTTCCACTTCCCCGATCCTATCAATTGACCATTCCTTTCCCACCCTCATCGAGAGTTTCCGGCTCAGTTCGGGATAGTGGGTGGTCGAGACAAGATCATAGAGAGGAGCAACGGTGATTTCCCCTCCACGGCGGAGGAAGGAAAAGTTCTTCCCGTGGGCATCGCAGTTCCCAGCCAGGATGGTGAATAGCGCAGCGTCAACAATGCCTTCGATCGCGGCAAGTGGTCGCAGGCAGTTTCCACGGATGAAGATTGAAAGCGCGCTGAAGCCAGGACCTCCATCCGACTCGTACTAGCGGTCAGGCATGATCCCGAGGGCCAATGCCAGGCGCATCATGATGAACTCATTCCATGCAAGATCTGGAAAACCATACGACGCAGGCTTGAGGACCTGTGTCGAAGCCGCCAATCAGCCAGGCGACGGCGGAGTTCTCCATCGGGCAAAAGCCCAGAAAAAAAAGGCAGACATGCTGCTTGGGAATAGGGGCGGTTTCGGAGTGGCAGGGAATGCGAAAGTGCCCAGGCATCGCTGCGGCCAAGCCACTCTTCAGCGTATCTGAATATCACTCCGCGGTCGGAAGTCGACTCAAGCCAGCCCAGGATGAACCCGAGCTGGCAGACGGCTAGCCTCATGCCCCCTCACCCCGGAGTGTAGCAATCACATCGATACCGAGGGAGTTGGCTATCATAAGCGTCTTCCCCAGCTCGATAGTCGGCTTGCCGTTCTCGAGATCGGATACAAAACGAGTACCCGTGCCGCAAAGGGCAGCAAGCTGAGCCTGGGTGTAGCCCAGCGATTTCCTCCGCTCCCGGATCAGGGTCCCGATCTCCTTGGCACTGCTGATGCTCTGCATTCTTTCAGTGCAATATTCCCGTCAAGGAATGAATAGTCTGAACTACTGCGTTCACTCCCGTACGGGAATGAGGTTTCACCAGATTCACGGTCGGGGCCGCTCCACCGGTGCCGCCCGACCCGCAGCCTCTGCATCCGCGGTCGATGCGAGCAATTCCCCAAAATTGACGTTCATGCCCTGGGCTTCCATGGTTTTCATGAGGAGGGCGAGGGTCTTGTGAGCGAAGAAGCCTCGTTTCCGCACAAAGGCCATGCCGCGCTTTCCAGTCATGCCGCCTGATTGGGCAAGGAGTTCGGCCAGCCGGGGTGGAAGCTTGCCCCGGAAACCCAGTCCATCGACCCCCAGCACCAGGTAATCGGCAGCACTGAAGCGGGGGGATACTCCCCGTGCGCCTTCGAGGACCTCGACTTCATGGCCCCGCGCCTCGAAGGCCCTCGCCATGGCCTTCGCCATGGAGGCGATCGCCCCTGCGTCTCCCGCCGGAATGTAAACAAGGCAAACCCGCATGACTTCCCCCTAAGGACAGTATGTACTCTGATGGTCCCGGTGGCATAGGGGAAGGCCTGGCCTTGCTCGGGACGAAGGAGAGGCCACGCGCCAGGGCTTCAACACCACGAAAGGATGCGGTCCACCTTCGATTTGACCACCATACCCGCCATGCGGAGCATGCCGAGCCGGCTCCTGGCGGAAGCCAACTTAAGGTAGTTGCTCACAGTATCCCTGGGGATGGCAGGGGACGTGGCCTTCCGGCGTAGTTTCATGGCCCCTGGAGCGCAGCTGCTGACGCAAAGGCCGCAGCCTATGCAGCGGTCTGCGTTCAGGGAGATTGCCCCACCGACCAGTGTGATCGCATCCATCTGGCAGCGCTCGAGGCAGACCCCGCAGGTCGTGCAGGAATCCGCATCGTGAGCAACTATGAAGGCATTGGCCACGAGGTCGGCCGGCTTGTCAAACTGCCTGATTCCGCGGAGAACGCCGCAGCAGCAGCCGCAGCAGGCACAGATGAAGATCGGGTCCCGGGAGTTGGATGGCTGGAGGACCAGGCCTGCCTCGTCGGCGCGCTTGAATATATCGAGAGCCTCCTGTCTCGAGATAGCGCGCGCCCGGCCGGAAGCCACCGAGGCGTCGGCCCCATCATCGAAGGACAGGCACATGTCGAGGGGCTTGCCGCAGCCCTCGCCCAGGAGCGCGTGCTCCTGGCGGCAGACACAGTTCCTGACGGCGAAGCGGCTGTGCGCGCGCACGATCTCCTCGGCCCTCTCGTAGGGCATGACAGCGTATTCGAGGGGTATACTCGTCCCAATTGGGATTGTCCGTATCTGGGGAACCCGGGTCCAGGGGCCATCCTTGAAGAAGGTCGGGTTGTACTCCTCCGCAAGCTCTGCCAGCTCACGGTCAAAGCGGTCGACCTGCTCCTCCATGAAACCGACAACGTACTGGTTCACCGAGAAGCTGTCGCTGCCATCCCTTTCCCTGTGCACCGAGATCTGCCCCTTCCGGGCCATCCTGTCGAGCAAGGTGGAAACCTCGGCCTCTGGCATCCTGGCCCGGAAAGCCAGGACCCTCGCGCGCTCAGCCAGGAGGCTGAGGTGCACGAAGAGGGCCGCCTCCTGGGCAGTGAAGAGCTTCCTGAGGATCCTGAGCTCCACGCCGCCGGGCGCAGCCGGATAACCGGCTGGCAGGCGGTCGAGAAAGAGGGCGAGGCTTTCGTAGACATCCTTCATGGAGGGGCTCCTACGACGCAAAGGGATTCCTGACTTCGAGGGGACCGAAGGCCAAAGGAACCACCCCCCATTCATCGATCGGATATCCCTACCCGAAGGTCCTCTTCGCTATCGCCCCCAGCTCCCCGAGGTTTTCGCACACGACTATGCCGTTCTCGCGGAAGGCCGTGAGCTTGCCCTGCCCCGTGCCCGAGTTGCCGCTCACGATGGCACCGGCGTGGCCCATGCGGCGGCCGGGCGGGGCGGTGATTCCAGCGATAAAACCAATTACGGGTTTCTTGATGTTCGCCTTGATGTAGGCTGCTGCCTTCTCCTCGTTGTTGCCGCCGATCTCGCCGACCATCACGATGCCGGTGGTCTTGGGATCGGCATTGAAGGCCTCGAGGCAGTCGATGAAGTTGGTACCGTTGACGGGGTCGCCCCCAATGCCGACGCAGGTGGTCTGCCCGTAGCCTGCCTGGGTGAGGGCGTAGACCGACTCG
>JBAXTA010000310.1:0-5317 GCA_037130415.1 Spirochaetota bacterium
GAAGGCGAAGCTGTCGAGGTCGGGGCCGCTGCTCGAAAGAAGGCTGCGCCAGGCGCGAAGCGCTTGGCGAGGTTCGCCTCCTGGCGAAGGTCTACGAGGTGGACCCTTTCCTCAGTTCACTATCCCGACTCCCTGCCGCGGGGAAGTGCGGTTCTGGTTCAGCTCTCACGCCCAGAATGGCGTTGCTGACGGCCAGACCTTCAGGGAGTAGTCTGCCCTCGGATGGAATCTGAGGGCTCGGAGAACGGACCAGACGGCTGATTTCGAGCGATTTTACGGTCGCCATGGACTGCCCGGCAGCGGCGGGCGGCGCCCGAGCGACGAATCTGGCTCCGCAGGGGGGGGGCTGGAGCCTTCGACGAGACTTCAGCGTTGGCGGGGGGCTATAATTTTTCCTATCACTCGCGGATGTGGCTGCAAGGCAGACGGGCGGCTATAATTTTTACTATCATTCATTGATTTCAACACCCAGACGCTGGAAACCCGCTTGCGTGAATGTAGCTACGACGAAACGCGAAAAACGCTCTTCATCTGGCAGGGTGTGACACAATACCTGGCCCCCGCAGCGGTGGATGGCACTCTGGCCTTCATCGCCAACCACTCCGGCCCCTGGCAGTTCGGTCATCTTCGATTACATGTACCCGACCCTGCTTGATGGCACCATCCAGCGCGGCGAAGTAGATAACATGCGCAACAAACGCTGGCTCAGCGGCGAATCGCTGGTATTTGGCATCCCCGTAGGAAAAGTCACCGAATTCCTGGAGCAGCGCGGCTTTTCCCAGGTACAGGATGCCGGTAGTGCCTTGCTCCACGACACTTACTTCACCGGTGTGAACGCCTCCCGGACGGTGGCCTATGGGTATGCGATTGCCTCTGCGTTTGTAAAAGGCAGTTGAAAGGATTCTTCCGCTATGCCGTCCGCGCAACGGGCCGCGCCACGTAGGCTGTGATCACGGCGGGCACTATCGGGGCTACGAGCGCGTAGAGCAGGGACGGACCGCCGAGGAAGAGGGCCTGATAGGCCGCGATCGCCGCGGCGTTGCTCGCGTAGGAGGTCAGGGAGAGGAAGGCGAATCCCCGATTGCCGGATGGCCGGAACTTGCCGATGCCGCTCGCGAAAATGAGCGCGGCATTGAGCAGCAAGGGAAGGATGAACATGCCCTGCGTCCGCAGGCTCATCGAGTCCCCCGAAGTCTCGATCCTTACCCCGGTGGCGAGGGCGAAGCAGATGGAAACGATCGCGTAGCCCACGAAGGCGAAACATGCCCCCGCGAGGGACTGGAGGATGGTGCCGAAGACGGGAGGCAAGGCGCTCACGATGCCTTTCGGGTGGCGCAGGTAGAAGTGCGTGAGCCAGCTGAACGCCAGGGTCTGAAGGAGTATCTCCGGCAGCCCGATGATGTGGTACCAGAGGGGAAGGCGGGAATAGAGGATTCCCTCCATCGAGGCAGGGGAGGCGGCGGGAGTGCCGAAAATGCCGAAGCATACGAAAACCAGCCACAGATAGAGCCATCCCAAACGCTTCTCCCCGAGGAAATCGCGGAAGGGCAGGATCGCGAGACCGAGGACGATGCCGCGTATGGGCTGGAGGAAGGGTCCCCAGGTCAAAGTCGGTGAGCCGTAAGGAAGCATGTAGTCGCGGATGATGGGCAGGGTGAAGATATTCTTATAGTCGAAGGCTCGCGAGGCGATCAATCCTGCGATGAAGTAGGTGATGAAGTGGACGATCGCGACCCTGGTCAGAAAGAGGACGGTGGAACCTTTTTCACTCTCCAAAATATGACCTCCATAGGGAGCGCCAAGGCTTCCTGCGTCCAAGCTTAGCCTCCTCGGTTCCGCGCTTCCAGTGGCGGCGGAGGGAGGCCGAGCGACCCTTGAGACGTTGCCCGCTCCTTGGGCTCCAGGATGGGATTCACCGGTGTCATGCTTTTATGACGGGGTGATGGGTGGGTCTGCGGGAAGCATGGCGAAAGAATCGCAATTGAATTACCATGCGCTTCGGAGCATTTAAGATGAAAGCCGAGATCACTTGCTTCCATTGCGGAGACCAACTCAAGGAGTGCCATGACTTCGCAGACAACAAGGTGCGGTTGCAGCTTTTCGCCCTTGCCTACAACCTTGGAAACTTCTTTAGGCAGGTGGCGTTGCCGAAGAGCGTTCGGCACTGCACGATGACGACCTTGCGGGAGAAGGTGATCAAGATCGGCGCCAAGGTCGTTTCCCATGCCCGATACGTGATCTTCAAACTGGCCGAGGTCGCCGTGTCGCGAGAGTTGTTCGCTTGCATTCTCAGGAGGATAGGAAGGCTCAGGCTACTCGTAGAGCAAACCGGGTAGCAAGGGAGGTGCAAGGTTTGGCCTGACCTCATGTTCAAGGGAGACCTGTCGGACTTTGGCATAAGACAGGGAGGAATATCGTGGGAATGCGTGAGCATAGCTTTAGGGGAGGGGATTCCAGGATGATTCTGATCCAGAACGGTCTTGACGATTGGGCGTGGTCAAGTAGAATTGGGGCTAGGGATGGAGGTATTTCCAGATTAGGCAAGAATCGCCAGCTATCTGGGGAATCCCGGACATATCTGAAGGACACGCTTGGAATGGCAGTTGAAACTATGCCCATGGCTGTTTGGCTACCATGGGCTGGCTTGATGCAAAGTCTTGGTACGAAATATTCAGGGCCGAAGATGGAGAGATTCCGATGCCTGGCATAAATCGCAGATCATCCGGGGAATCCCGGACAAAATGGTTCAAGTCCACGGCAACGGCCTATTGCGACTTCGGGCCATGCGTCGATTGAAGGGCGGCATGGGGAAACACCGACTCATGCCAAGTGCAATTCTCCTGCTGATGGTAATTCCGATCGGTGCGACTGGATTCGATTCGATTCCGTCCGGTCAGCGTGTCGACTTCTCCGCTTCGGACTCTGTCAGCGCCGATGGTGTCTGGCACGGCGATTCCGGCGTTCAATCCGTCTTCGATGCAGGAGTGAGAGTGGGCTTGGTCCTCGAGCGGGGCCCTTTCTCCACGAGGCTCGCTCCATGCCTGGGACTGACAGCCTCCACCAAGCTTCCCTTTGCCGGGGGATGCTTCGATGTGGACACAACAGTATCCATCGGTGCTTTCGTGGGGCAGGTCCTTTCCCTCGAAGCCTCGGGTATGTACAAGCCGTTTCCATCGGGTGCCTGGCGTCCTCGCGTCGGCGTTGGGTTTCTTCTGGATGCTGGTGACTATTTCTTTTCCGCAACAAAAGCCGCGATACCTCCTCCTATTCCGCAAGCCTATGTGGTTCTGCGCATCGATCCTCTGCGCATCTACACAGGCGACGCAGTCATGTCCTGGCTGGGTTGTTCCGCAGGAATGGGTTTGTGGGGCTACGGTACGATCTATCGCTTCGAGGCGATGCTTTTTCAATTGAGCTATCGGTGGTGACTCATGGCTAGCCAATTAATCAAGGTGCTTGTTTCACTGGTTTTCCTCCTGGCTTCCGTGGCGGCTTCTGCCCAGGAATCAGAAAAACCCTCGCCTTTATCCGTGGGCATAAGCGACGCATTTCACTATGGCGTCTTCGGCAGAAGCGTGATGCAGAATATTCTATCCCCGCGGGTGGACCTGAGATACGGTCCCCTTGAGCTTGCTTTTGTCTGGCGGGACACGGGGATCGAGCAGGGACAGGAGAACATGACGAGTTCGGGGTTCCTGTCGGGAGAGCTGGCTCTCACAAAATCCACGGGCTGGTTCGCGCCTGCTGTGGGACTTGGCATCGCAGGTGCGTGGTACAGGAAGGATGTGAGCGGCAGGGATTTCTCGAGCGTCTTTTTTGTCCTGGCGCCTTTACGCTTCCATATATCACCAGGTTTCGGCACCCTCGCCTCCATCGATGTCGAGATCTCCGCCCTCGAATTGCGGTATGGCACTCTCCTGCCTCTGGGACGGCCCGACATCTATGACAGGGGATCATTGTTCCTCTCTGTCGATCTTCTCAGACTTGGACCCCGGTTTCGTCTCGACTGAAAGGATGCAGCAATGAAGGGTTATCGGATGAGCCGACTGTTGCGGCAGGCAAAAGGACCTGTTCTCACGCTTCTCGCCCTTCCTGCGGTCTGCTTGCTTTCTGCTTGCTACCAACCAGCGGCCACGACATTGGATGCTGCACAGAGAACCAGGATCGAGGGCCTCGCATCGCTCGTGAGCGAGGATCGCCTCCGCGCGGAACTCTCCGCCCTTTTCGCCGCGCCTAGACACCTTCTGGATAGCCCCGAAAACGTGGAGAAGGCCCGATTGGACATCAAAACGGCCTTTTTAGCCGCTGGTTTTGAGATCACAGAGCAGGCGGTCAGTCGGCAGAAGCTCTGGAACCATGTGGAGGGGTCTGGCTGGGCGATGCTCCCAGGACCCTTCACTATGTACAACATTATCGCCGACAAGGCAGGGACAGATCCCTCGCTTAGGCCTGTGCTGGTCACAGCCCACTATGACACCGTTCCCAATTCACCCGGCGCGGATGACAATGGCTCTGGATGCGAGGGTGCTCTCGAAATAGCGCGCGTGCTGGGTGGCGCGAACCTGCGGCGCGATCTCCGTTTCGTCATCTTCTGTTTCGAGGAAGATGAGCTTGTCGGCTCCTACGCCTACGTGAAGAGCCTGAATGAATCGCAATTGCCGGATTCGGTGTTCAACCTCGAGATGATTGGCTACACATCTCCTGTCGAAAAACTATTGCCACTTGCGGGGGAACTTTTCGGGATGCCGTCAACTGGAGATTTTATCGCCTTTTTCGGTTCCTCCGAATCGCGCCCGCTTGTGCTCGACATGCTTGGAGCGGCGCGGGATCACGGTGCGGGACTCAAGACCTACGCCCAGTCAGCGGATGCCAATCTGCAGTCGAATCCCCTCCTTACTCCGCTCCTCGTGAGCGACCACACTGCCTTCTGGAGCCGGGGCGTTCCGGCGCTTTTCATCACGGATACGGGAGCCATGCGCGGTGAAAGTCCCTACCACACGGCATACGACACACCCGACACGATCGATTTTGAGTTCATGACAAGCGTCGTCAAGTCCGTCGTCGCCGCGGTCGCCGCCCATTGCGTGGTCGACTGAGGCTTTGGCAGGGGCGTACCCGAACCTGCCATATTGAGGTTCGCCATCATTCTCCGTTCCGCCCTACCCGGCGCCGTTTCCGCGGTCAGAACGGATCCGGAAGCAGGCGGCGAAAACCGTATGAAAATGGTACTGACATGATGTGTGCCAACCTAATCTCAAGGCCAGCAGCCTGTCGGTCTGAAAACCAGTGATTTTGGGATTTGAACGGGTTTTCGCCA
>JBAXTA010000311.1:0-5158 GCA_037130415.1 Spirochaetota bacterium
CTGTCGACGTTTGTCGGTGTTGACGGGATTCTGCAGGATAGAACTCTGGCGTTATATTACTGAAGGAATCAATGCCATCAACTCGAAAGCGCTGGGACAACATGCACGGGATCTGAAAATCGCCCTGCTTTTCGAGCGAGTTGATCCTTCCATGCCTTCGACAGAAATTGAATCAGCAATCGAGGACATTCTGGAAGACTGAATTGTCGCACCGGTGCGACAATCCTGACAACCCTGGGGATCAGACCCCAGGCCACCGCACATCGTTCATAAGGAAAAAAATAAGATGCAAATAAGCTTTCCTCAAAGACGCAAAAGCGTTACGCTGATGCGCCCTCGGGACCCCGGGGGAACAGCTCCCGACAGCCTCCATCGCGCGACCTACCGGACAAGCTCCACGAGGCGCAGGCCCGGGATGTCCGTGAAGGCGCCGACATTCATAGTTAGTAAGGAAAGGTCGTGCCGGATGGCCATCCGGGAGTCACGGAGCCAGTCCCTGGCAGCCCACAAGCCGCCCGATGAAGGAATCGACCGCAGTCGCGACCCTCGCGGATCTCGGCGCTGCCGTCGGAGCGGTATCCGCCCGCCTCGCGAGATCGCCTTCGGTCACGGTCGGCGATCACGGCAGAGGCGCGTGTTTCCTTTCTAGAGCTTGGCGACGTCGAGGCCGATGACCATTGTCCCTATGGCTTTCTTGCCGTCCAGGATGGGGAAGGAGATCTGGACTGTGATCCTTCCTGAAGACTCATCGAGTTCGGGGGGACCAATCCAGGTCTTCCCGGACATGGGCACATCGTGCTTGGGCTTGCCCGAGTGGTTCCAGCTCGTCGTCTTGCCAAAGAAGGCGACCTTTGTGCCAGTGGCTCCCGAGACAAAGAGCTCGGCGATGACGGGCTCGCGCTTGGCCTTGAGATACTCCGCGAGCGCATTTTTGGAGAGGTTCCGGACTTCTGGACTCAGGGAGCCCAGCGCTGCCCATTTGTCCTGGGTCATGCCGCTGAGCTCTGCTGGAGGCTGGGCATTGAAGGCTTTGACAGCGGCAATTACCGTGGAATCGCTACCAAGGCTCTGGTATTTCACAAGCCAGGCTTCGACCTTGGACTTTTGCTCGGCACTGAGGGTCTGGGTCTGGGCCATCGCGACAGCTGCTGCAATGACCAGAACGAAAGAAAGTACGATTCGGCCGCGTTTCATCGAGGAGCCTCCATGGAAGAGCAGCAACATGCTCTTTGGGTTGCCAACATGCCAGCGCTTCGCAAAACCCTTGAACAAGCCTATATCGCACGCCAAGGCAATCAGCCAGAACCCTGGCGGAATTCCTCCCGCGAACGCAATCGCAGCGACGTCAAGCGGGCGTACTGTCAGCATGGAAACCACTAGAACATCGATCCGACACCTGGCGAGCCCCCCCGAGGCGCCGGCTGAACCCCTGCCTGAGCCCCCGGCCAGCCCCCTGCCCGACCCCGTGGCCGAAACCGCCCGCGAACGCTTTGGCATCCCCTGGCTTTTCCCCATCCAACGCCTCGTGATGGCCAACATCCTGGAGGCGGCATCCTTGCCAGCCACAGAGCAGGTCGCGCCTGCCGATCCCGGCGACAATCATCACAATGCTGAAGAAGCATTTGACAGGCCGCCGCCGCGCCAGGTCGTCGTCCTGCCCACCGGTGCGGGCAAGTCCCTCTGCTTCCAGGTACCGGCCCTCCTCCTCGAAGGCCCTACCCTCGTGCTCTATCCCCTCCTCGCGCTGATGGAAGACCAGCGGCGGCGCCTCCAGGAGCAAGGCATCCCCTCGGTGACCTTCCGCGGCGGCCAGTCAGCGGCGGAGCGCAGAAATGCCCTCTCCTCCCTCGCCTCGGGCGAAACCAGGATTGCGATTGCCAACCCCGAGGTCCTTGAAAAAGGCAAACTTGCTGGCGAGCTGGCCGGACTCGGCATCGCCCACCTGGCCATAGACGAGGCACACTGCGTCTCGGAATGGGGCGCAAGCTTCAGGCCCGCCTACCTCGAGGTCGGCCGCATCGCACGCGAACTGAAGCCCCGGGCCATCACCGCCTTTACCGCGACCGCCGGCCCGGCGGTGCTGGAAGCCACCGCCGCAAGCCTCTTCGGGGACGCGGCCTGGCGCCTCCTGGCGGGCAATCCCGACCGGCCGAACATCGTCTACTCGGTCGTACCAACACTGTCGAAGCAGCGTAGCCTCGCGCGCCTCGTCGCAGAGTCGGAAAAACCCCTGATCATCTTCGCCGGCTCGAGGCGTGGGGTCGAGAACCTCGCTTCCCGGCTCCGCCTCGACCAGGCGGGTCTCGACGCGCGCTTCTACCACGCGGGCCTTGCCCCGGAGGAAAAGCGAAGGATCGAAGCCTGGTTCCTGGCCAGCAGCGAGGGGGTTCTGGTGGCGACCTGTGCATACGGCATGGGCGTCGACAAAAAGAATATTCGCACGGTGATCCACTGGGAGGCGCCGGCCACGGTCGAGGCCTACCTCCAGGAATCGGGGCGGGCCGGCCGCGACGGGGGGCAGTCGCGGGCAATACTCCTCCGCGGCGTCCTTGGGCGGGCGCGAGGGGAGGGTTCCAGCAGCGGGGAGGCGGCGGCAGGGGCCGCAGGGGAAGGTGGAAGGGAAACCAAAGAGCGAAGCGTCCGGGCAGCGGCCTTGGAAGCTTACGCGACATCGACTTCGGGCTGCCGACGGGAAGCCCTCCTCGCCCTTCTGGGAGCAGTACCCGAGGGCAGCTGCTCGGGCTGCGACCGCTGTTCCGGCGAGGCGATTGAGGAACCCGAGGGAGAAGAGGCAATCAGGTCCTTCCTGCGGGCGAATCCGCGGCGCTTCGATGAGTCCACTGCCATCGCCCGCCTCCGGGGGGAGCGCGGCCTCGACCCTCCCCTCGTGCCCGGGGCAGCCTCCCTTTCAACCTGGCATCGCGCCGAAGTTGCGGAAGCCCTTAAGGCCCTGATCAGGCTTGGAAGGATCCGCGTGCTCAAGGGCTTCCCCTGGGAGGACAGGCTCCACTGGAAGCGGGTGGCAGTCTCAGCGCCGCCTCGAACCTCCACCTCCAGGTTCCTCATCGTCCTCGATTTCCGATTCCGCCTCGCCCTTCTTCGCCTTCGGCGCTTTTGGAGCCTTGGGAGCCTTTACCTTTTTCACTTTCGGGGCGGAGGGCTTGCGCTGCGAGATCACGCCGACAAAACGGAACAGGCCCCAGATAGCCAGGACCGCGATGGCGACAGCGATGGTTCGGGGGTCCATGAGAACACCGAAGGCGACACGCTTGTACTCGTCAATACCCACTCGCCTGCTCCCCCGAGGCAAGGGCAAGTTCTGGCCGCCCATAGTATCCGAAGGCCAGCGCGTTGACCGTATTCAAGGGCAGCCCCTCGAGAGCGAGTCCGTACTGGTTGCGGCCATCGACCTCGTAGTGGCGCGCGATCAGGGCCATGCAGGACAGCTTGCCCTTCGGAAAGGCGAGCCTCAAGTCAAAACGCGAGCCGAGGTCCAAACGAGGCGTATGCGCGCCTAGCGATACCCGGAGCCCGACAGGCGTCGCGTCGAGCACCTCGGCGCGCTCTGCACTGAAGCCCTCTTGACTGCGAAAGTAGCCATGATGCTTCAGGAAGGAGGCAAAGTGCCGCGAAAAGGACCAGGCCAGGTCGAGGGCAGCCCGATCCAGGGGATGGGCCCGCTCGGTCCCGTTGTGGAGGTGGACAAAGCCAATGACGCTGCAATTGTAAACAACGGGAGAAATGACGAACGAGGCTGTCCCTTCCTCCGCAAGATCGCGGAGAAAGGCGGCAAAGCGGGCGGCGTGCTCGCCCGAGGTGAGCCATTGGCGAGACTGCAGCATCTCGCGGATGATAAGGCGGTCGTCGTCGTAGGGCGACTTGACAGGAAAGGGATCGCCCAGCGTGGAGGGCACGAAGAGCATGCGCCCGAGGAGGCCCGCGATCTCCTCAGCGCAGCTTGGCGGACTCGAATCCTCCCTGAGCATGTGGAGGGCTGCGCTTGAGGACAGCGTGGCCGCTTTTTTCCGGAAATCCGCCACGAGGGCTTCGAGGCTCGAAAGGTCGAGCCCTCCAGTCTCGCCCGGCTGCCCAGGATCACGGAATACCTCGCTCTTCAGGACGTGCTCAGACAATTTTGCATCGGGCAGGAGAAGGTCGACAGTAAGCCCCTTGGGACCTGCCAGCCGGGGCCAGCGACGCTCGAGCCCCCTCCAGAGAGCCTCGGGCTTAAGCAAGGAAATGAGGTGACCCATGGACTTGTGGAGGGTCGAGTCGAAGGCGAACTCCTGACCCAGGTGACTGATGCGGGCTGTGATGCGTTCTCCGGGCAGGAACCTGGGCGGGATCTCGTGACCCCTTCCAAAGACGACGGCCACAGCATCGATTCCCGCAAGCCGGGTCTCCCAGCTCCTTCCAGGAGCGTGGAGCATCACCAGAGACTGTTCCTTCCTGGTCGCTTCCAGAATGAGATCCCTTTCGACGGGACTGATCTTGCTACCCATAGAGCATCCTCCGCATCTTAATACTTCGGTTGTTTCTTGAAGGGATTGAGCACGACCCCTCCAGGATTCGCCCAAGCTGACCCGGGGGCCGGCCAAGGGTTCCTGCCCCGGGCTGCTGCCCCGGGCTGCTCCCCCCGGGCGGGGTCCACGGCGCGGTTGATGAAGGGCCCCGGCAGGGGTACTATGTTCCCAGGTCCTGAAAAATGGGGGGGAACATGGTTCGATTCCTGGATTTCGATGCGACGGCGGCGGGGAAAAGACTCGTTGCGACAAAGGCTCCGAGCCTCGGATCGCTTCTGGACTCAAGGCGCGTCGCGTCCTGCCAGCTGCCGATGGGCGGAGGACTGGCCTTCAACTACGCGGCAACAGCCGTCGATGGGAGCCTCCTGTCGCTGTTCGCCGAGTTTGCGGCCGAGCAGGAACTTGTGGCAAAGTTCAGTCTCCTCGCCAAGGGCGAGGTGATGAATCCCGGAGAAAAGCGCATGGTCCTCCACCATCTTGCGCGCGGCGAGCTGGCTGGCAAGATTGTCCGAGAGGGCCGCGACTTCCGCGCCTTCTACGAGGGCGAGCGCCAGAAGACTGCCCAATTCGCGCGAAGGGTCCGATCCGGGGAACTCCGTGGCTCCAGCGGCAAACCCTTCGCAACGGCCGTGCAG
>JBAXTA010000312.1:0-5152 GCA_037130415.1 Spirochaetota bacterium
TCCGGGATATAGCACCGGTCTTCCTCATGTGCGACCCCAGGGACCTGGGCCTTTCGGAGCGGGTACGCGATCCCCACTTCGACGCGCCGGCCATCTTCATCTATGACCGCTATCCGGGAGGCACCGGACTTGCCGAGGGCCTGGTGGACAAACTTGATGTGGTCATCGCAGCGGCGCGAGAAAGGCTCGGATCCTGCGGCTGCTCTGATGGTTGCCCCTCCTGCATCGGGGTCGATCACGTTCCGGGCTCAGGCCCGCAACCCCTGGTCCGCGGCAGGGACCTGAAACTGAGGATTCGGCACTTCCTGGCTGTTCTTGGTGGGCTGGATACCGGGGAGCTCTGATGGCAGCTTCCCTCTCATTGCGGCTCAAGCGCCTTCGAGAATCACGGGCTTCTGCTTCATCATTGTCGAGCCCGAGGGAAGACCTTGCTGGGCCTGACCGGCCGGACTTTCTCGCGCTCTGGGACAGGATAGCCCCCCACGCATACCGGCGCCGGGTAACCAGCCCCCTTGCCCCTCTCCCAGCCCTCCTCGACGCGGGTCCCTTTGTCGTTCGCTTGGCCAGGCACTCCCTTTCTTCAGTCCTGGAAAGGCCGGAGAACCGGATGAACGTCGACATTCGCCATCTCCGTTTTTTCGATCTCGAAACGACCGGCCTCTCAGGAGGGGCAGGAACCACAGCCTTCCTCGCGACGGTCGCTCGCCCCGAGGACGGCAGCCTTGTTCTCGAGCAGTTCTTCCTTGCTGATTATCCGGGAGAGGCCACCTATCTCCAGGCGCTGCTCTCAGCTTTGGGACCCACGCCTTTCCTGGTTAGCCACAATGGCAAGGCCTTCGATGTTCCGCTCCTTCGCACGCGCTGCCTCATGCAGGGGCTCCGCTTTTCAGAACCCGTCCTCCACATTGACTTCCTGATGACTGGCCGAAGGCTCTGGCGCTCCAAACTCGGTGGTGCCTCCCTCGGGCTCCTTGAAAGAGGCGTTCTGGGGCTCGAGCGCATCGGGGATGTCCCCGGCGGGGATATTCCTGAAATCTGGCTTTCCTCGCTGAAGTCGGGACTCCACCCTCTGCTTCCCCAGGTCATCACGCACAATCTCCTCGATGTCGAGCGTCTGGTCGCCCTTTTGGCCATGGCCAACAAGATCTTCACTCGACCGCAGGATTATGCCAAAGGCCTTTCCGTGGATCGTTTTCTACTCGCACGGATTCTTGTCGCCACAGGACGGATAGCGGAAAGCGAACCCCTCCTGCATGCAGCTGCTGCAGGTGGAGATCATCGAAGCGCCTTGTTCCTTTCGCGCCTGCTCCGGGCTAGCCATCGAGGTTCCGAAGCGCGAAACGCGCTTTCGGGACTGGAGGGAAGCTGGGCGCTTCACATGGAGTCATCGGTCATTGCAGAAAAAGAGGAGGGCGACCTTTCGGTCGCCCTCTCGTCGGCAAAGGAAGCCCTTGCCCTGGCCGCGACCCGATCGCAGCGTGAAAGCGCTGAGTCGCGGCTGCGGCGTCTCGAACTCAGGGTCGCGAAAGCCTTGTTACGGCGTCCTGAACGTAAACGTTCCTGATGCCAAGGTGCTGGAAATCCATAAGCGCTTCGAGGGCTTTCTGCTTTTCGCCCATGGCGAGGTGGCACTGGGCAAGTTCAAGATAGAGGCGATAGTTCTTCGGGTCATTCTGGATAAGCTTCTTGAGCGAAATTATCGCGTCCTGGAACTTTCCTTGAAGCCGGGCGATCATCGAGAGTCCGAGGACGGCGTAGACATCGAACTCGATGTTGAGGGCTCGCTCGTAGTACTCGGCAGCGCTCTCGTATTGACCGAGGTTCCTGTAGGCATCGCCCGCACGCGTCAGGATCACCTTGTTCCTGGAATCCTTGTCAAGAATCCGCTTCCAGTAGTCGAGGGCCTTGTCTGGCTGGCCTAGGCCTCGATGGCAGTCAGCCAGGCCGAAGAGGGCGTAGAAGTTCTCGTTTTCCTTGGCCAGGGCCTTGGTGAAGGGATCGACGCCAAATTCAAATTGCTTGAGTTTCCTGTAGCAGTTCCCGATCGAGGTCAGGACGCGGATATCCACTGCCTCTCCCTGCAACTCGACCATACGCTGCCAGTAGCCCAGCGCGTCCTTGTATTCCTTGAAGTCGTAGTGAAGGTGGCCGAGGCCAATGAGGGCATAGGGATTGTCTGCTTCCATTTCAAGTACACGGAGGTAGATAGCCTTGGACTTACGGAAGTCGCGGACCTTGCGATAGGCATCGGCTACGCGGGTGAGTACCGTTATGTTCTTGTTATCATGAAGGAGATACTGCTCCCAGATCTCGATGGCTTTCTGGTATTGGTTGAGGGCCTTGTAGCAATCAGCCAGGCCGAACAGCGCGTAGTTGTTTCCGGGGTGGTAGACAAGGCACTTTTTATAGTGGTCTACCGCATCGCGGTAAACGCCCCGCTTGCGGGCAGCATCGCCGAGGCCGACCAGCGCGTAATTGTTCTCCCTATCCTTTTCAAGGATGCGGGCAAAGCATTCTTCCGCATCATCGACCCTGTTTTCCTTCAGGTACTGATAGCCCTTTTTGGAAAGATCTGCAATCTCGGCCAGCTCTGGATTGGTTTCCCTGAGCGAACCAGACTCGAAGCCCGTGTTTTCCTGCGAAGCTGTATCACTCATCTTTTTCCTCTTCCGAGAGGAGTCTTCTGATAGCTAGAACGGCTTTCTCGACCAGGGGTTCTGAACGCTTTCTGTCATGGGCGAGCCAGTACATCTTGAGGGCATCGACCGGTCGTCGCGCCTCGATATATCGGTCTCCTACACGGATAAGCCCGTCTGAATACCCAGTAGTCTGGAAAACCCTCCTCGCAGTCTCGATGTCGCCTGAATTGAAATACTCATTTCCGCGACGAATAAGCCTCACGCGGTCTACCCCCGCGAGTCCTTGCGCCGGCAAGTCAGCTGACTTGATGAGTCCCGTCTCAGCGAAACGATCGAAGATCCTCTGCTTCATTTTGATGGCCGTACCTTGACTATAGTCATGGCTCCCTGATTTTGGCAATCACTTTCCGTGGAGGCAGCCAGACCTTGTATCTCCGGCATTCCGCGATATCTTGATTTAGGGCGGAGGAAAAAGTGGAATCGACAAACATGGCGCGTCAAAGCGTCATTGGCGGCATCAAGGATCTGGTAGCGCAGCTTCGCGCCGTGCCTGCTCCGAAGGGTTCGCAAGCGCAGGTTCGAGAGGGAGCATCCCGTGACAGACGGCTCAAGGTGCTGCTTCGTTTTCTCGATCATTGAGCGGCGATAATCGGATCCGGAGCAGGTTTGTCCACGCTTGATTCGCGTCTGTAGAAGCGGACTATCGACCGTCCATATTCCCGCTCGTCTTCCAGGGTGAGGCCCTGAACCTGCCCGAACGATTTATCCTCTCGGGGGAAATGGATCAACGCGAGGCCACCAGGCGCCAGGCTTGTGTTGACAGCCAGGTTCTGGAGCAATTCCCGGCGATGGGCATAGGGAAAGGGCGGATCGAGAAAGACTATCGAAAACACGCTGCGGTTCCGAAGGAGAAAGCGCTCTGCCGGCATGCAGTGGCATTCTATCCTCCGTTCAGCTATGCCGACGTTCTTGAGGAGGAGCGGGAACTTTTCGCGGTCCTTCTCCACGCAGGCCACTGGATCCGCTCCCCGGCTGGAGGCTTCGAGTCCGAGAATGCCCGAACCCGAGAAAAGATCAAGGAATGACAGTCCCGACAGGTCTCCGAGGATGGAGAATATCGATTCGCGCATCATGTCCATCGCGGGGCGGATCTCGAGCCGGCCAGTCGGGACCTCTACCTTCCTGCTCCGGAGATTCCCTCCAGTTATGCGCATCGTTCAGTCCTCACCGCGCTGCCTGAATGCCCTTTGCAGGTCGCGATCCATTTCCCTGTCGCGGATGTCCGAGCGTTTGTCGTAGAGTTTTTTCCCCTTGCACAGGCCCAGCTCTACCTTGATCAGTCCATGTTTCAGATATACAGACAGTGGGACGAGCGTGTAGCCTTTTTCCCGGACGCGGCGGTCGATGCGTTTGATCTCCCGTGCGTGGAGGAGGAGCTTTTTCTTCCTCTCCGGATCATGGTTGAAAATCGATGAAAAAGTGTATTCCGCTATGGCGAAGTTCCTGAGCCAGACAGCTCCCTCATGCACCTCACCGAAGGCATCGGGAAAGGAAATGCGGCCATCTTTAACGGATTTTACTTCGGAGCCGAGGAGCACGATGCCAGCCTCAAAGCACTCCTCCACCGAGTAATCAAAGCGGGCGCGCCTATTCATGGCTACGACCTTCACGCCTTCGGGAATCATCTAGCCTCCGGGAAAGTCCAACTATAGGAAGGGTGGTTCCGCTTGTCAACGCGAGGCCTTCATGCTAGTCTTCGCGAGGAATGCAACCGTGAGCATGTTCCCCAGGAGATCATATACCGAAACCGTGGAAGGTCGGCGCCGCCTTTTTGTGAGGGCGCGGATCTTTTTTGCGGTCTTCCTGTGTTATGAACTTGTCGTGTCCGTATTTCTGGAGACCAGCGTGGTTACATCGAAGTCGATGGTCCCCACGATGCAACCTGGTGACATGCTTCTTCTGAGTCCGCTTCCCTTCGGTCCCGATAGCTTTTTCGGCAAGCTGCCAGCGATGGTCAAGCCCCAGCGGGGGGACCTCGTGCTTGTGCGCCCTTCGTTCGAGCTACGTACGGGAATCCTCAGGACAGTTGCCGATGCATTCATACGCTTTGTTAGCTTCCAGCGACTCTCCATCGCAGCCCCGGAGCCTGGCAGGGAGGTTGCAGGTCCCTTCCTTGTCCGGGTCATCGCGATTCCTGGCGACGAGGTTTCGATGAACGCCTATGTTTTCATGGTAAGGCCACAGGGCAGCAATCACGCCCTGACTGAATTCGAATTCTCCTCGCAGCGCTATGACATTGACAAGCCATCGCTTCCTCCCGGATGGAAAACCGATTACCCACTCTCGGGCTTTCTCCCGCAGCGCATCCTTTCGCGGGACGAGTACTTCGTTGCTTCCGACATGCGGGGATCCTCCTCCGACTCGCGGACCTGGGGTCCGATAACGCAGCGGCACTTCGCCGCGAAGGCCCTGCTCCGCTACTGGCCCTTCGCCCGCTTCGGCAGCTTCTGATC
>JBAXTA010000313.1:0-5136 GCA_037130415.1 Spirochaetota bacterium
CAGCCCGACATCAGGAACCTCTCAGAGTCCGACCCGGATCTCCTGCCAGATCTTGTTGTATTTTTCGAGGTCAGCACCCAGGTCATCCTTGGTCTCGCACGTGGCCAGGTCCTCGACCTTGTACCACATGTCGCCCTTCTTGAGGCTCCGCGCTGCGGCGTTGACCGTCGAGGGGAAGCCGAAGGCATCGACAAATTCGGCATAATTGGCGGGTTTGTGGATCCAGTCGATGAATTTGAGGGCCAGGTCCTGGCTCTTCGAGCCCTTCAGGATGACCATGGAGTCGATGTACATCGGTCCACCCTCAGCCGGGATGAAGAAATCGACATCGCCGCGCTTGGCAGTATCGACTTCGGCAAAGACGCTTTCGGCGTAACCCTGGACAACCCAGGCGTCGCCCGAGGCAAAGTTCTTGGCGAAGGCCTCGGCATCGAACTTGAGGAGGTTCGGCTTCCAGCCCTCGTTGATGAGTTTTTCCGCAGCGGCAAGTTCCGTGTCCTTCACTGAGTTGACGGAGTATCCGAGATGGGCGAGGGCATCACCCATGACCTCTCGCATGTCGTCGAGCATGATCATCTTGCCCGCAAGGTCCTTGCGTCCGAAAATCGACCAGCTCTTCTCATAGTCCTTCACCTTGGTCTTGTTGACTGCGATGCCGGCTGCTCCCATGTAATAAGGGATCGAGTATTTGTTGCCCGGGTCGTAGGCACAGCGTGCGAGGACCGAGGGGTCGATATTGCGGAAATTCGAGAGCTTCGAATGGTCGATCGGGGCAAGCATGCCCTCCTTCATCATGATCGAGACATAGTCTCCGGAGGGGAAGGCGATATCGTAGCTCGAACCACCAGCCTTGAGTTTCGCGAACATCTCCTCATTCGAGGCGAAGGTGTCATAGACGACCTCGACGTTGTACTGCTTCTCGAAGCTCTTGATGACGGAATCAGGCGTATAGTACGTCCAATTGAAGATAAACAGCTTCTTTTTCGCCTGCTCACCTGCCTTGGCGCAGCCGGCAAGGGCCAGGAGGAGGACGATCGTGACCGCAAGGGCTGCCACCCGTGAAAAGGCGCGGGACGCGCAGGACGCTGAGAAAGCCTTCTTCATGAAGCCCTCCCTGATCTGGAATGGGGCAACCGAGGGTCGTCCCTTGCGAAACGGAAAAGCGCCGGCCTCAGGCACCGGCGGCGAAGGCCTTGAGGAAGCGGCGGGACGGATACACGAGAAGCACCGTGCCCACCACCATGACGACAGAAAGCGCGTTGATGACCGGCGAGACGCCGAAGCGGATCGCGGAATAGATGTAGAGCGGCAGTGTCGTCGAGCCTGGGCCGGCGACAAAGAAGGTGATCACGAAATCCTCGAGCGAGAGGGTCACCGCGGTGAGCCACCCAGACAGGATGCCGGGAAGGATCATCGGCAGTATGACCTTCAGCAAGGTCTGCAGCTCGTTTGCCCCGAGGTCTCGGGCTGCCTCTATCACCGAGGAATCGAACTCCTCGAGCCGGGCCGATACAAGGAGGTAGACAAAGGGAATGTTGAAGGTTGTATGGGCTATGAGGATCGTGGCCATGCCGAGCTTGAGGCCGAGCCCCGCGAAAAACACCAGGAGCGACACACCCATGACGATTTCCGGGAGGATCATGGGCACAAAGCTCATGGCCTGCACATAGCCCTTGCCGAAAAACTTGTAGCGGCTCGTGCCGACCGCCGCCAAGGTGCCGAGGAAGGTTGCAAGGCTGGCTGAGCCCAGGGCGATCGTGACACTCTTTCCGAAGGCCTTCCAGAGCTGGTCCGACCCGAAAAAGAGCCTTTCGTACCAGACCAGCGAGAAGCCGGTGAAGGTGCCCCCCTTGGACGCGTTGAAGGAATACAAAAGAAGTACAAACAGCGGCATGAAAAGGAATACGACAACGATCCAGAACACCGCGTCGCTGAAGGACAGGGCTTTCCGCCTGCTCATGGAAGGGCCTCGGCCTGGATATTGTACTCCAGGTCCTCTTCGGTGTCGTCGATGCGCGGGGCGGAGGGCCTGCTTGAGGTGTAGGCGTAGACCAGGGCGCCGATGCCCGTGATCAGTGTCACGGCCATGGAGATCGAGGCTGCCAGTGGCCAGTTGCGGGTCTTCGTGACCTGGTCGGCGATGATGTTGCCCAGCATGTAGGCGTCCTTGCCTCCCACCAGGAGGGGGACGGCGTAGGCGCCAAAGATCGGGATGAAGGTAAAGAGTACTGCAGTGACGATTCCACCCCTGATGTTGGGCAGGAGAATCCTTACTATCGCGGTCAGTCGCGTGGCGCCAAGGTCGCGTGCCGCTTCCAGAAGGGTAAAATCGAATTTCTCTATGGTGGAGAACAAGGGGAGGATCGCATAGGGGAGGTACATGTACACGAGCACCAGCACGACAGTCCCCTGGTTATAGAGGAACTGGGCCGGATTCGAGAGGATGCCGAGCCAGCGCAGCGCGTCGTTCAGGAAACCTTCGCTGCCCAGGATGGCTATCCATGCGTAGACCCTGACGAGGAAGTTGGTCCAGAAAGGCACAATTATCAAGAAGAGCCTGAGCGACTGGTTGCTGCTCCTGGCGATGGAGTAGCCGGCGGGCAAAGCTATCAGGATCGTGATGCTGGTGGCCAGAAGAGAGACAAGAAGCGTCCGGAGCGCCACTGCCAGCAGGGTCCCTCCACCCAGGGCGTGCCAGGCCGCAAGGGAAAAAGCGGGTTCGACCCCTCCGTACAGGTCCTTCCTCATGAATGAATAAATAATTATGATGAAAAGTGGGGCTGCGAAAAACAGGGTGAGCCAGACGCCCTGGGGCGCGGAGTACCAGGGTCCGTAATTGCGTTGCCGCATCTACTCGTCCGGGCCGTCGCCGGAAGCGGAGGGCAGAATGCTCGTGCTGGAAGCCTCAACCACTACCGCATCCCTGGCACTCCAGGAGAGCCAGACTTCGTCCTTCCACTTGATGTCGGGGACGCCCTCGGACCATTGGGCGTGCTGCCTGAATACCACAAGGTTGCCGCCCCCGGGCGTCCGGACGTAATACTTCGACTGGAAGCCAGAGTAGATCGGCTCATCGACCATGCCCTTGACAACGTTTCCCAGGGGACCGGTATCGGCGGGAGGGGCGAGGGAAATCCGAATTTTCTCGGGGCGCACCGCAACGCTGACCCAGGAGCCCTCGGGGGCCTCGTTCCCTGCCTCGACCTTGATGGCACCGATCCTCTCGTCCTGCACAAGCGAAATTCCGTTGGAAAAATTGATAACTTTTCCCGAAAACAGGTTTGTGTCGCCAATGAAACGGGCCACGAACTCGGCCTTGGGATTCTCGTAGATGTCCTGGGGCGACCCCACCTGGAGGACCTTGCCGCCGTCCATGACTGCGATCCTGTCGGAAACCGAAAGGGCTTCGGCCTGGTCGTGGGTGACATAGATGAAGGTGATTCCGACCTCGTCATGGATGGAATCGAGTTCGACGAGCATGTGCTGGCGAAGTTTCGCATCGAGGGCGGAAAGCGGCTCGTCCAGGAGGAGGACCGAAGGCTCGTTGATCAGTGCCCGGGCGATCGCGACCCGTTGCTTTTGTCCCCCGGAAAGCTGCGAGGGTTTCTTGTCAGCATGCTTCTCAAGCTGGACGAGGTCCAAGTGCCGTTTTACCAGCTCGCGAAGCTTCTTTCCCGGCGTCTTCCGTATCCGGAGCGGGAACGCGACATTCTCGAAGACTGTCAGATGGGGAAATAGCGCATAACTCTGGAATACTGTATTGCAGCGGCGTTTGTCGGGGGGGAGCCCGGTCACGTCCCTCCCATCGATGGATACCAGTCCGGAATCAGGATCCTCAAAGCCTGCGATCAGGCGCAGCAGGGTAGTTTTCCCGCAGCCGGAGGGACCAAGAAGGCTGAAGAACTCGCCCTTTCGTATTTCCAGGGAAACATCCTTCAGCGCCTTGAAGTCGCCAAAGGACTTGGAAAGACCCGAGATACTAACATTCGATCCAAGCATCCCGCTATTTCTCCTCCCCCGTGTATGGAGGGAAGGTATAGAGAGAACGCCGGCTTTTCGTCAACAAGAAAATGTGCCAGCTAGGGAATTGGCAGCACGCGGCGGATCTCCTCCGTATCCTCTGCCGAGGACAGGATAAAGCCCAGACCTCTGTCCCGGAACAGGCGGGAGAGTTCGCCAAGGGTAGCGAGGTGGCGGCCTGGGGATTGCCCCTCGGGTTCGCAGAGGATGACAAGGACTTTCACGGGTTCGGCCCAGGTCCGGATACGCCAGCCAGGAGCCCTGCTGCCGAAAAAGACCATGGCCTCTTCAAGTCCGCCGATGTGCGCATGGAGGAGGAGGACCCCAGGTTCGAGCTCTATCGGCTCGTGTTGGGCTATGTTGGAAAAAAGGCCAGCCAGGCGGGCGTGCTCCCTCCGGTCCTTTGCGAAATCATTGAAAAGGAGAAGCTTGATCACCTCCGGCAAGAGGGATTCCTGCAAGCGAAGCATGACCCGACCGCTATCCAGGGCCCGATTGAGGAGTCCCTGCGGGGAAGCGTCGCCATCGCCACCGGCTGCAATGGCTGGAGGATAGAGGATCATCAGCGGGCTTCCTGGAAAGGATGCAGCGAACTCGCCCGGCAGGATCTCGAAGGAGGGATGCCAGATGGCCTGACCCTGGCGGCCGCTCAGTATCGCGTAACCCGTCGTCGCTCCGGCACTGCCCTTGCTCCTGGTTTTCGCAACGCGCCCCGCAGATTTCCAGGAGTCAAGTTCTTCGATCTCGATGCTGCCTCGTGGCCTGGCAATGCCTGCAAGGGTCCGGGCGGCAGGGCCTCCGGGCTTTTGCACGTACACCGTCAAGGTCGCCCCGGTCGCTGCCAGGATCGGGGTGAGCGAGCCTGCGATCCGTGATGCGTCAAGGCGACCCTCGATGCCTGGAGGAAGCACCAGGGCGAGCCTGTCGATGCCGCTGAATCCTGGACCAGGACGGGCAACGACAAGGAGGGAATCGGTGCCTTCGAGGATGGCCTCGTGTATTCCCGAGGCGAAAAGAGAACTCGGATGCGGGGCATTGTTCCAGCCCAGGATGATAGCCCGTGCCGGACCCTGGGCCGCTGCCTTGAGAATGCCTTCTGCTACAGAGGGGGCCATT
>JBAXTA010000314.1:0-5133 GCA_037130415.1 Spirochaetota bacterium
CGTTCCGCGTCGGAACGATACACTGAATTACGCTGGATACACGAGGTCTGAAGTTGCATATCCTGTCCAAAGACCCCGATAACACTGACATCGGGAAGCTCCATCCCCATGCCGACGTTGACGTCCACATCCCCATCTATGTCTTCTTTGACAAGGATGGAAAAGAGCTTGGGCATTTCATCGAGAGGACGAAGGAGCTTGACCAGAAAGTCCATGAATGGGTCGAGGGCTATTGGAACGAGGATCCCGGAGTCGAGGGGAAAGGAAAGTAATTCTCCGAACTTTCCGCCGAGGTCAGGAAGGCTCTTATCGAGAAACTGACACTTGAGAGGCCGAAGGTGAGGGAGCTTGAGAAGGATACCATATTGGAGGTTGTAGGGGCGCAGATGTTGTAGGCAATTGTGCCGAGATCCGCGAGCAGGGTCCTGAGGCTGTGGATCGGCTGACCGGAATCGTTGCATGCGGTCCCTATTTTTTCGCATCGCGCCGCTCTATGGCTTCGTGGGAAGGACCGGCGAAGGGCGGTTGTTCCGCTGCGCCGAGAGTTCCCCATCATCGAAGAGCATCGGCTTCAGTTTCTGGCGCATCTGCCACTCCACGTAGTAGGCAAGCATGCACAGGAACACGTGCGCTCTGACGCGCTCAGGCCTGCGTACAGTCCATCACGGCACGCTTCGGCGGCGATGGCTTCGATCTTGCGACGGCAGGTGAAGCCATCGTCGGTGATGTCCAGCAAAAAGTGCCTGGCCATCTTGTGGCTGCTGATGATCCGTCCAATCCGTATCCCGATCTCGCCCTTTCCTGAAAGGGGGTTCCGCTTGCGCTTCGTGGCGGCGACGATCTCCCTCGAACATGGACAATTGATCTGATTGAGGTGATCGATGGATGACCCTTAGTCCTCAGGTCATCCGATCCACCTGGGGGATCGCTTCGACCAGGAGCTCGGTCACCTTTTCGGCATTGTTTTTGAAAACAGCCAGGATGGCCTCCCAACTGACTGGTTCTTCATCTTCCTTCCAGCAGTCGTAATCGGTGCTCATGGCCACCGCTGCGTAGGGGATGCCGGCCTCCCTGGCCAGGGAGGCTTCGGTGGCGATCGACATGTTGATGATGTCGGCACCCCAGGCACGGAACATCCGCGACTCGGCCCGGGTGGAAAAGCGCGGCCCCTCGATCGTGACAACTGTTCCGGTCGGATGAAAGGCAAAACCCTTCCCTGTGCACACATCAATCAGGATCCCGCGCAGGCGGGGGTCGAAGGGATCGGCCATCGGCGTGTGGATGGGTGCGTGGGGCTCGAAGCGCTCGTGGTAGCTCATGGCGCGCTGCTTGGTGAAATCGATGAACTGGTCGATGATCACCAGATGGCCGCGGCCGATCTCTTCGCGCAGTGAACCGACGGCGGTGGTCGCCAGGATGTGGGTGCAGCCGGCATCCTTCATCGCCTGTATGTTGGCCCGGTAGTTGACCTGCGTTGGCGGGATGCCGTGATCTCGGCCATGGCGGGCAAGGATGGCCACTTCGACGCCGCCAATTGTGCCCATCTTGAGCGGGGACGAAGGCGCGCCCCATGCAGTGCCGACCGCCAGATCCCTGGGATTTTCGAGGATGTCCGGATTCTCGAGCCCGCTGCCGCCGATGATGCCGATCCTAGCCATATGCTGCCCCCTTTTCGAAGCTTTCCACGAGGAGAGTCGCGACGGAGGCGATGTCCGCCCCGTAGGCGACGATCCCCTCGTCATGGCCGGCCATCACGAAGAGGACCGGCAAATCCTTATGATTACGTACAAGTTCGCCGACCGCCCGGGCCATGGCGGGGGTTCCATAGGGCACCACGGCCGGAGTATGGATCTGGCCCCTGGCCAGAAGGCTATCGAACATCGACCTGCTATGGATGTGGATGACGCAGTTTACCGCGGGATCGGCGGAATAGATCGCGCCATGGCTCATGGATTCCGAGGAGGCCTTGATGCTGCCCCGATAGCGTACCCGGTTTTCTTCCATCGAATACGATTCAACCAGACAGTACTGGTCAAGGTTCAGAACCCTGTCCGCACCGGTCGCGCTGCCGCTTATCAAAAACCCTGTTCCCTCGTGCCGGACGCTGAGGTTTCCGAAGCCGATGCCGTTGGGAAGGCTGCCGATCAGGCCCCGATCAAAAAGCTCGGTCCGCAGGTGGTTGAGTTCATCCAGCGCTGCCGGGCGGGGCACTTCGCCATCGCTCTGCTCGCTCGAGTACTTGATGTAGCCGTCCACCGGAGCCGCAACCCCGGCCGGCGCATTTGCTAGCTCAGGAAAGAGCGCCATGATGGCTGCCTCGTTTGCCTCGCAGACGCCGCGCTCGCAGATCAGACCCGTAATCAGGCGGGCAGGCGTGACGTCGAAACCCCAGTTGCGGGCCGGCGTTGTTTCCGGGCAGATCAGCACGGTCTCGATGCGCCCCCCGGCGGTCTTGCCGCTCACGAAGCGCAGCTCGCCCGAATCCCGCTCTTCGATAGGGATGGTAGCCAGCCCATCCCGCAGCGAAAAATCGAAGGTCGAGGAGGGAAGGGCCACATAGAAGGGAACCTGGTTGTCCCTGGCCGCCAGGGCCTTCAGGTAAGTGCCGATCTTGTTGGCGGCATCGCCGTCGCGGGTCACCCGGTCGGCGCCGGTGATCACCAGGTCGACCATTCCGTGTTGCATCAGGTGTCCGCCGGCGTTGTCGGCGATCAGGGAATGCGGGACGCCCTGCTGGCCCAGCTCCCATGCGGTCAGGCTCGCGCCCTGGTTCCGCGGCCGCGTCTCATCGACCCAGACATGGAGCCTGATGCCCGCGTCATGCGCCGCGTAGATGGGCGCCGTGGCAGAGCCAAGATCGACAAAGGCGAGCCAGCCGGCGTTGCAATGGGTCAAGATGTTGACAATTGCGCCTTTTTTGCGCCGCGAGATTTCCTGGATGATGACGAGCCCGCGCTCTCCGATGCGCCGGCAATGCTCCGCATCCTCCGCGGCGATGGCCAGGGCTTCGTGCTTGGCGATGGCCTGCTTCCCGGCCAGCGTGGTTCCGCCTGAGACCGCCCGGGACATCCTGTCGACTGCCCAGGCCAGGTTGGAGGCTGTCGGCCGGGTCGCCTTCAGTGCCTTTCCAGAGTCTTCGAAATAGCTGTCAAAGTCCCGTTCCGGACCCCCGAGCGCGGCAAGGTACATGCCGAAACCTGCCGTAGCGCCAATCAGGCCGGCGCCGCGGACATGCATGCCCATGATCGCGACACGGGCATCTTCGGCGCTGCGGAGATCCATGATTTCAAAATCGTGAGGCAGCCTGACCTGATCGATGACCTGGACGATCCGCTCGTTGTCAGCTTTGAGCCAGATGCTGCGATAGGGCTTTCCGTTTACTTTCACCTGCTGGTCCTGACTGAAAAAGATGCGAGAATCATCACGTCCCTGCGGATTCGGAAGCCAGGGCATTTCATCAGGGAATAGGCTACAGGCTGATGCCTTCGCAGTCAACGCGCGATGCGCAACGACCGCGCGCCAGGCTGCCTGCGGCTTTTCCCTCCGGGTCAGGCCCACACTGAGAGAAATCAATGCAGGATCGTCGTGCATGAAAACCCTTGATGCATGGATTCGACCGCCATAGAATTGTGGAGATAGCCATGGAAATACCCGCGTCCTTCGCCCATTCGCTGCTGGATGCCCTCACTGCCAGCATAGCGGTCATCGATGGGCGTGGCTTCATCATCGCCGTCAACAAGGCCTGGCGCGACCACGCCAAGGCCAATCACCCGAACCCCGATCTTGTCTGCGAAGGCGCCGATTACCTCGGGGTCTGCGATTCGGGGCAGGGACCCGAGGCGGCCCAGGCTGCCACATTCGCCGCTGAGCTCCGGGCGATGATCAGGGGTGAGCGCGATTCCTCCTGCCTCGAATACCCCTGCCATTCGCCGCAGGCGCAGCGCTGGTTCTGTGCCCGCGCCACGATCTTCCCGGGCGAGGGATCCGCCAGGCTCGTTGTTGCCCACGAGGATATCACCGAAAGGATAGAGGCAGAGGCGAAGCTCCTTGCCTCGCGCGAGCAGATGCGGGCCCTGGCCATTCGTGCGCAGGAGGCGGCTGAGGAAGAGAGGACGAGCACTGCTCGCAGGATCCATGACCTCCTCTCCCAGACCCTGACCCGGCTCAAGATCGACCTGGTCTGGCTTCAGGGACGCTTCGAGAATCCCCGCGAGACCAGTCCTTCCAAGGCGCTCATTCCACGGGTCGCAGAGATGATAGCGATGGCCGACGAAGCGGTGGTCACGGTGCAGAGGATAGCGACGGAGCTGCGTCCGGCCGTCCTGGACAGCCTTGGCCTCTGTGCCGCGCTGGAGTGGCTTGCCCGGGATTTCCTGGAGCATAACGGGATCGGATGCAGGGCCTTTGTACCGGCGGAGGATGATCTGCCCATCGACCAGGGCGTGGCGACTGCCGCCTTCAGGATAGTGCAGGAAAGCCTTGCGAACGTGGCCCGACATTCCCGCGCCACCGAGGTGGAGATACACTTTGCGGAGGAGGTGGAGCAGCTTGTCTTGATCATCCACGACAACGGGATGGGCATCGATCCGGAAAGATTGAAGGATCCCTTTTCCATAGGTCTCGCAGGCATGCGGGAGCGGGCCCTCCTCGTCGGGGGGGGCTTCGACATCCGGAGCAGGCCCGGCTCGGGGACCACCGTAGAGGCGCGTTTCCCGCGCCTGCGATCCGACCGGCACACTGAGGACGGATCGTGAGGATACTCCTTGCCGACGATCATGAGGTCTTCCGCATGGGCCTTGTGCAGATCATTCGCGAGAAATACCCCAGCGTCGAGATCGGGGAAGCCAGGAACTCGGCCGAAACCCTGGAATGCCTCCGGCACCAGGCCTGGGACATACTTGTCCTTGACATCTTCATGCCGGGGCGGAGCGGCCTCGAGGTCCTCCATGAAGCCGCGCGCGACTATCCCCTGATCCCTGTCCTTGTCTTGAGCAGCGCTCCCGATGACCAGCTGGCGCTTCGGGTCCTGAAATCGGGTGCGAGCGGCTATCTCAACAAGCGGGTCGCGGCCGAGGAACTGGTAAAGGCTGTCGAATTGCTGCTTTCAGGCAGGAGATACATCAGAGCGGCGAT
>JBAXTA010000315.1:0-5119 GCA_037130415.1 Spirochaetota bacterium
AAAGTATACACTAAGCCTTGAATGCTGTCACGTTATTTCTGAGGCGGTACACTAGTCGAAGGCGACTGGTAACATGTGACCGTGCGCGAACCACTGTGGAATGCTCCTCGATCGCGGTGAGGGATCTCCTCCATGGATAGTCACTCACTTTTCGGAGCTCCGCAGGAACTTGTCGAGCCCATGGGGATATCATGAGACCATCAGCAAGAAAATTGCGTTATAAGGCAAGTAACTATTTACAAAACTTGCGCTATAGAGCAAGATATTAGCATGAAAGCTGCCCTGAAAGGCATCACACAACGCCAGGTCGAGGCCATGCTCGCTCCATGGCGGGACGCAAAACTTCACGCTATGCCTCCCAAGGGTTGGATTCGTGCGATCCGTGAAGGGCTGGGAATGCCTGCTAGTTACCTGGCCAGAAAAATGGATGTGGAACAATCGACGGTCAAACGATATGAGGACGCCGAAGCCAGCGGAGCCATCAGCCTTAAGACCCTTCAACGCATCGCCGACGCACTTGGATGTGAGCTCAAGTATGCGCTCGTGCCCAAGAAAACCTTGCCCGAGACGATTCAGGACCAAGCCACCGTGGTTGCGCAGCAACAGATGAAAACCATCGCCCATACCATGGCTCTTGAAAGTCAATCAACTTCCAAAGCCGAAACAGAAGCGCTTGTCCAAGAGCAGGCTCAGGACCTCATCAATGGTTCATGGCGTGATTTATGGCGCTGATTCCTCAGTACTCCCCCGGCGCAACGCCTCTATCCCTCGATGAATCGCAAGCCTTGATCCCTTCGTTTGTCACCACCCAAGCTGCCTTGAACGAGTTTGAGCAGGCGAACATCATCAAGGGTGCGCAATGGGCGTACAAGTCCCGGCAAGACATCCTGGCAGAAAAGTTCATCCTGGGCCTTCACAAACATATGTTCGATGCCACATGGAGATGGGCCGGAAAGTACCGGGTCAGCGATAAGAACATCGGCTGTTCCTATTGGGATATTCCTGTAAGAGTGGCGGAACTCATAAAGAACACCCAGGTGCAAATTGAAAGTCAGTCCATGTCACCGGACGAGATCGCGGTGAGGTTTCATCACAGGCTGGTATCCATTCACCCGTTTCCCAACGGCAATGGACGGCACTCCCGCCTGATGGCAGATCTATTGATCGTTCGTCTTGGCGACGAGCCCTTCTCTTGGGGAGGCAATATTGATCTTGTCTCACCTTCCGAAACGCGAAGCCTGTACCTATCCGCACTGCGCGCCGCTGATGCTCGGGATATTGAACCGCTATTGGCTTTCGCACGGTCGTAGATTCTCTGTCGAACTTCCAAGGCTGGCTATTGTCCACACGAGGGACCCCCGCAAGGGATCTCCGCGAGAGACAGACACCCTCGTGAAGCAAACCGGCAAGCCGCTGGCGTCTATCATGTATGAGACAACCCCGTCATCTTGTGGAAAGCGCCTGGTACCATGTGACCGTGCGCGCGAACCGTCGCGAAATGTTCCTCGATCGCGGCGAGGTTCGGGATCTATTCCTCGTGTTCCTCGCCCGCGCCAGGAAGCGTTGCCGTAGTGAGGTCAGCAATTCCTGCGTGATGGGTAACATGTCCATCTTCTGCTCCGGCCCCGCGAAGGCGAGAACCTCTCGGCGATCATACGCTGGCTGCTCGGCTATTTCGCCCGCGCCTACAACAAGAAGCTGGGATGGACAGGCCACTTCTGGGGGGATCGGTTCCATTCGAGGGTCCTCAATGGGATCCTGGACTTCGCGATCGCCTTCGGCTACATCGACGATATTCTTGGAAAATGGAACGTGGGTGCCGCTTTTGCAGCTTTCCGATTCTGGCTATTCAATGGTTAAGGCTATCATCGTTGAATAGCCAAGGCCTTGCCAGCATAAGGCGAGCGAGCGGCGATTGAAGCCTTCAGAGCGTCTTCCCCGCGAGCCTCGTTTCGCTGATTCCGGCTGTTGACGATGCTCTCCCATCCCGATAATCTAAGAGTATGACAGACTTCCTTTTCGCCCGCCCGTCAATGCTTGAGGGCGCATCTCGTGTGCTCGATCTTTTCGGCGTGCTTCAGGTTTACAACTCCTCCTCGACCACCGAGGAAGCCGACCACAAGGCCGTCATGGCCGACTGGCTGGCAATCGGGAAGGACTTCCAAAACGCTATTGTGAGTTCTGTCGATGAGCGGCAAGCAAAGTAAGAACTTCCGGCGCCTTGCCAAAGAAATTCCAGAACCTCCCGACGCTATTTCCATTCTGAATCACCAATCCTTTTCTCTGAGTTACACAAAGTCGATTCTTGCCCCAGCCGGTGAGCTTGAAAAGCTTGAAGGAATATATCCTGGCATCACAGTTCGTATTCTCGATAATTGGGATAACCAAGGCAAGCATCGACAAGAACTCGAGAAATTCGTCATCGCACGAGACAACCGACGCGCGGACATGGGGCAATGGCTTGCTTTTACACTTGGGGTGATCGCGTTGCTTGGTGGATTTGGCCTTCTCGCCATAGGCAAAGATGGAGCTGGTACAGCTACTGTCATCGGCTCTGTTGCCACTCTCCTCACGGCTTTTTTCGGCGGGGCTCTTCTTCGCAAGATAGAACGACAGCAAAAATCCAAAGCTTTGAATACTCGTTCGAACTCCCGAAACAGGTAGCATTTTTCCAGCAAGGGGGACGCCCCCCCGCCCCGCCCCCGCAAGTCTCCTTAAATGTTGAGGCGGGGGCGAAGGACTTTCCGTTGCCTTGGGCGAGGTCTCTTTCTCTCCCTCCTATTTCCTGAAGATCCTCGTCCTGAGCCAGGCCGAGGACTTCACGGCGTCGCCCTCGGCGATGAGGGCGCGTATCTCCTGCATCGCTGTCCCCTCGAGCATCACCTCGACGCCGCGGAGGAAGTCGACGCTCTCGCGGAGGGCGCCCTGGCCGTCCTCGCGGTAGGGGTACTGGTCCATCGAATACCAACCCTCGTAGCCTGTCTCGCGCAGCCAGAAGAGCAGTTCGATGTATTCAACTAGGTGCACCGAGCCGACGATCATGTCGTCGTCCCAGGAGCGGTAGTTGTCGTTGAAGTGCATGTGGAAGAGCTTCTTGCCGTAGTCGGAGAGGACAAGAGGGGGAGCACCGCCAACCAAGACTACGGGAAGAACCCAAGCCGACGGGTCTTTGAAGAGCCGGGTAGGGCGGGTCCTGTCGCGTGTGATTCACGCATACCCCGTCGCTGCGCTAACGCTCCGCTAGTTTCATCAGGGGTACGCGCGAGACACCCGATCGTCCTAACGCTCGCAAGCTCGCTAGACTTCGTTCAAATGATCGGACGAGGCCCGCCGTCCCACCCGGTTCTGCGAAGCGCTGTGCCGGGTTTGACTCCTTCGCGTCGGCTTGGGTGCTTCCCACATGATCTCTTAGTCGAAAGGCTCAAGTCTCGCGGCTCCCCCTGCCTACGCAATCCTCGCGCGCCGTGGCGCGCTCCGGGTTGCTCCGGCACCCCCACTTCTGGTTGTCCAGGCCTATTCGTGAAATCGCACATCGCTCCCCCACGTGATCAGGATCCGGGAAGCGCATTGCGAACATCAGCAATGCTCGCGAGCCGCCGATACGCTGCCAGATAGCGCTTGAACCGTTCCGCGGCCTTGGCATCGAATTCGATCAAGCGCAAGGCGTTCAGATTGTCCTCGAGATCGGCAAGCTTGACCGCGCGAGCTATCGAATCGATAGAGCAGCGCTCGATAAAGGCTTCGTAGCTTTCGTCGCTCCGCCGAGTGACAAGGGCGAGCGCCTCCAAAAGACGCTCGGGGAAATGGGCCTTTTCGCGGAGTTCCTCCATCGTCACCTCGGTATCCTCGACTGTATCGTGAAGCACTGCGACTATCCGGGCCTCGTCCGCTACTTGCGCCGACATGACACGAAGCGGATGAAGAATGTACGGAGCGCCGGCCTTGTCGACCTGGCCCTCGTGTGCCAAAGCGGCGATCGAGATGGCGCGCTCAAGGGTACCCGGACCGGAATAGCTCTGCAAAGAACTCATTGATCGCCTCCCATCAGTCCTTCGTTTTCAGGATCGCTCCCGCATTTCATCTCGACTTCGGCGCGACTATATCCATAGAGACCATGTATGCAGCACCAGGGGCCGAGTTCGCTTGTCCCGCCATCCAGCATCTCGTCGAAAAAGATATGGGCATAGGGAAAGGGCGGAAGCCTGTCATACCAGGACTCCGAGGGATCTTCGTCGATATCGCCCTCATCGCTATCCTCGTCGTGAAGTAGGCCCACGCCATCATGGAGCTCCACCCTTCCGGAAAAGACGAAGGGATGATTATCCGGCGGCATGAACCCGACGCTGTGCCAGCGAAAGGCTCCTTCGCCGACGCGCGTTATGGAACCCAGGGGAAACCACCAGCGCTCCTCGGGAGCGGTTTTGGGGCGCGAGATTTCCCGCGCCTTGGGGCTTCTTTTCGTCGAAAGCACTGCCGAACCCAATGACAATCTTGATGACACCGGCATGTTCGATTTCCTCCGCTCTATAATATATTAATAGTATTGGTATATATAATTCTCATAGCTAATATCCCGATTCCCACTCGAATACGCAAACCCTGAACACTACAAATTTCCCGGAATCCAAGACGCTTTCAAGCTCGGCATCGATCGCTTGCAACCGCCCGTCGTATGCAGTGGCCTCCGATGCATTGTATTTGCCATGAAGTACGCGAATTTCGGCGAGGTTAAGGTCGGCCGTATGGTCATAGTAGCTGCCGAGATCCCTCGTCTGCACAAAGCGCTTGTCTTGCTTGAGTTCGTCCGTCGACCACCATGAAGGCTCGATCTCGAAGTCGGATTTTCCCCCATCACCATCCGCGTCGTAGATGCTCTTGAGCCCGGTCATTCGCACAGCAAATGCCATTTCCCCCTCCTTCACCTGATCGATCGTGCAATCCTGCGATCTAGCTCGATGGAATCAAATACTCTACGACAGCCCGCCAATCTTTGAACCTCTCGCTCCCGAAGAGCATCAGCTCGCCACCGAACTCTCCAGCCCCGTTCTTCTTCCGGTCGTCGATTAGGTAGTCGCCTCTGTTGAGGTCCTTATGATGTGTGATGATGAGCCGTTTGTGG
>JBAXTA010000316.1:0-5093 GCA_037130415.1 Spirochaetota bacterium
GCCACGGCATTCCGGAGCGGAGCTCCGGCACGTCATGGACGACGCGGATGTCGCGTCACGGCATTCCGGAGCGGAGCTCCGGCACGTCATGGACGACGCGGGTTGCTTAGAGCGGCAACGACAGTGACGTCATGCGCTCGAGGTCGAGGTGGAGGAGCTTCCCGGCAAGCCCCGCGGGCTTGCCGAGGAGGAGTTTCGTGATTTCCGCCGCCTGGATCGAGGCTGCGACCGCTGGGGCGAATGCCGGGTTTCCGGTCTCGGTTTCGATGCCGCGGCTTGTCGTCGCGCTGCCGAAGAGCATCTCTATGGCCCCCGATCCGGGGAGAGCGGTCGTCGCCTGGACATACCAGCCCGCGATCGCGCCATGAACGAGGGGAAGTCCGAGGCGGGCTGCTGCGGCAGCGAGTTCGAGCCGCGAGGGTATTGAATCGAGGGCGTCGGCTATGACATCGACCCCGGCCAGGATGAGGTCGGCGGTCGCGGCCTCGAAGCGGAGCTGCCTCTGAATGACCGTCGTAGCCGGGTTGATGGACCGCACCCGCTCTTCGGCGACCTGGGTCTTGGGCCTCCCGAGGTCAGTGATCGTGGCGAGGATCTGCCGGTTGAGGTTGCTCGCCTCGAAGCTGTCGGGATCGACGGCGATCAGGGTGCCGACGCCGAGCCGTGCAAGTCCTTCGATGAGGTAGCCCCCGAGGCCGCCACATCCGATGATTGCTACACAGCCCTCGTGGAGCCGGAGCTGCTCGTCGATGCCGATGGTCCTGTAGTTGCGCGCATAACGTTCAAGGCGAAGGCTGCCGCGAAGAGCCGTCGCCTCGATTTCGCGGAATCCTGCACCGGTGGCCTTTGCAACCTGCATTTCGACCTGCCAGGGCACGAGGCCGTCCGACAGGCCCTCCTTGAGCAGTTCAAGCAATTCCTTCATTTCTCGCCTCGCTCCTCGGCTCCGACAGCACTGAGTATCTGCAATGTGCGAGGGTGGATCAAGCGGGCAGCTCTCACCTTCGGTCGCCCACCCCTGCACCCTTTCCTTCCGAGCAGCACATTTTGCGACCCCGACCTGAAAAAACTGCGATATGTGCCATCTTTGTATGGGAGATCTTGCGACCTGTCGGTGGTTTGCATACTATTCAGTGGGAGGGACGGGATTGGTCCGTTGGACTGCCCCCGCCTGGTCGGTGAAAGCTGACTTTCCCAACATTTTTCAAAAGCGAGGCTTGCTCCTCGCGAAAGGCCCATTATGAAGCGATTTCATGCCGTCCTCCTCGTTTTCACGCTGGTCGTGATGTCCCTCCTGGCTTCCTGCGCCTCTGCTCCCGCTGCCCCCGCAGGACCCCAGGTCATCGCCGATCCCGCCGCCGCGCTCAGGGTCATCGAGCGCAATACCATTGCTGCGGGCGGTATCGCCGGCATCGGAAACGGTACATCCACCCGCCAGGATATCGCAATGCAGAAGGCCGAGACCGAGGCCCGTCTCAAGGTTGCCCAGGCGATGGAGACCAAGCTCAACAACCTAACCAAGAAATTCGTCGAAGAAGTCGGATCCGCAAATTCCTCCGAGGTCAACGAGGCTTTCTCGAGCGTCACCAAGACCACGACCTCCAAGACCCTCACTGGCATCGTCTCCCTCGGCGATCCGATCGTCACCCTCGAGACCAGCAAGGATGGAAAAAAGACTTATTCGGCCTACGTCATCCTCGGTGTCGATCCCAAGGCAGTAAACAACTCCATCATCGGTGAGGTGCAGAAGGTTCCGAACCTTTACGAGCGCTTCAGGGCGACCCAGGCCTACGATGAACTCCAGAAGGAAATCGACGCCTCGTCAGCCGGCAAGTAACAAAAGCAGGAATTGGAATGAAGGCGGGGAGTCCCTGGGTTTGTGTCCTGGTCGCCGGACTCGGATTCCTCGCCTCGCCCGTGGCAGGGCAGATCAGCTACCCAGCCTGGTTCTTTCACCCGCCGGCCGGCGACAGTGTGGCTGTGTTCGCGCGAAGCGATGCCGAGGCCCTCGATTCCGGAGCAGTCGTTCTTGCAACCTATCAGCAGTGCCGGCTCGAAGGTGATTTCCAGCGCTTCTATTCAAGCACCTTGCGGGATGAGTCATATAACAATACGGCGTACTATTATTATCCAACGGACAAGGATGTCGCAGCCTGGCGGAAAAAGGTCATGGTGCTCTCGTCCTGGGCCATACGCCTCCTTTCGGGAGAGTATGTATTCCTGGTGGGAAAGGGGCAGGAGCTGACCGCAGCCGAAATGGCGCCGATCGCCGTTGCCAGCCTTTCCAGGCCCGATTGGACCCGGCGTGGGGGATTTGCCAAGGACGGCCTTGTGTACGGAGTCGGGCAATTTTCCATAATGGGGCGTTCTTCCGACGCATGGATCAAATGCGAAGACAACGCTGTTTTCAGCCTCGTCACCACCTATAGCATCCAGATCGGGTCCATCACCGAAGTCGAGAAGAAGGAAAAAAACAAGGTGGCGGATGACTCGATGCTGAAGATCGACTGGGTGCGCCTCAAATACCAGCTTGGCGGCCTTCGGGTCCTCGAGCGATGGATCGATACCTCGAGCGATACCTGCATGGTTCTTGTCAGCGCCCCCGAATCCTCAATACGGAGTCTCAAATGACCAACTCAAGCAAATCTCTCTTCATGGTTTTCGTTATGCTGGCTTCATCCGCCTTGGGAGCATGGGCCGAATCGATGTGGACCCCCCAGGAAATGTCGGAACTCGAAGAAGGCGAACTCGACGGAGTCATCATGCTCCGTTTCAAGGACGCCGTTTCAGGCGAGTCAATTCCGAAGGTGACGGTGACCCTCCAGGGTCTTGCTCCGCAGCTGACCGATGCGCGAGGCATAGCCCGCTTTCCCGCAGACGAACTCAGTTCCATCGGGGACAGCATTCTCGCGTTGAGCGCAACAGCCCCAGGCTTCCTGGCCCTCAAGGACAGCGTCATGATCGCCGACGGCAGCATCCTCTCCACGGCGAAGCGCTTCCTCATGAGCAAGATCATCGATCCCCGGGACGCCCGGATCATCCTCGAATGGGATCGCACTCCCTCCGATCTCGACGCCCACCTCCTGGGCCCCGGTTTCCATGTCTCCTACCGGGACGCGAAGGCCATGGCCGGGAAGGCAAGGCTCGACCGCGACGCCACTTCGGGCTACGGCCCCGAGACGATCACGATCACCGGAATCATTCCCGACGCTGAATATACCTACTATGTGCAAAATTACTCCGGAGGCTCTCCGATGAAGAAAGTGAAGGTCAGCGTCTACATCAACGGCGAACTCAACCGCATCGTCGTGATACCGGAGGCGAAAGACCGGATGGTTACGATCTTCAAGATCGCCAATGGCGCCATCCAGTACCTGAGGTAGCCGGGTGCCGAGCCGTCTTGTGGCACGTCGACTGATCCTCGCGGCGCTGCTCTGCGTTGCTGCGGCCGTCCTGCTTTCAGCCCAGCTGACCGTGGTTTTTGTCTCGGGGAAGGCTTCTTTCAGGACCGGCCTCGGCGCTGCGTGGAAGACCCTCGAGGCAGGTCAATCCATCGGGGCGACGGGCTTTGTCAGGACCGGCCAGGGGTCGAGTGTCGAGCTATCGAGGAAGGATGCCTACCGCCTCCTCATCTCTGCGAACAGCCTGGTGCGTATCGAGGCTGCGCTACCTGCTTCCAGGGCTGCTACAAGTCCCGATCATGTGACCATCCTCACCGGAAAACTCCTGTCAGAAGTCATGCCAGGCGGGAAGGGCTTTCAGGTCAGGACCCAGGAATCACTCATGGGAGTCCGGGGCACCCAGTTCGTTGTGCTGGCCGCTTCTGCCGGAAATGCCCTGCTGGCAGTCAAGGACGGAGAAGTGCTGAGCATCGACAAGGACAGCAAGGGGGCCGCGCCAGAACCCTTCGTCGTGTCGATGGGGAACAAGCGAGGAAGCAGTCCGGGCGGAACGCCACAGCCGCCGGTCCGGCTCGACACAGGCGATGAAGCCTACTTCGATTTTGCGGCCCTCGACGCCATGGCTGCCGGGAAGGCGCCTGTCACGCTCTATGACCACTGGAAGGCTGGCCAGGACCGGCTTTTTGCCGACTTCACCGCGGCCGACCTCGAGGACAGGCGCCTCTTCGAACTCGAGGAGATGGATTCGATGTGGCGCTTCCTTATCAAGGAAAATTCTGCCTGGCGCGAGACTATCGACAATTTTACAAGGGGAAAATAATGACAAGGCCGGTCCACACTGGAGTCCTCGCTGCCATGGCCCTGTCTCTGGCCATGGCAGGCGCCTTCGCCGAAGCAAAGAGTTGGTACGATAGCCAGGGACGCGTGACCGGCTATGACAGCAAGCTCTACATGACCGGTTTCGGGACAGCCGCAGTGGAGGGCGATACGCCCGAAGGCGCTGCCTCAGCCAGGTCGGCCGCCCTGGCCGATCTTGGCTCGAAGCTGAAGACCTCCATCGACAGTACCACGCGCATCACGACCTCCGAGTTCGGCAAGGAGAATTTTTCTTCATACAAGAGCGATGTGACCGCGACCGTTCGTCTCGACCTGAGCGGCGTGGAGAGCTATGAGACGCGCTACGATCCGAGGCAGCGTCGGCAGCTTGCGTTATGCGTCCTCAACAAGGCCCAGGAGCAGAAGTACCTGTCCACGCAGCGGAGCCAGCTGACAGGCAAGCTTGAGTCCCAGCTTCGCGAGGCCCAGGACTACCTGGCGAAGGGTAGGCAGGATCTGCTGGCAGCAGCCCTCGACGCCATGTCCCTGACGCTTTCCGACCTTTCGGCCAACGCAAGCATCGACCTTGTCCTTGGAGGGTCCGCTGGTCTCGAAGATTCCCTCAAGGCCTGGTACCGTTCGCAGGACGATCTCCGGTCGACGGTCCGCGCCAAGGAAATCCTCTCGGATTCCGACCTTGTCTCCGATCTGCTCGGTGCCTTCACGTGGTCCGATCTCGCGGGTTCGAAGCTCGCCATCCTGCCCGCACTCTGGAAGACAACAGACATCTCGGGGGAATACTTCTTCTATCTGAAGGGTCGCCTCGAGGACCGAGTCTCCTCCGACTACGGAATCGCACTTGCCAATGCAGGGGAC
>JBAXTA010000317.1:0-5083 GCA_037130415.1 Spirochaetota bacterium
AACCCCCTCCATCATGGATACCGCCCACCCTGGGCGGTATCCACGATGAAGGCCTAGCTCGCGCATTCCTCGGCGGCAGTGCCAGTTACATCGAACTGGCTGTTGTAGATTTCCGCATAGAAACCGCGCTGGCAGAGCAATTCCTCATGCCTGCCCTGCTCCACGATGTTGCCGTCTTTCATCACCAGGATGAGGTCGGCGTTTTTAACCGTCGAGAGGCGGTGGGCGATGATGAAGCTGGTGCGGTCCTTCATGAGGTTGTCCATGGCCTTCTGGATCAGGATTTCCGTGCGGGTGTCGACGGAACTCGTGGCCTCGTCGAGGATGAGCATCTTCGGGTCGGCGATGATGGCCCGCGCAATGGTGAGGAGCTGCTTCTGTCCCTGGGAGATGTTGTTCGCCTCTTCGTTGATGACCGTCTCGTAGCCCTGGGGCTGGGCCCTGATGAAGTGGTCGGCATGTGCGGTCCTGGCCGCCTCGAAAACCTCTGCATCGCTGGCCTCGGGGCGTCCGTAGCGGATGTTCTCCATGATCGAGCCGTTGTAGAGCCAGGTATCCTGGAGGACCATGCCGAAGCACTTCCGGAGGTCCTTGCGCGTAAAGGTGGCACCATCGATCCCGTCTATCAGGATATGCCCCGACTCAAGGTCGTAGAAGCGCATGAGGAGCTTGACCATGGTGGTCTTGCCCGCGCCCGTGGGACCCACGATCGCGATCTTGTGCCCGCGGTCGGCATAGGCCGAAAAGTCCTTGATGATGATCTTGTCGGGTGAGTACCCGAAGTGCACATTCCTGAACTCGATGTGGCCGCGGACCAGGTCGCTGTCCGCGGGATTGGCAGTCTCGGGGCTCTCTTCCTTCTCGTCCAGGAATTCGAAGACGCGTTCTGCCGCCGCAGCGGTCTGCTGGAGCACATTCGAGATGTTGGCGAGCTGTGAAAGGGGCATGGTAAAGGAGCGGACATACTGGATAAAGGCCTGGATGTCACCAACGGTGATGGCCTTCTGGACAGCGTAATATCCACCGAGCATGGAGATGGCGACATAGCCGAGGTTCCCGATGAACATCATCATCGGCATCATGAGCCCGGAGAGGAAGGTGGACTTCCAGGCGACCGTGTAGAGCTTGGTATTGTGCTTTTCGAAGGCTTCGACGCTTTTCTTCTCGCCGTTGAAGGCCTTCATCACGACATGGCCGCCGTACATCTCCTCGACATGGCTGTTGACATGTCCGAGGTGTTCCTGCTGCGCCTTGAAGAGCTTCTGAGACCTCTTGATGATGAAGCTCACGAAGACCATGGAGACGGGCATGATGACCAGGGCCACGAGGGTGAGCTTCCAGCTGATGGAGAGCATCATGACGATGACGCCGAGGACCGTCGCTACCGAGGTGACGATCTGGGTGAGGCTCTGGCTCAGGGTCTGGTTTACGACATCGACGTCGTTCGTGATGCGGGAAAGCACCTCGCCGTGGTTGGTGCCATCGAAGTACCGGAGGGGCATGCGGTTCATTTTCTCGGAGAGGTCCCTGCGGAAGCGGTAGGTGATCTTGACGGCGATGCCCGACATGACCCAGCCCTGGATGTAGGAAAAGATGGCCGATATCACGTAGAGACCGAGGGTGAAAAGGAGGATGTTTCCGATGCTGGCGAAGTCGACCTCTCCCTTCCCGGAAAGCTTGGCCATCACTCCCTCAAAGAGCTTCGTGGTGGCCTGGCCGAGGATCTTGGGCCCTGCGATGGAGAAGGCTGTAGAGACGAGGGCGATCAGCCAGACAGCGATCACGGCCACGCGGTACTGCCCTATGTATGCGATGAGGCGCGTCATCGTTCCCTTGAAGTTCTTGGCCTTGGCCCCACCGCCCATCATCATGCCAGGAGGCCCCATGCCGGGGCCGCCCATGCCAGGTCCGCCCATGCCCGGGCCGCGACGCGTGCCGGAGGCACTGCCAGAAGTATTCCTGTTCGTGTCGCTCATCGCAGTTCCTCCTCGCTGAGCTGGGAGGTCGCTATCTCCTGGTAGGTTTCGCAGCTGCCCATGAGGGACTCATGGCTGCCGATGCCGACGACACGGCCATCGTCCAGGACGACGATCTGGTCGGCTGCCTTGACGGTCGCCACACGCTGCGTGACGATGATGACCGTAGCGTCTCCTGTCTCCTTCTTCAGCGCACGGCGCAGGGCGGAGTCGGTCTTGAAGTCGAGGGCTGAAAAGCTGTCATCAAAAATGTAGATGGGAGGGCGTTTCACCAGGGCCCGGGCTATGGAAAGCCGCTGCTTCTGCCCGCCCGACACGTTCGCGCCTCCCTGGGAAATCGTCCGAGCCAGGCCATCGGGGCTCTCGGCTATGAACTCGGCCGCCTGGGCTATCCTGGCCGCGCCTTCGAGGGCCTCCTCCGAGGCTTCCTCGTCGGCATAGCGGAGGTTTGATCCTATCGTGCCGGAGAAGAGGTTCGCCTTCTGGGGGACGAAGCCGATCTTTTCCCGGAGTTCGCTCTGGGAGAGTTCGCGGACATCGATGCCGCCCACGAGGACAGAGCCCTCGGTCGCATCGTAGAAGCGCGGGACGAGTCCTACGACGCTTGACTTGCCCGAGCCGGTCGCGCCGATGATGGCCGTGGTCTGGCCGGGCCTGGCAGTAAAGCTGATGCCGTGGAGGACGTCCTCCTCAGCACCCGGATACCTGAAGGACAGGTCCCTGAACTCGATGCCCATCGGGGCACCAGGGGCGAAGGCGCGGGGGCTTGCGGGATCCTTGACGGATGCCTCGGTCTCCAGGACCTCGGCGATGCGGTTGGCGGAGACCTGGGCCCTGGGCAGCATTATGAACATCATGGACATCATGATGAAGGCGAAGAAGATCTGCATTGCATATTGCATGAAGGCCATCATGTCGCCGACCTGCATCGAGGCCTGTGCGACCTGGTGGGCGCCGACCCAGATGATGATGAGGGAGACGCCGTTCATGATGAGCATCATGACGGGCATCATCACGACCATCACCCGGTTCACGAAGAGCATGTTCCCCGTCAGGTCCTTGTTGGCCTTGTCGAAGCGTTCCTCCTCGTGGCCCTGCATGTTGAAGGCGCGTATGACCATCATGCCCGAGAGGCCCTCGCGGCTCACGAGGTTGAGCCTGTCGATGAGCTTCTGCATGATCCTGAACCTGGGCACGGCGATCTTGAACACGATGACGATGAGGATGATCAGCACGGCCACCGCGAGCGCGATGATCCACCACATGGAGGAATCCTTGGCCATGGCGCGGATGGTGCCGCCGACGCCGATGATCGGCGCGTAGAAGACCATCCGGATCATCATGACGATGACCATCTGGAGCTGCATGACATCGTTGTTCGTGCGGGTGATGAGGGAAGCCGTGGAGAAGGTGTCGAACTCGTGCAGGGAGAATCCCTCGACCTTGGTGAAGACCGCCCTGCGGAGGTCCCTGGAAATGCCCGACGCGACGCGTGCGGAGATGAAGCCGACCAGGATCGTGGCGACTGCGCCGAGGAGGGTCAAAAGGAGCATCATGGCGCCAATGCCCAGCATGTAGCTGCGCTGGATCGCCGCCTCGTCCATGCCGATGGCGAGGTACTCTTCCTTGATCGCCAGGGCTGCAGCCTGGATCTTCATGCTCGGGCCGAGGGTGGAGACCTTCTTGTTGATCGTGCCGGCGATGGCCGCGCGCTGCCCGGCCGGCAGCTTGCCCAGGAGGGCGAAGACGTCCATGCCCGCTGGCAGCTTCGAAAGGTCGAAACCGCCCTGGGCAGATGACTGACTGTCCATGGCGGCTGCGGCCGCCTTCGGATCGGCCATGAACTTTTCGATCGAGGTTACGGCAAGGAAGGATGCGGCCAGCTCGCCCTCGATGGCGTCGGTTTCGGCCTTGTCCAGCTTCTTTCCCAGTACCAGGACGTTTTCCCTGGCCAGGGCCGGATACTTCGCTTCCAGGCCCTTCGCCCTTTCCGATCCGGGCACGACGAGTTCGTAGTCGGACCGTATCCGTGAAGCCATGCCAGCGTCCATGAAGAGGGACAGCCTGTTCATCGTGGTTTCGCGCAGGGCTTCGGGGATGGCGCCCGCGACGCCCCCCTGCTGGATGCCGACATTCACGATCTTCGACATGTAATCAGGCAGGGCCAGATCGCAGTTTGCCTGCCCGTAGAGCAGGAGTATCGCTGCCAGGATCCAGCCGAGATATGGCTTGATGTAGCTAATTAGGCGTTTCATTGGTCCTTGTACCCCTTGTTGCCTTGCATGAGAAATCCTTCCACCTCTCCGAGGAGGCCGATCAATGTCTTCGATCTTTCCTCGCCAAGATGGAGGACGAGTTCGTCCATCTTCGCGAAATATGGCGTGCGCATTTCCTCGATCGCCTTCCGGCCCTGGGGGCTGAGGCTCACCTTCACGACCCTCCGGTCGGATGCGTCCATCTTCCTCTCGACAAACCCCTTGTCTTCAAGCTCTGTCACCATCTGGGTCACGTTCGAGGCCGATACATGGAGATGGCAGGCGATGTCCGAGACCCGCATCCCGGCCTCGCCCTGGGCTTCGTTCTTCCTGATCATGAAGAGGAGGAAGGACTGCCCCAGCTTGCCTCCCTGTCCCATGAACCTATGGGCGGTCATGTGGAAGGCCCGTTCAAAGCGGCTCATCGTCTCAAGGAGTTCCCGTGCCGTGGATGGCGCGGTGTCTTCCTTGATTGTCATGGTTTCCATAGCTATCCCTTCTGCCCAGACACAGCAATTGGTTAAGCAGCTAAAATATTTCCGTTCTAACCTATCGATTCAGCCCTTGAGAGACAAGGGGAGATGAATTCAATTCATGACCTGTTTATCTTTGTTTCATCTGGTGAAACAGGGGGGGGGAGGGGGCGCAGGCGGCGTTGCTAATCTGGGTTGCGGCATAATGCTCGGTTTCAGGCTCGCGAAGCCAGCCCCAACCCGGTCCCACCGCTGTGCTGTCTGTTCACATCAGGTTGCGGCGATGTCGGGCAGGAGCCGATGAAATTCCTTTCGAACCACTTCGTAGCATTCGCAGACCCGGGCCTCGAGTCCTGCCCTGTCGATGACGGTGATGCGC
>JBAXTA010000318.1:0-5043 GCA_037130415.1 Spirochaetota bacterium
GCCTGTCCATGGTCCCTGCCAGGCGGCTCAAGGCCCGCAGGGCCAGATCCGTCTGGGTTCGCGCGTACTTCATCGCCCAAAGGGCAGCAGCGGCACGGCGGCCTCGGTCCGCGCATCACGGGTCCAGGTCTGCACCATGTAGCGCAGGATCTGAAGGAGGGCCCACTTGTCAGCGTAGGACTTATGCTCAACGAGGATGTACAGACGGGCTTCCCGGCCCTGGAGCTGGATGCTCGCCGACAGATCGGAAAAGTGTTCCCTATGCTCCTCATCGATGAAGGTGCCATCGGAGATGGCCAGGGTACTGACGTCCAGAAGCGCGAATATATCGGCTGGCAAAGCTGTTTCCAAAAAAGGGATCAGGTTCTCCGGCCGGGAAAACCAGGTCTTGAAGAACTTGTCATGCGGATTGTGGATTTCGCCGCTCATATACGAAGCATATCCGGTCGTGGGGGGGGGAATCAAGATGAGAGGCGGACTCGGCGGATCAAACACCGCAGGTGAGTCGTGATGGAAAGTCATGCCCCCTTCCCTCGGTGCCTCATAAAAGCCTGATTTCCTTTTCGTCGCGCATCATCCCAGATACTGCCAAGGCCTAGCCCAGACCTCGATCGGACCGCCGGCGCGATGGGTTCCTTTCTTCAGAAAACCCCCGCTCCATCGGCAGGGTAAACGAGACTTCAGTGCCCTTTCCCTTGACCGTTTCAAGACATAATTCGCCGCCCAGCAGCTTCAGGAAACTCTTGATGATATAGAGTCCGAGGCCGCTCCCTTCATAGCCACGCGAACTTGAGGCATCTTCCTGCGCGAAGGGATCGAAGATTAGTTCGTATACGTCAGACGAAACTCCAATACCGGTATCAGCGACAAAGAATTCGATGTCGCTCTCGTTCCTGGAATAGCCGAAGGATATCGATCCATGCTCGGTAAATTTGATGGCATTGTCCAATAGGCAAGAGATAATCTTTCGCAGCAATTGTCCGTCTGTCATCACTGTACAGTGTTCCTGCCCCTCGGGGATGGACATATGGAGGTCCAGTTTCTTCACATTGCATATATTCTGGTAATTGCCCTTGAGTTCGCTCAATATGGTAAATATGCTTACTGTATTGCTGTTTACTTCGATATTCCCTGATGCGATGAGCGAAACATCCATATAGTCTGAAATGGTACTTATGAGACGGCTGCCTGAGGCTTCCATGAATACGCCATACTGCTGACGCTCTTCCGTTGAAAGTCCTGGATCGCTGAGCAGGTTTCCAAAGCCCAGGATCCCGTTCAGTGGAGTACGGACTTCATGTGAGATGGTCTTCATGAATTCGGTCTTGAGACGGTTGGCCGCTTCAGCCCTTACAAGGGCTTCCTTGAGCGAAAGCTCCACCTGCCTTCGATCGCTGATGTCCCTGAAGAAGCCCACGATGCATTTCCGCTTGTCGATGTCAATCAGGCTCCCGGAAATGTCTGAATAGAAGATCTCGCCATTCCTCTTGAGGCATTGAATGCTTTTAGCCAGGATTTCCTTCCCTTGTGCCAGGCCTTCATATTCAGATAGGACATCGCGGAAAGTATCTTTGGGATGAATCTCAGCAAACGTCATCGATTTCAGCTCTGCTTCCGTATATCCAAACATGACGCATTGCTTCGGATTTGCAAACATGATCGCTTTTGTTTCTGCATCGGAAATCATGATTCCATCGGGACTTCCCTGGAAAATGGAACGGTACCTGTTTTCTGATTGGTCAAGCTTTTCTTTTTCAGCCAAGGCCAGCTGCGCAGTTGCAAGTTCAAGATCTTTCTTTATCTTGATCCTCGCCGTGATATCCCTGTTGCTTACGCGACAACCCCTGTAATTTCCATTATCAGTGAAGACTGGCCTGCCCAAATGCTCGATATGGGCCACGGAACCATCTTTTTTCACGATCCTGAACTCATGCTCATCGACTTCGTGCCTATGTTCCAGCGACTGCATGCGCTCATGATGATCATGGAAAAACAATGCATCTTCGGGATGGATGATTTTCTTCAAGAGAAAACTGTCTGCAATGAATTCTTCCCTGGTATATCCGGTTATCCTTTCACATGAAGGAGAGATGTAGACATACCCTCCATCAGCTTCGATCCAGTATTCCCAGTCGTAGGCGAAATCTGCGACTGTACGGAATGTATTTTCTCTCTCTCTCAATGCTTCAGTGGCTTGACTCAGTTCTGTAACATCCGTAATGAAACCGTTCCAGAGTATTGACCCATCCTCCTCCTTCTGGGGTAGCGCGTTGCAGCAATGCATGCGGATCGTGCCATCCTGGAACTTCACACGGTATTCATGCTGCCAAGGAGTGAGATTTCGCGCCGATGTCTGTATGCAGGCAAAGACTCCGGCAAGATCATCCGGATGGATTTTTTCGATTATCGCCCCTGGATCCTCATGAACTTTGCCTGGGCTCACCCGGTACATCTCTACGATTGCTTCGCTGACGTAAGGAAAGCTGGAGGAACCATTGGGATGCAGGCGATATTGGATGACTACTCCGGGCAGGAGACTGGATATTTTCCTCTGATACTCCTGCTGAAAGGCAAGCGCTTTGGCGGTGGCAATAAGCTCATCCGCCCGTCTTGAACTGATGGAATTGACCTGTTTATTAGCCTGTCTTGCTTCCGCCTTGATCTGAAGGGCCAGATTGCTGTTGGCGACGAGCAGCTCCTGGGCGCGTTTCTTCTTTTCTTCGAACTGAATGGCAAGCTCCTCGATGAGCCTTTGTAGTTCAGGTTCTGATTTCATTTATGGCCATACTCCGATCGGACCCCCGGCGCGATGGGTTCCTTTCTTCCGTGAACCCAGGCTCCATCGGCAGGGAAAACAGGACTTCAGTACCCTTTCCCTTGATAGTTTCAAGGCACATTTCACCTCCGAGCAACTTCAGGTAATTCTTGATTATATAGAGGCCAAGCCCGCTCCCTTGATGGACACGGGTATTTGTGGAATCTTCCTGTACGAAAGGCTCAAATATGAGTTCTTGCGATTCAGGGGAGACTCCAACGCCGGTATCATTGACGAATATTTCGATGGTACTGTCATTCACGGAATAGCCAAAGGTTATTGACCCCTGGCTCGTGAACTTGATGGCATTGTCCAATAGGCAGGAGATGATCTTCCGCAGCAATTGTCCATCGGTGATCAGGGTACAGTGTATCTGGTCGTCCGGGATACACAACTTGAGGCCCACTTCCTTCACGTCGCAGAAACTCTGGTATTTGGCCTTGAGATCGTTCATTATGCTGCTCACACTGACTATAGTACTATTTATTTCTATATTTCCTGACGCAATGAGCGAGACATCCATATAGTCGGATATGGTATTGATAAGACGGTTGCCTGAGGCTTCGATATATGCGTTATACTGCTGCCGCTCATCCATTGTAAGGTTTGGGTCACTGAGAAGGCTTCCAAATCCCACGATCCCATTGAGTGGCGTCCGTATTTCATGTGAAATGGTATTGATGAATTCGGTTTTCAGGCGATTGGCTGCCTCAGCTCTTATGAGGGCCTCTTTGAGCAAGATCTCAGCCTCCCTGCGCTTGGTGATGTCCCTGAAGAAGCCAACGATGCAATCCCGATTGTCGATGGTCATCAAGCCAAGGGAAATATCTGAATAGAAGGTCTCTCCATTCTTTTTTAGGCAGCGAATGCCCTGGACCAGGTCCTTCTCCCCTCGTAGCAGGCTTTCATATTCGGTAAGCGGTTCCTCTACGGAATCCTTGGGGTAGATTGCGCCTAAAGTCATCGCCGTGAGTTCACCTTCTGTATATCCGAGCAATTCGCATTGCCTCGGATTCGCAAACATGATCATTCTGGTTTCTGCATCAGCTATCATGATCCCATCAGGACTTCCGTTGAAAATGGAACGATACCTTTTTTCGGAGTCATCCAGCTTCTCTTTTTCCGCAATTCTGATTTTGGTAATATCCCAATTCGTGCCAATCATGCGGACCGCTTTGCCTGAAATGTGGTCGCGCTGGACAATCGCAATGGCCTTGATGTGACGAACTTCGCGATCAGGCCGGACAACCCTATATTCTGTATCATATTCCTGTTTGCCACGTATTGCCATCTTGATTTCTTTATTGACACGCTCCCTGTCATCGGGATGAATGGCGGCAAGCCAGGACTCATACACTCGCCCAGGATCCCTTTGGCTGATTCCGTAAAGCTCACCCATCTTCTCGTCCCATGCGAGGATATCCTTGGCTATGTCATAGTCCCATAAGCCAACGCCACCGACACGCGTAGCCAGTTCCAGTTGGGCTGTAGCGTGTTCAAGATCTTCCTTGATCTTGATCCCGGCAGTGATATCCCTGTTGCTCACACGACGGCCCCGATAATTGCCTCTATCATCGGAAACAGGTCTGCTCAAATGCCCAATATAGGCCACGGATCCATCTTTCTTGAGGATCCTGAATTCATGGGCATCAACCTCATACCTGTGCTCCGGGGACTGGATACGCTCGGAAAGATCATGACAAAACCCTGCATCGTCGGGATGGATGATCTTTTTCAGGAGTAGGCGATCCGACATGAACTCTTCCCGGGTATATCCGGTAATCCGTTCACAGGAAGGAGAGATGTAGATGATGCGGCCATCGGGCCCTATCCAGGATTCCCAGTCGTAAGCGAAATCTGCCACTGTGCGGAATTTATTCTCGCTCTCCCGCAAGGCTTCGGCAGCTTGACTAAGCTCGGCAGCGCGCTTGGCCTTTTCTTCGTTCTGAAAGGCAAGCTCCTTATTGGCAACGAGAAGCTCATCGGCCCGCTTTGCCTTCTCCTCGTTCTGAAAGGCAAGCTCTTTGATGGCAACGAGCAGTTCGTCGGCACGTCGTGCTTTCATGGCAATTACCAGATCATTGGCCTTCTTTGTTTCCTCTTTTATTTGTATAGCCAGGTCCTTATTGGCAGCCATCAGCTCAGCAGCTTGCTTTTTCCGCTCTTCGAATTCGTGAATGAGCTTCAGTATTTCCGATTCTGATCTTATTTTCCGCGACACTTCAGTC
>JBAXTA010000319.1:0-5002 GCA_037130415.1 Spirochaetota bacterium
GTATTCCATACCTCGATGTTTCGCTTCATCTTCTCCGCCTCGTCGCGTTCGTTGATGGAGGCATGCACTCGCCGGAGGGCCGACAGATACTGGATTCCGATGCGGAAGTCGCTCAGTTTGTGGGAATACAGCTCGTACTCCTCCCGGTAGCGGTCGGCGCTGCGCTTGAACAGGTCCTTTACGATGGCAAGATGGGCCTTCATCGCGTCGCGGTTGGGCGAGTTGAAGTCGAGCTCCGTCATCACGGTCCGGAGGTCGATCATGTTCTTTCCGAGGGCGGAGAGTTTTCCCCATATCTCGTTGAAACCCTTGTTGTATTTCGAGTTCTCGCCGAAGGCCGCTTCAAAGGATTCGATGGCGAAGCAGAGCTTCCGGAGCAGCCGGTACCGGCTGATCACGTCCACTTCACGGATCTCGTCGAGGCTCTTCTCATACTCGGAGAAGGGCACATCGAGGCGATCGGTCACAACCTCCTCGAGGTACTTGAGCGCACGCATCAGTATCTTGCGACCGTCAATGAGTATGTCGTCGTTCTTCATTCCGAGGTAGGCAACTGAAACCGAGTTGATAAGAAGGTGCCAGGATGCGAGATCGAGCATTTCCTCTGCGAGATGGAGGCGCTTGAAGGCAGATCCCGCCTCGTCCTTCGTAAGGAGGGAGGTGATGGTCTTTTCATGGGCGATGATGCCGTCAATGAAGACCTTGTATTCCTTGACCTTGTCGAAGTACCGGTTCCGCTGCTCTTGCGATATTCGTGCCATGCTCAGTCCCGCCAGTTGCCATGCTTGCGGAGAAGCTCGGTTGCATGCGCAATCGAAGCTTCCTCCCGCGGGTCTCCGGCGAGCATCCGGGCAATCTCCTCGGCCCTGGCTCGACCATCCATCCGGACGAGCCTTGTCGAAGTCCTGCCTGAATCCACGCTTTTCTCTACCCTATAGTGATTATCGGCACGTGCGGCAATCGAGGCCAGATGGGTAATGCAGAGAACCTGCCTGCCTTCGCCGAGCGCATCGAGATGCTCCCCGACCGCTACGGCTATCTCCCCGCCGATTCCCGAGTCGATCTCGTCGAAAATGAGGGTAGATACGACATCCTGGGCCGCGAAGATCGTCTTTATCGCCAAGGCCACGCGGGAGAGCTCGCCTCCCGAGGCTATCCTTGCCAGCGGCCTCATCGCCTCGCCAGGATTCGGGGAGATCAGGAACTCGACCTCGTCCATGCCATAGGGGCCTATGCTCACCTTGCCGTCAGGCAAGGTCTTGCGGCTCACATTGATGGCAAAACGGGCGCGCCCCATCCCAAGCGGCGGAAGGAGGGACTCCACTTTGGCTGCAAGCTCCCTGGAGGCCAGGGATCTTCGCTCTGAAATCCTGAGAGCCCGCTGCTGAACTTCGGATTCCAGCGAAACGATCTGTCGGGCCAGATCCTCCTTGGCTTCTTCCCAGGTGGAAAGGGTTCCGATCCGCTCGCGGTCGCCGTCACAGCGGGACAGCATTTCTTCGACGGTATCTCCGTATTTCTTCCGCAGCTTCCCTATTTCAGCCAGACGCCCCTCGATGACTTCCAGGCGGCCTGGATCGAAGCGCAAAGAACCCGCATAGCTCCTGAGACTGCCGGATATGTCCTCGAGTTCGAAAAAGGCATCGTCAAGACGCTGGGCAATTCCGGCAAGGGAGGGGTCAATCTGGGAAGCCGCAATTAGGGCGACACGTGCCTTCCTGAGGGCGGCGAGGGTCGAACTGGCATGTTCATCCTCCCCTTCCCGCAGGATATGGTAGGCACCCTCGATGGAAGCAAAGAGTTTTTCATGCTGTGCAAGCATCCTTTCTTCAGTTTCAAGTTCCGGGAGTTCCCCGGGTCGGAGATTCGCAGCCTCGATTTCAGAAACCGAGAATCTCAGAAACTCGAGCTCTCGGAGGCGCTCGCGCTCGGACATCTCCGCGCTCTCAAAGTCCTTGCGTTTCCGCGAAAGCGCTGAGAATATGCCGGCAAAGTCCTTGATCTCATCCTCGAGCACCGCGTAGCGATCCACAAGGAACCGATGATGTTCAGGCTGGAGCAAGGATTGCTGCTCATGCTGGCCGTGGAGATCGACCAGGAGGGTCATGAGCGCGACAAGTTCGGAACGTAGGACTGGTTGCCCCTGTACCAGAACCTGGCCCCTCCCGTTTGAACGCAGGCTGCGGCGGACGACCAGGGTCGCATCCTCGACCGGCAAACCTTTTGAGGCGAGCCAGTCCAAGGCAGCATGGTTGCTGCCGAGATGGAACTGCCCCATGACAACCGCTTCCTCGGCTCCTGTCCGTATGATGCCGGTATCCGACTTGGCACCGAGAAGAAACCCGATCGCGCCGATCAGGAGGGATTTCCCGGCACCAGTTTCACCGGAAAGGATAGTGAACCCGCCTTTGAAATCCACTGCCAGTTTGTCGATCAAGGCAAAATCGCGGACATTGAGCTCTTCAAGCATCGCTGCCCCCGGACCAGTTCAGCTTCGCCCGAAGTATCTCGTAGAAGGACACACGCTCAGGAACATAAATGAGGGCCTTGCGTGGGGCCCGCGAAAAAAGGACCCGATCGCCTGGCAGCAAGGCACAGGTTTCCTGGCCGTCCACCGTCAGGATCACGCCCGTCCGCTGCAGGGATTCCACGGCAAGTTCAATGCGCTCCGTGCCTGGAACCACCAAGGGGCGATGTGACAGGGTGAAGGGGCAAATGGGATTGATCACCATCGAGTCCGTCTCCGGATGGAGTACTGGCCCCCCCGCCGCGAGATTGTAGGCGGTGGAACCTGTCGGCGTCGCGACAATGACACCATCCGACCTATATACGCCCATGGGATAGCCGCCTGCTTTTAATTCCAGGCAGATTATTTTCGCTATTCCATGACCGGCGACCACGCCGTCGTTCAGGGCAATGTGCGAGGCGATCAGCTCTCCGTCACGGAGGACCGAGATGGCCAACATCAGGCGGGAAGAAAGGCCCAGCTGTCCCTCGGACCAGGCGTCGAGACATACCCGCCAATCCGATCTCCCGAATCCAGCGATGAAGCCAAGGTTTCCAAGGTTGAAGGGAAGGATGGGAATGCCCGAGGGCGAAGCCAGGCGGGCGGCAGACAGCACCGTGCCATCGCCGCCCAGGGAGATGACAAGATCGACTCCGCTCGACAGGGCGGCATCCGATGCAGCCCGCGAACCATCGGTGATCAGACCCTCGATGCCGAGCGCCACCACGTGGCTCTGGATCACCAAGGCAAGATCCCGTGCTTCTGCCTTCGAGCCGTTCGCAATTATAAGCACACGCCTTTTCGACATGCTTCTCCCTAAGGCAGCGTCGCGAGAACCCTGGTAACCTTCTGGGCGCCGCTGTTGCCGATTCTCTGATGAAGGGGGAACAAGAGCGTCCGAAGCAGGAGCGACCGGGCGACAGGGCAGGAACCCTCAGGAACAAGACCGGCGGCAAGGCAGGAATCCTCGAAAGCACCTATGGTTTCGATGTCTTTCTTCTTGGCATATTGGACAGCGTCCTTCACTGAACTTTCGATGACGACCGGAAAGCTCCATAGACCTGATTCACCCTCGCCGGCTTGACGAAATGCCCTGTGCCGACCAGATGCTAGCGATTGAAGAAAGGACTTCCGGAGTTCCCTTCGCTTTTCAATAGTTCGCTCCAGTTCACGAAGCTGTGCACTCCCCAAAGCTGCATTGTAGTCGCTCATCCTGAGCTCAGGAACTACCTGGTCTCCGATATTCCGGAGAATGGTGCCATCGCGTCTGGCCATGGCCATCACGCAGGCACCACCTCCAGAACTAAGCATCGATCCATGCTCGAAGGAAAGGATGGTCATGGCCCCCTGGCTCTTCGCCGGAAACTCGCCCCTGAGTGCCCCGATCCGCCTCGTGAAATCCTCGATGACTGGAATACCGATTTCACTGAACAGGCTTTCAGGGGGCAGGCAGGTTCCGCCTCCAGCCCAGATGAGCGCCTTGGGCCGAATCCCTGCTGCGGCGAAAGCCTGGTCAATGATGCCCTTGTCCGGGTCACCGCTCTCGGTTGCTGCATCCAGGAAGACCGGAACAAGCCCGAGCGATTCAAGTGCCTTCATATAGAACAGGGGCGCGAGTGCGGGAACTGCAACCGAGTCAGCCCTTGCTAGACCAAGGCTGCCCAGCGCCACCTGGAGCGCGGACAAGGGGCTTCGCAGCAAAAGCACGTGATCGCAGCCAAAGGACTCCTTCAGGCCCTTCTCGAAGCGATCGACGAATTCTCCCGGTTCGGAAGCGTCGTTTACCAGGCTCGTGAGAACGAAATCCATATCCTTGCGTTTGACGAATGACCTGAAGACAGGAATTCCCATGGTCCCCTCGACCTCAACCGCGCATTTCGGAAATTTTCATGAGCTCCTTGGAGCTGAAGAGCTTCCTGATATCAAGGAGGATCAGGTACCCTTCTTCGCGGTTTATGACGCCCTGTATGTATTCCGAGCCGATTCCGGAAATCATCTTCGGTGGTGGCTGGATTTCAGCGACGTCGATGGTAACGACTTTTTCCACGCGATCTATCACAATTCCCAGCTTCATTCCGTCGAGGTCGATGATGATGAAACCGGATAGCAACTCGTCATCCTCGGAAACTGCCGCCTTCTTGAGATGGAAACGCTTGTGGAGCGAGATGATAGGAATGAACTCGCCCCTCAGATTGAACAGGCCCTCGACATAGCCAGGCGCATTGGGGATGGAGCGTACATCCTGCACACGCTCGATGCCCTTCACGTCCATGATATCAATTCCATAGAACTCTTCGCTGATCTGGAAGGTGACAAGCTGAAGCTGCGTTTCCTTTTCGTTCATGGACGTCCTCGCTTCCGTGCAGAATTCACTATCAGTGTAGCATTCCGCATTCCTGCAGGCAAGATGATGGAAAAACGAGTGGAAAAAAGCAAGTGTTGAAATAAAAAAAGCCTGGCGACGACCTACTCTCCCACCACGAAGGCAGTACCATC
>JBAXTA010000032.1:0-21920 GCA_037130415.1 Spirochaetota bacterium
GGTGTCGGTCTGCCCATTGTAACGCCATTCCTTTGCGAGGATGGGAACGTAGGCCAGATCGTAGGAGGTGGAGCTACCGCTCCCGACCTTGATCTGCCGCGCCTCGAGAAGCCCGTTGAAAAGGAGCTTCTGGATGCGGCGCTCCGAAGTCTTGCCACCCGTGATGGGATTCACTGAAATGATCTGGTCGAAATCACCATAGCGGATGACCTTTTCGGTCTGGGCCGCAGCGCCTACGAGGCTCAGAGCCAGGGCGGTCGCTGCCAATGCCCTTTGAGATGCCCGCATTTTTCGCCTATTCCGTCAGATACTTGAAGTACATGGCGACTTCCGCAGTGACTCCTTTGGCAAGCGCCGGGTCCCCGCCGATCGAAACCCGGGACGCCTTGTCCGAAATCACCTGCTTCTGGAGCTTCGTGGAAAGCGCCGCCCAGGCAGGAATACCCTTGAGCGTGGTTGCGGCCTCGGTGGCCTTTGCATCCATTCCGGCCCTCCTCGAGAGGAACAGGGCAAGGTCGTAGGTCAGGATTCCCCGGGCGTCCTGGTCGGCATAATTCATAAGGTCTGTCATGAATCGCTCTATCTTCTGGCTGTCATATTTGTCATAGTCGGTATTGGGCTTGACGGCGATCGTGACCGAAGGCTTCGGAAGCGCGATCACAAGGCTGGAAAGTCCCTGGCCTGCGCTGGCTGCGGCCCCTGAATCGCCGGTGTCGAGGAAGCGGGCCAGGGCCGCAGACCTGTCCTTGTCGGGGCGCTCGGCTGTCCGCTGGAAATCGGCCCATTCGTGCATGAGACTCGGACTCCACGAGCACCTCATGAGAACGCTCGCAAAGTAGGCTTCTGCGGTGGCGTATTCCTTCTGTGCATACCAGATGCGATAGAGTCCATATGCGATCTTCGCACCGGAGACAGTCTGATAGCGGCCTGGAACAAAGCCGTCGCCCTGGGTCCAGTACTGCTTCGGATCGTATGAGAGCGACTTGTCCTTCATGGTGACGAACAAGGCCTTGATCTCGGTCTCGACCTGACCGAATGGCTTCGAAGCATCGGGGATGGCTGCGGCCAGGGCATCGGGTCCTGGGGCTATCCTGACCAGACCCGAGGAGCGCTTGCCCCCCTGGTCGACCTGCACTATCCGGAGATCGCCTTCCTTCGTACCCCAGTCTACGACAACCACGGCGGGATTCTTGCCGCCGGGGCCTTCATCATAATACAGCCGTTGGCCGTCAAGCAGCACGGTGCTGCCTGGCAAGACGGCGCTCCCGACTATGGCGCCGACATCCTTGAGGAAGCCTTCTCCACCCTCATAGATCTGACGCTGGGGGACGCTTTTCGGCGCCCCCCCCTGCGCGAAGACCGCGATGGACGAGAGCATTCCCGCCGCAAGCATGAGGGACAAGAATCTAAGGTACGTGTTATCCGTTCGCATTGTGGTACTCCATCGGACTGATGTTGTCTGTGTAATATTGGGAGGCGCATCTGATCGCCACCCAAACGAGCTTCCCGAAGTCGAAATCCTCGAGCGTCGACAGAAGATGGACAATTTCCTTGCCCTTCGAACCGTCATGCCGCCCGTTCTCGAAGAGGCTTATGCAGTAGTAGGAGATCCGTTCCTCATAGCGCGCCGCAGGAGGGCTGATCAGGCCGTCGATATAGCGGCGGAATGCGTCGAAGGAATCGGCATTCTGTCCCGCCTTGAGGAAGAGGTAGGAACCTACCTGCGTATACATGGGAGCGTCCTCCCCTGCCTTGATGCGGGCTTTTGCGAGCCAGCGCACCGATACGGCGGGTAGGTCGGCATATTTGGTGAGATACAGGGCTCCGGTAGCCATGGCTGCAGGGTCGCCGCCATTGCGGGATTCAAAGGCTCCTATCAACTTTTGGGTGTCTTTCTTCCGGCGGTCGGCAATCGCGATCGCGAGGGCCTGATAGCGGTAGTCCGCATCCTTGACCGACTCGATGGCCTTCGAGGCCCCGTCGTAGTCGCCCAGCAGGAAGGCTCTGGTTACATCGATGTAGGTCCTGGTGGCTGGAGCCTTCGAAGCTTCGATGAGCAATGCGCGGGAATAGGCGAAAAGCAGGGCTGGATCGTAGAAATAGAAGGTTGCAGAACCGCCGCCGGAAAGGGGAATGCCTACTGAGGGCCATTGGGTTCCTACCGCATCGAGGACCGCAAGTTCCTTGGCGCTGACTCGACCGAGGGCGGCCAGCAACAGGGAAGACGCGGGCGAAGTGGGCAGCACCCGCCTGGGTGTGGGCAGGATCTCTTCAAGCCGCAGAAGCGCGCTCATATCGCTCAGTGCCATGCCCTTGATAAAAAGGACCCTTCCAAGGAAGGCCTCCCGGCCCGCCTGGCGGGCGGGCTCTGCGGCAGCCCCACAAGCCCACAGGAGGCAGGTCTGAAAGTATTTCGTTTCCCCCTTGATGGAAGGCGAAGCGAACACCGGGTCAGCCAGGACTCCCTTCGCACTTCCTGTGTCCTTGAACCACAGGAAAGCCGCGGCCGCTTCGGCGAGCATGCGTGCGCCATCATCGGGGGCCTCATTCCTGAAATATTTTTCTGCGCTCTTGAAAACGCCGAGAAGGTCGTTGGCTGCCAGTCGTGCCGCAAGCTCTCCGTGCGCACGGTAGGACTCTGCAGAGCGCACGAGATCCTGGACCGTCTGGGCCAGGATCGCCGTCGTCGCGCAGAGCAGGAGTGTGGCAGACAGGATTCCCTTCACTTCGCATCTCCGGCGGGACCCGTGAAAAAGAAGAGCGTGGCACTGCGGTTCCGCGAAGACAGGTCCTTGAGGCCACAGATGACCACCTGCGAGGAAGTGGATCCGCCGCCATTCTCGCTGACGCCAATGGCAGAGATGGTCGTATATTTGTTTTCGGCAAAATCATGCACAAGCGTGTTCTTTCCCGTAAGGGGATCGAAGCGGTAGAGCTGGGTCACGAAATCATTCGTCTTCTGCGTGTAATAGACTTTTCCAGTCGAATCCCACAGAGGAGCGTAGTCAGAATAGATGGCGCCGACTTCCTCGAAGTAGACATTGCTGGAACCGGTGAATTTGACCTGTGCACCCTTGGTGGCATCCCAGATTCCCAATGTTTTTGTCATGCCGTTGGCGATGATGACGGCGACAAATTGCCCCTTGGCATCCCAGGCCAGCTTGGAGAGGCGGCCTGAAATATCGGTATCCTTGGGAACACCGTTTTCAATTATGACGAGTTTCTGCCCGGCACCCTTGGCTTCCTGGAGGGCAGCGATGCGCGGCGCTACGAAGGCGGCTGCCGGCCCCGAGTAACCCTGCCCGATCTGCTTGGGCGGGCTTCCGGACTGGCGCGCCGAAACCTCAAACATGAGGGGTTCCTTGCCGGAAAGGTTCTCCGTGTACACCAGCGAATCCTTGTCTTTCCAGCTCAGGGAACGGAGCACGACCTTGGATGCGGCCTGGTAGAGCCGCTTGACCTCGACCGTGCTGCCCCGCGACAGGAGGCAGATCGTCATCTTGTCGCCCTGGGAGCTTGATTCGGCGAGGAGGAAGGCCAGCTCTCCAGTCTGGGGATTGGCGACAGGATTCTTGATAGGTGGGTCGTTTTCCTTGCGGCTCGACAGTAGGGATTCATCAAGAAGGCCACCGGCAGCACCGCCGGAGCCACTGAGCTTCACTTCCTTGAGCTTCGTTCCGCTTTGCCCCATGGCAAGCTCGAGAAACCGGTAGCCGCCTTTCTGGTCCAGCGAAAAAAACATGAAGCTCTTGCCAATCCATACCGGGTAGAGCAGGTCGCTCACGGTTGGATCCTCAGCTTCCAGATCCACGATATTCACGACCGTGGATGCGGGTTTGGAGACTTCAGCGAAGAGCTTTTCGTCGATGGTCAGGCCAGCGAAAATGGGTTTTTCCGGCTGTAGCCAGGGATCGCCGCGCGTGGAGCCCGCCGCGATCTGCGCCAATGCCCCGGCCACGGCGACGACAAGAGCCATTCCGGCCAATGCAAATCGTTTCATTGCTGCCCCCTTACTTTCCAAATGCATAACTGGCCTTGTTCGCCGCCTTCCCGAACGAGAAGGAGAAAGCGCCCCGGTATTCGAGGCTGACAGGCACGGCCCTGATCAAGGTGATGCAGGGGGATCCCGCAGCAGTTTTCTCGGAAGCAAAGGCCAGGCTCTTCGTCTCGCCCTCAAGCTTGCGGAGGATCGTATCAGGCGGGCGCCCGGGATCGTTTGCGCTTCCTGGGATGAGGTCCTTGGCGGCCTTGGGATTGGCTGCATAGCGATAGATCGCGATCGCGCACTTGTCCTTCACGAGGGAAGCAGCATCGACATTCCCGATGATTTCATACCAGCGAACCGGAAAGACCGGCGACTCAAAGCTATCGCTGACGCTGACACTTCGAAGGCTCGGTTCATACATGCCCAAGGATCGCTGCCCGATCGAGCTGTCGGAAAACGCCGGCACGGAGGGGACTACGAGCACGGAGAGATTCTGGATGACGGGAGACTCGAGCTTTTTGTAGCCGGCACCGATAACGAGGAAGGTAAGGGTCCCCGTGGTGGCCAGCTTTTCATCGCCTGCCATTAGAACGGGTCTGAAATCGGGGGGGCCACCTCCACTTGAGTTGACCACAAACCACATTGCATCAGAATCGGGCTTGAAGGGCAGGACCGGCTTGACTTTGTTGGGATCCACGATCGGGGTGCGGCTCACAAGGATCGACGCTCCCTCCGGAATCCCCGAGACCTTCTGGACCGCATACTCGGCTTTCTTTTCAGAGCCAACGCCAGCGAAAAGGTACTGGAGCCGTTCCAGAAGTGCAGGTTGATTGTCGATTGTTTTCATTGCAGTGGCAGATGCTCCTACCTCGAGAGGAAGGGCCAGGACATCGATACCAAAGGCGTAGGCTCCAGGCGTAGAGAATACGAGATTCATGCTGTCCTTCGGAAACAGGACCCATTCGTTTTCTTTTATCGAGCTGGAACTGGTCTGCAGGACCGCGCGGCCGGCCTTGGCATCTGGATTGAGGTTGGAAAACCGCATCAGGGATATCAGGGCGGGATTCTCCTTGGAAACAAGGCTTTGCCTGAATGATCCGCTTATCCTGAGCGCTTCCCTGAAGCGATAGCCGCTCAGGAGGGTTGTGCCTTCACGGACTGCCTCGTTTCCCGGGATCAGCTCCGTAATGAGGATTTCCGGTGATTGTCCCTCTGTATCGGAGACGGCCCAGAGCGGCTCGGCAATTTTCAGGGTCATCCCCTGAACAGTCTTGGGCAGCTCCCCATCGGGAAAAAGCGATTTCCTGGGATCCATGGGGACCTTGGCGAGGTCAGTCGGAGCCGCTAGAGCCGAGATCACGCACAGGGTCGCGAAAAGGAAAAACAGGCAAGGACGTACCGAACTGGCTTTCTTCTGAAGGCTCATTGCAACTCCTCTTCTTTGATTCCATTCGCCGCTTCTACGGCGGCGTCGTTGAAGTCCAGGGTTTTCCAGACCCCGCTCTGGGGGTTCTTGAGATAGGCACTGACAGCGTCTCTTTCAAAAATGTATTGCCTGTTGGCTGGACCGTTGACCTTCTTGAGCGTCAGGGCATACAGGCTGGACAGGGGGAAGTCGTTGGAAATGCCAGGTGAGTTTTTCATGGTCTCGAGCAAGCTTTTGGTATCCTTGTAGCGCCCGCCATAGTAGAGGGCGAGGGCCACGAAATACTGTTTGGGCGGGATTGAATCCTCTGCATAGTTGGATTCCAGCGTTTCACGTTCGCCGGTGAGAATCCCCTCGTCACCCTTGGAGATGATGATCCTCCAGAGGGCTGCAACACCGTAGGCGAGCGGGTCGGAATCTTCCTTCGCGTAGGCGAGGATGGGACTTCCGGCATCCTTGGTTGTGAAGGTCTTCTGGAGGAGGAGCAGCCTCATGACGGAATCGAGGTAGCGCATGCCTTCGAGGCGTCTGAGGTTGTCATCGACAATGACCTCGGGTTTTTTCTGGCTACCTCCGCCAAGCTTGACCCGCTCTGTCGCGACCAGGACTGATTTGAGCGTGGCATCGGCGAAGCGGAGATCCTCGAGGCGGTGCGACTGGAGATAGGAAAGCTTCGCATCAGCGACCGCCTTGACCGGTTTGCCCAGCTTCCCGGCAAGTCGCTTCTCGAATTCCTGGGCCTCCCTGATCTCGGCTTGCAGGAAGTCCCGCGCATCGCCATTGCCGACAAGCTTCCGGTCCAGGACATCCTGGGCTCCCGGGTAATCCCCCGTCTCGATTTCGCAGAGGGCTAGCAGCTGGGCGATCATCTCGGAATCAGCTGAAGGGCGATCCTTGATTGCCCCTAGCCGCTCATCGAAGGGCGTGAGGCCAAGGGAGGCATTGAGCTGGTCCGTCGCGATGGCCGAATTGAGCCGGTCTGTTGCGTTCTTGAGGAGGGAGGGATCCTCGGTCTGGGCAAAGCGATCAAGGGCCCAGCGGACTGCGGATATGGCCATATCCCGGGAAGGCCTGTCAATGCTGATGCCTTCCTCGAAGGAGGAATAGCGCAGTTCCTGGTGAAGGGTTGCCAGAAGGCACTCGAGTTCGGAAACCATGGGCAATTTCGGGACGATCGGAATTGGTTTCACGTTCGGAAAATCGGGATCGACCGGTGAAACAGGGTTTATGAGCGAGTCAAAGGCGGAGGCCCGATCATCGGCGCTGTACGCTGCATAAAGTTCGGCGTAGGTCTCATCGAAGGCATAGAGGTCACGGAGTTTCTGGCCGGCCTTCTGCGGGTCCGAGACCATGAGGCCCCATGACTCCTTGAACGGTGCACTTCGATGGAGGTCGAAAAGCGTGATCAGGGCTGCGTTGGCGAGGGCAAGCTTGCCAGACTTGCTGGCATCATAGAACAGAGTCAGGGCCTTCTTTCCGGCCAAGGAGGAAAAGGAGTCTTTTACAAGCTTCTTGAGGTCAGAGAAGTACTTGTCTCCATCCTTGGCGCTGGAAGACTCGGCAAGCTTGGCGAACACCGGGTCAAAGTTGCTTCCCTCGATGATCCAGCGTGGCAGTTCCTCAAGGCTCACGTTGCCGGTCGTGGTGATCTGGAACAGGGCATAGCGCAGCAGTTTGACCGTGGCAAGGTCTTCGGGACTTGTAAGGGAGTCGAATCGGACCTCAGTCGTTACACCGGCAATCTTGATTTTGAGGGACTGGGAAGGCGAAACATCAGAGAGAATGCTATCGAGCATCCGTTTGGCATCCTGGATATGCAGAACTATCGGTCCGAAGCGCTGCTTTTCCTTGGCTGCACCAAGCTCGTCGACGATGGCCTTGACCTGCTGCTCTTCTCCAGATCTGGTGATGTCGTCCAGCCCGTCCTTGCGGTCACGGATACGTGCAAGCAGCTGGCTGCCCTGTTCGAAAAGGCCATTCGTATCGCTGTCGTATTTAAGCCGCCGCTTTTCGCGCTCGACCTTGCTTGGCTCCGCATCGATGGCGAGCCGGCTTTCCTTCAGGTTCGTATAGGCCCTGTTCAGGGTGATGCGCTCAAAGAGGAGCCCGATGCCGGAAACCCTTGGCTCGCGATCCCTTGCCGCTCCCTTGAAATGTGCGATCCGATCAGCCTGGGCAGCGAACAGGGCATCGATGCCCCTGATGTTTGCCGCTTTCAGCTCGGTTTCGGTGGCCTCAAGCAGCGACAGATCCTTGTTGAGTTCCTCGAGCCTGGTCGCGGCGGTTTTCGAGAAGTCGCTGAGCTGATCGTATCTCTGGCTGCCAGCTCCGAAATTCTTGATGTTGGTATCAAGTTCGGCAAGCTTGATATCGGCGTCGCCGAAGTAGTATTCGAGGTGCTTCTTCACCTGCTCCGTGGAAGCTGCGGATAGGTCGCCCTGTCCTGCCAGGAGCTGGCTGGAAACGGCAGAACGAAGACCTGGATCCTTGATGAACCTCGCCCGTCGTGTGTCCTCGAGACCCTTGATGGCGGCGGCAAGTCGGGAGGTGGAATTGCCCACTGCCTTGGAAGCCTCGCCGGACAAGGATGTGATCAACTTCTGGCCACTTTCGACTATTACCGACGCTGCCAGGGTCTTGAAATCGATCTTGTTCTTGAGCATCTGCGCCTGGCCGTCAGCAGACAGGCTTTCGAAGAGCATCGCCTGCGAGGCCAGCTTTTCTGCTGCGATCATAAGGGCAACCCTGCTTGCATCGTTGGCAAGGGTTGGCCTGAATTCCAGGTTCTTGGCGATGAGGGAATTGAATGAATCCAGAAACAACAGGATTGTCTGGGCATCGCTGTTGCCTATTGCCTTGGCCTCACGGGAAGCTCCTGGAAAATCCTTCGCCGAAAGCCGCTCTGCGACCGGTGCGATGGTCTTGCAGCCAAGGATGGAAAGGGAAGCGACAAGCGCAAAGAGCAGGGTCCGGATGCCGGACTTCACCGCGTGCCTCCCTTGCCGACATCGAATATCTCGTTTTCTCCATCGTCGATCTGCGTCATCAGGCCGAGCCCGGGAAGCATGATCGGCGGTATCCGGAAAGGTCGTCCAAGATAGTACCTATTAAGAAGGTCCTGGCTGCTCGAGTCCACCTTGGCAAAGCTGATCGAACCCTTGAGGTCCTGGAACACCAGGAGCGAGAGGTTGGAGAAAAACAAGGGGGGCGCGAACAGTGGCGCAGGGAGCGGGAAGCCCTGGAAGCCTGTGGGTCGCTTGCCGTCCCGCCGCGTATAGAGCTCGAGGGAATCCTTGGTTGGCACGAAATAGAACATGTTGTTGCCCGAGATCATGCCTGCGCTTGCCTTTGAAAGCCTGATCCGCTTTACGATGTCGTTGTTGTCTGTCGGAGATTCCTCGAGGGGGTCGGAGATGCCCGCATTGCCATTCTCAAGCCCTTCAGGATCCATGCAGGTGAGGGTGGTTCCCGGCTCGTCCGTGATGAGGATCTCGATCTGCGAGGATTTATCCGTTGCGGAGGCCCTGGCGATGCCCAGAAAACTTAGGTCCGTGGCCCACTGCCAGACAATCGCAAAGGCGATGCTGCCGTTTTTGGGCGTTTCAAGCAGATAGGTTGCCAGGCCGTCCCTGCATGAGGCCGCAACAAGCGGGCCCTTGATGCCATTGAGCGAAACCATTCCTGTCGTCTTGACCTTGGGGCTGAAGATCTTCTCGGGCAGGGGAGAGGATGTCATCTGTCCCGCGAAGGCACCCGAGACTGCAGCAGCATAGATATTGTTGCGATCATCGACGATAAAGACAAAATCGCCCTGTAGCGCCATGAAGGGCAGGAAGGTATCGCTGGAGGAACGCCCCGTGTCCACTTCCTGAAGCGATGAAAGCTTGGTATCTGTGCTGTAGAGCCTGGTACTGGTAAGTATGAGCACAACACCAGAATCAGTCATCGATACACAGAGTGCGGGTGTATCCAGTCGTTCTGTAAGGATTTTGAGGCCACTGGCCTTCTCGTTGCCAACCATACAGGTGCCGACGCGGCCATCGCTGGTCGCAAAGACCAGGCGGTTCCCTGACTTGTCGGAGATGACCGCCGGCGTTCCCGCGAAACGAATTCCATTATCGAAGATCCGGGCTGTGGTAGGTGGGCCGATCGTTTCCTTTTCGGGGTCACCCCAGTTGGCCTCGCAAAGATCATCCATGACGGCCAGGACGGTTGATTGGCCAAACATGCCTTTGAGCGTCAGTCCGACAAAGACACGCTGGGAGTCGGCAGAAACCTGGAGAAAGGGGAAAAAGCGCGCATCCTCAGTATCGGCGATGATCTTCTGCTTGTTGCTGTCCTTGATCGCGGCGATCGTGGCGCGCTTGTAGCTGTTCGAGCCCTTTTCGCCTATCTGGATCGCAAACTCCGTGCTGAAGTTTTCCCCCGTGGAAGCAGGCAGGTCGATTTCCCAAAGTCCTGTAGACTCGACTATGAAAAAGTCTCCGACCGTCTCCTTGCGGGCGCGCGGAAACAGGGCGGGGTTTGCGATCTTCAGGCTTGCAGGAAAGGCCACGAGATGCCAAGGAACAAGGGCCTTGTCGGCCGCACCGGGAGAATAGGTAAAGAGCGTCACAGCCTGGGATCCATCGCCCAGCTCAGTCATCACGGCGATCTTGTTGTCCATGCACTCGATCGGAGGGCAGATGATCTTGCCGGCCAAGGGCTGTACCGTCAGGTTGAGTTTCTCCATGTCAAAGGCAAGAGGCTTTTCCTTCAGCGAGCCCTTGGTACCCGTAAAGGTGATAGATGCAGTCGAAATACCGCTTGCAGGCCCACTGGCAAAGCGAAGTACGGCACCTGGCACAAGGATGTTGAAAACTGAGCTGGCGGAGCCCGATGTCGGTGTCCCGGATAGGGGGAGGGCTCCCTCCAGGGACAGGTTCTTCCGCGAAATGACCAAAACGCCGCCGTTCTGGTCCTCGGCCATGATGTAGTCCTTGATTCGCAGGGTAGCCTTTGAAGAAAGGTCCCGGAGGACGGGCCCTTGCCGCCGGGCGCCGGTCCTTACCCGTACTTCAAGGAGCGTGCGATCCGAGAGAGCGGCATAGGCCATCTTTTCGCCGTCCTCGTAGACGACGACATTGCTCACGATGGGAGTAGCCGAAAGGTCTACCGTCCATTTCAGGACGCCCTCGACCGCGTTGTAGCACGAGAGGGTCTTCCCGTCCTCGGATCGCACCAGGGCAAGGGCAATGTCGATCTCGGTCATCGTCACGTAGTTGCCGATGGACTCATCTGGTACGGTATACGAAAAGGGACTCCTCCACAGGAAGCGAAGGCTTTTTGAATCAAGGAAGACTGCCTTCCCGAAGGCACCGGTAAAGATGGGATCGGGATTTGATTCGAGCTTGGCGCCAGCTGGGTCATCGCTGGTAAGACGAAAGGAATTCAGCAACAGGTCATCCGGGTTCGCGATCGAAACCTTTACCCCTATCGACGATGCCGCCTGGAGGACAAGAAACATCGTCCCGACAAGTACCAAGAACCTGGAATACTGCTTCATGGATTGATCATCCCCCTACATGCTTCATATTCTTTCCGGTACTGTGAGACGGCCCTTTCAGGCTGCTCCCCGCCCGATATGGCCATGAACCGCTCATAAAAGCTGCGGAAAAGTGCGGTTCCGGCGACCGAGTTCCTGTAACTAGCCCAATCCGAAGGATATTTGGAGATCAAGAGAAGGACATCGCCTTGCTCCGCTCCGGACCAGATGTACGAGCGCATCATGCCGGAAAAGGCCTGCCCTTTCTGGTTGCGGACAAAGGCATCGGCACCAAGCATGGCCCAGCCCTCGGCGATCCACGCGTGCTCCGCGAAGGGATAGGCCGGTACGACATTTGAATAATTGGCAAGAAGCGATCCGAGTTCGCCGATTATGCCGGCCCGTTCCTGGACCTGCACTGCCGCAAAGCGTGCGTAGAGACGATAGAATTTCGCGCTGTCGGCGTCGAGTGCGGCCATGGCGACATCATCGCTTGCTATCGAAGCCAGGTCACGCTGGCCGCCACCCTTCTGGTTGAGGTACTTGCGGCCATAGGCGTCATGGACCTGGGCCGCCCTCCGCACATCACCCGGCAGCGCCTCTATAAAGGCGCTCCGCATGGTGTCGATCGCTGGGCCCAGCTCCCCCCGCATGACGCTCTTCATCTCGAGCGAAGCGAGCAGAAAGCCTTCCACTACTCCGGAGCCCGGAAGCTTGCCGGAACCCAAAGCCAGATCGGTCTGGATGGCAGCGACAAGGGTCTTGGCCAGGTAGTATGAAGGCGCGCGCGCAGTGTTGGTAACGCTCGATAGCCGGTCTGCAAGCGAAAAGGCATTGGAACCAAGGCCAAAAACCTTGAGCTTCCGCGTAGCGGTGGCGGTCTTGACCGGCTCTGCTATGGAAGCAAGGAGGCGGCGCGCAATGCTGGTACTGCCTGCGTCAGGGAACACATACCAGCCAGCCAGCGACAAGGCGGATTCGGCAGGCGCAAGCGCGAGCAGTCGCCCCTGCCCGAAAGCCAATGAAAACCGCCCAAAGGCCGAGTCATCGCAATACAGACAAACTGCGTTGGTATCCATGAACCGCTGGCCGAGGGCAGTGATGATCTCCTGGGCTGCGACACTGGCCTGCTCCTTGTCGGAGATGCTGCCGGTTGAAGGATCGACGAGTGCACGGAACTTGAGACCAAAGGAAAGGCTGGCCTCGTTTACGGAAATCTCGATCGGAAAACGCCTGTCGGTGGGATCCTGCCTGCGGAGGGTAACGACAGCCCGAAGGGGAACCTTGTCGCCCGAAATCTTGCGTGCATCCAGGAGAAGCCTTCCGGCAAGCTCATTTCCGATGCGATCGGCAAAAAGGGCACCCGCCTGATCCTCGCTCTTGAAAGTGAGGCTCGCAATGCCGGCATTGAGACACCATCCAAGAAAGCTGCGCCTGAAGTAATCCCTGTAAAGAGGAGCAAGAACCTCGCTCATCTCACCACCCTGGTAGAGGATCTCTGGCAAGCCCTCCAGCATGGCAGCCTGGGTCGATCTGGCCCGTGAAAGCGACTCGATGGCGGCAGAGAGGGTCTGGCTCTTGTCCGTTGATAGCGATCGGTCGAGGGTTATGACCCGAAGCTGCCCACGGCCAGTCCGCTCTGTATCGATTCGGCCACCGCCCATGACGGATATGACATCCTTGATCGCTGCATCAAAAAAATCCGGCCTCTGGGGTTTGGGGATCACCGAAATGATGTGCCGCGTCTGTCCGCTGGAGGGATCGCGCTCGGCGTCAAAGGAAAAGGCATAGCCCCGTGGCCAGATGGAAAGAAGATAGGAAACCACCAATCCGGCGAGGGTGCTGCCATTGCCCCCAGGTACATCACAGCGGTAGGAGAGGTACTGATCAGCCCTCCAGTTCTCTGCGTCGGCAGTGGAAAGCCTCGCCAAGGTCCAATAGCCGGCATAGCTGCCAGATGCTGCGTAGTAGCTCTCGAACCTGATGCCAGAGAGGTTGTCGATGTCGATGTATTCGGTGACCTTGCTGGAAAAATCATCGGCCATTCCGCCGGTATTCTCGCGCTGGTCGCGGGTGATCATGGAAACCAGCGAGACCGAAAGCTGTGCTCCGAGTCGTTGGACTGCAGCCGATCGCGAACGGTCTTCGGTATCGCCTGGAGCTACCGCGACAAGCATCCCGGGTTCGGAATAGTTGGACCTTCCCACCCAATTGGGTGCCGGTCCGCTCGATTGCGGATTCATGGCGCCGGTCGTTTTTTGCTGGACCGGCAGGGCGAGAAAAGGCTCACTGGATCCGGGTAGCTGACGGCCGATGCCTGACTGGGATATTGCTGTTACCCCAGCAAACTCACGCCCCCCCGAAGCTTGCGCGCCGAGGGGGAGGAATACGAAAACCGCCCACGCCAGAACCACTGATCTATTAACGCCCATGATTGCCTCAAAAGCCCGCAGACTTTTTTTGTCGCGCCTGTTGCATCTGGGATTCCGCAAGGAACACCTTTTGCTGATCCTCCGTGATAAAAGGAATCGCAAAGCCAAGACCAACAGCAATGACCCCAGTGCCAAACAAGAGAAGGGACAGGTTCCGCGCGTCCAGGACCTGCTGCCGCAGCGAAATCGCCTCGGCGGTAGTGGCTGCCGACATGTATTGTGCAGAAAGGGAACCTACCTGCGCGAAAAGGAAATACATACCAGCTACACCGAGCAGGGCACCTCCGCCCATGCCTCCCCAGTTCCAGAGTGCGAGCTTGCCGATCGAATTGTTCTTTTTCTCCATAGCCTTGATCCATTCATCAAGAACTGCGGCTGAGGCATTGATGATGCTCAAGTCGTCGGTACTCATCTTGCTATCCATTTCCATGGTGGCAATCTCAGCCTGCACCTTGATAAAATCGAGCCGCGCCCTGGCCGCGTCCGGTATGAGCCAGATTTTCTCGATTTCGGCTTTTACCGCCTTGACATCCTGGCCCATGCCAGTGAGGGCCATGACAATGAACAAACCCATCAATCCGATCCTGACCGAGCGGACACGACCGTAAACAAACACAGCTCTACCTCCACCAGAAGCAATTCGATAATCAGGCACTGCCTAGAAAACCCCTCCCATCCGGCACGCCCTCGCGCAGCGGACGATGAAGGTCCTATTTGTACAGAATCAGGATGATGCCGGAACCACCGGCCTGACCGGCTGAAGTACCGCTGCCTGCACCGCCGCCACCGCCGCCACCTGAATTCGCGGTTCCTGCGGCGGGAAGCAAGGATGTTGAACCATTCACTGCTCCTGCTCCACCGCCGCCTGTACCACCGAGGGCCTGCGGTCTACCTGCATAGTCAGCACCGGCACCACCGCCTCCGAACCAGCCTGATTCTCCAGAGCTGCTGTCGAAGGTGCTGGCATAGCTAAAGCCAGTGCCACCGTTGCCAGCTACCGATGCGCCAGCGAGGTTACTGAAGGCAGCAATGATCGCAGAGCCATTGTTCGGTCCGATGGCAGCAGATCCTGCGGTACCTGCACCGCCCCCACCTCCACCAGCATAGGCATTCGTCGCTGAACCGCCGGAATTGCCGCCACCGCTTGCCCCGCCGACAGAACCTGCTGTCGCAAGGCTCAGGCCGCCCTTGCCTCCAGCCGAAGTGATCGAGCCAAACACAGTATTGGAACCATCAGTCCCGTTGGCTGTCGCTGCGCTCGCCCCGGCACCACCGCTTCCGATCGAGTAGCTGATCGCGGTGCCTGCGGTCACGGTGGCATAGCTTGTGGTGTTGTACGATACCGTTCCACCACCACCGCCGCCGCCACCGTAGCTGCCACCGTTGCCGCCGCCACCGCCACCACCGACAACGAGGACGCGGAGGCCGCTGGCTGCGGGCTGTCCCGCTGCTGCCAATGGAGGAGTCCAGCTCGTGCCAGAGGTAAGTGAAACCAGGCTTGCCTTTGTGAAGCTGTAGGTGCTGCCCGCTCCGGAACCAGCAGGCAGCCAAGCTCCGTAGGTGCTGGTACCGCTCTTGGTCCTGTAGCGCCAGTAGACTGTAGTGCCGTTGGTTAGAGTTGAGGGGTAGGCATAAGAATTGGTAGTAACGGTGACCGGAGCCGGGGAGCTGCCAGTAAAGGCTGTCGTAGCAGGACTGGTCGTCGAATACTGGATCTGGTAGCCGTTGACGCCAGTCGCCGTGATGGCGGGCCAGCTGATTGTGGGGGTTGAAGAGGTGACCCACGCGGCATCTGTCGGCGTGATGCCGAAGCTGAAGGTTGCAGTGCTTACCGTCGAGGATGTCCATCCAGTCTTGATCGCAATGGCTTTAATAGTAACAGAGGCCGTCGAAGCATTCGAGGCTGTTGATGCGATCATCGCATAGGGCGAACCCATGCTTCCGATCGTCTCCGAAGGAGTCGTCGTGCCGTCAGTGGTGTAGACTACCGAGGCACCGGGCGTAACGCAACTCAAGGCTACAGACAGGCTCGTGCCAGGATAGCTTCCTGCAGCCGGAGTCAGGACAGGCGCGCTGCATTGCATGGTATAGGCAGCGGATTGTACGGCAGAACTGGTACAGCCTGTCTTGGTGGCAATCATCTGTATTGTCATGGTCTTGCTGATCGCAATGGTAGATCCTGCGGTATAGAGTGTCCCGCTTGTCAGGCTCGGCGTGCTGCTATCTGTCGTGTAGCGGATTTCCGAACCGGAGAGCGCGCAGTCGAGGGCCACTTCATGGGCGACATTGTAGGTACCTGCAGGGATTGAAAAACTGGGGACGGGGACTGAAATGATGTATGCCAGGGTAACCACTTCCGATGAAGCCCAGTCCGTCATGACGCCGATGGCCTTGATGGTTATTGTACGATCTATGCTAATCGCGCTACTGTACAGGATGCCGTTTATCGCCGATGGAGTCGAGCCATCCGTAGTGTAGTAGATGCTTGCGCCGGTCGAGCTGCTCAGGCTCAGGGTCTGGGTCGAAGTGAAGGTTCCAGCCTGGACCGAAGGAACGGGATTCATGATTGTGCCAGTGATCCTGTAGGTGCCGCTGGTCACCTGCGATATCTGGCTGGTCGTCGTGACTTTAGCAATAAGGTTGATGGTCGTGTCCGCAGTAATACTGACAGTCGAAGCCATATTGCCACTGGACGCAGTCGGATTTGCGATGCTGGACCCAAGTGTACCTGAAGTATAGACAGTGGCATTGCCTGGAGCCGCGCAGTAGAACTTTACCGATACCGGCGAGCTGAAATAGATACCCGGCGGCGGATCAAAGGAGGGGACGGGCACGGATCCCGTGATGGTGTAGCTGGCCCGGGCGAGGCTTGAATCATTGCAGCCGGTCTTTATGGCCACAGCCTGCAAAACCTGCGTCGATGAAACAGCTACAGGGCTCGCAGAAGCATAGAGGGTGCCGTTGGCCTGGCTGGGACGGGAGCCGTTGTTCGTATAGTAAATGGATGCACCGCTGGTCGAACAACTCAAGGTGATTCCGCTTTGGCTGCTGGCATATTCACCGGCAGCAAGGCTGATGACCGGTTTGGCCACCGTGTCCTGGAACAACTCTGCAGCAAACGCGAAGCTTGCCGTAGTGGTGGTGTCCTTGATTATGCGTATGGAATCAGGCGGAAGAACAGCCTTGTCCACCGTGCCATCCTTCAATGTAAGGTTGAGGGTCTGGTAGCCAATGGGCACTGTGCTGCTGGTTGCAGTGGCAGAAACCTTGTTGCTCGCCACAGTAAAGGCAATCGAAGTCGTAACCTTGCCGCTTGAGTCTACGAGGCTGGCACTGATCTGGGGACTGCTGATGTTCGCCGCATAGGGCCAGCTGACGGTGAGGGAAACGCTCCCGGTGCCCGTCATTGGAGTAACTATGACCGTTCCTGTCGCATCGGAGCCGGCGACGACTATATCCAGGGTCCCTTCGCCGATCTGGACGGGAGTGCTGTCGCCGTTGAAAGCCTGCACCTTGACGGTCCAGGTGCCGAGCTCCAGGTTGGTCTTTGTCACGATGACCGCGCTGGCCCCCGCAGCTGGTGTCGCACTCAGATTCGCTGTCGTGAAGGCCGTGGATCCAATGGGTCCGGTACCGGTGATGGTATAGGTAGCGATGGCCATGTTGAAGGTCGGTGCAACAGTCCGGGAAGCATTTTCAAGGCCGCTCGAGATGGTGATGGACAGTGAACCCCTTGCCTTTGTCCGGGTTGACAGTGACATGAAGTCGCAGCCGCCAAGCATGGTAACCATTGCCACGACAGACAGCAAAAAGGCCCTTGTCCGAAAGCGCATCATCGTGTTCCTCATGGCTGGAGCCTCGCCAGGCCAAAGCGATAGGTGGTGGAATCTTTTCCTGAGTACCACATCCAGTATTGGTTATTGCTGTATATGACGCAGGGTTCCTGGGTCTGGCTTGCATCAAAGAAGCCTGAAGGCCCCACAGGCAGTACGGGACTAGCTCCCCGCGTCCAGGTCAAGCCATCGGTGGATTCCGCATATCCGATCTGGTTGATCGAGCCATTGTAGCCCGCATACCACATCCTGTAGGTACTGCCATCCAGCATCACGCTGGGAAAGGCGACATTGGTCCTGTCAAAGGCTGTCGTTGAGGAAGACTGATTGGCGAGCACGGCGCTGGTAGCCTTGGTCCAGGTGATACCATCCGATGAGGTCGCACGGCCGATCTTGGTAGACGCTCCATTGATTCCCGTGAAATACATAGTATAGGTACTGCCGGACTTGAAGACGCTGCAGGCTTCCACGCCACCTGCGTCAAATGCTCCGGCTGTTGGCGATGCATCGAGCACGGCATTGCCTGAATTGCCCCGCGTCCAGGCGATCCCATCGGTCGATGTGGCGTAGCCGATACGATACTTGGACCCGTCATAGCCGGTGTACCACATCTTGTAGGTCGCAGCATCAAGGATGACAGAGGGGTACATGACATGGTTCTTGTCGAAATAGGCGGGAGTCGCTGAAGTGGCCGGTATGTCGAAGATATACCCCACGGTGGCGGTGGTCGTTGTACTCGGCGTCGTGGTCGTGGCCGTGGTCGTCGTGGTTTTCGTACCCGCGTATTTGGTCCAGCTCACACCGTCCGGCGAGGTCGCATAGCCTATCCGCCAGTTTGTTCCGTCAGAACCCGAGTACCACATCTTGAACTGGCTATCATAGACGACTGAGCTGCCCTGGATATTGGTCTTGTCCCAGGCAGTGGACGCTCCAACGTCGAGAACATGGTCGGAACTATAATAGGATGAGCTATACACGGGAGCAGCTGCCCCGGTGCGCTGGAAGGCTCCCGAGACCGGGCTACCATAGCCACCCTCCTTGAAGAGACCGAGCACTTCGCCATCGGTCAGCGCACGATTATGGATGCGGGCATCGTCAATCGCTCCCGTGAAGGCCTGGCTCGATGAGTCGTTCCCGAAGACAAGCCCAGAAGTCATGGTGGTCGGAACTGCAACCGTAGTCGCCACCTGGGTCTTGAAGACACCGTCCTGGTAGAAACGCAGGGTAGTACCGTCATAGCTGACCGCTATGTTGGTCCAGACATCCTTGGCGAAGAATGCATTGTCGGCGTACCAGGTGCTCGAATTCATCCCGAACTGGATGCGGTAATTGTTATAGATGTGAAGGTCAAGTCTTGTGCTGCCCACCGTGCCCATCGACATGATGGATTTGGTGGTAGTCGTGGGATCCACCGTCGGCTTGATCCATACCGACCAGGTGAAGTTCGCCGGCGTGAGCTTGGCACTTTGGCTGACCGTGATCGACTGCGTCGAGGCGCTGAAGGCGTAGGCAGAATTCGCGGCACTGAAACGATCCTTGCCCAGGAGCGGAGGTGCCGAGCTGAGCGTGACGGCCAGTGCGTTTCCACTGGAGTCTGCCGGACTGCCGGAGAAGAGGAACTCCGCGTTGAGTCCCGTCCTGTTGTCTCCGGGCTCATCCACAGTCCTGAACTGGGTGGAAGCGGTACCGACGATCGTTCCCTTCGTCGTAGTGACGCTCAGGGAATGCAGGCCGAGGGCAGTCGAGGAAATGACATAGTTGGCAGAGGTTGCCCCGGAGATCGCCTTCCCGTCCAGGTACCAGGCATAGGTTGCCGAATCCCAGGTCGTCCAGGTCGATCCGCTGGTGGGAGGAATGACCGAAGCGGCCGCGGTGAAGGACTTGCCCGAAGCCAGGACCGAGGGCAGGCCATAGATGGCGACCGTGGGGAAGCTATCCATCGAAGGGCTGATGGTTATGCCGACGGAAATGCTGACCGTAAAGCTCCAGGTTGTTCCCCAGTTTCCTTCGGCCTTGTCAACATTGATGGGTCGTACGCGCCAGTAGCGGATGCTGCCGTTCGGCACCGCTGAGGTGGCTGGAATCACATAGCTCGTTGTTGCCACCGGAACTGCTGTGGCTGTTGCAATGCCTGCTGAAGTATCAGCCATCTGGATCTCGTAGCTCGATGCCCCTACCACTGCGCTCCACGAAAGCGTGGGTGTCGTTGTCTTGACCGTTGCTGCATCCTTCGGATCAACCACCGTGAGGGTCTGGGTCCAGGCGACCGTAAAGCTGAACGCCGTTGAATATGACCCAATTACTCCATCCACGTCCTTTTGCGCCACGCGCCAGTAGTAGACCGTTCCCGCGTTGAGGGCGGTTACTGGCGTGTAGCTTGTTGTCGTGATCCCGGCCTTGGCTGTGATGATCTCGGAGAAATCTTTCTTGGTGGAAAGTTGCAACGAGTAACTCTGGGCGCCGGTAATCGCCGTCCAGGACAACACCGGCTGTGCGATTTGCCCTGTAGCTGCATTTCCTGGAGAAGACAGGGCTGGCATCGGAATTGCAATCTTGACGCTCCAGGTCGTCCCCCAGGCGCTCGTGACGCCGTTTGCGTTGACTGCCCGTACTCTCCAGTATGCGGTAGATGCGTCAGCAAACGATACAGCTGTCTGGTATGCTGTGGTCGGGGCGACCACAGTTATGGGTGTCGCAGTCGCCAGGGCTGTGCTGGAAGTGGCAATCTGGATCTGGTAGCTCTTGGCGTCAGCAACAGTTCCCCAGTCCAGAAGCGGCTTGGTGGAGCTGGAACTGCTGGCATCGGCAGGTGCGGTGAGGCTTAGCGTCGCGCTGTAGGAAGCAGTGAAATACCACGCGCTGCTCCAGAGTCCCGCAAGGCCGTTGGAAGTCAGGGGTCGTACCCTCCAATAGGTACTTCCTGCGCCGACCAAGGTAAGCTGGAGGGATGCCGTCGTGGTCTTGGAAGTAGAGGCGGTAGCAAGTCCTGCCTCCGTGTCTGCCATCTGAACTTCGTAGGAGGCTGCACTGGCAACCTGGCTCCATTCCAGCAAGGGTGCAGCGGTAAGTGCTGCCTTGTTGGCGGGAGCGCTGAGGGTTATCGTCGCTGCCCATGCGACCTTGAAGCTCAGGGGATCGCAGTAGCTGCTCCAGGTTCCATCGACCGTCTTTTCGGAAACGCGCCAATAATACGTTGTATTGTTGGCAAGCGCGAACTTGGGTGTAAACTTCGTGGTCGTAAGCCTCGAGTCGGTCATGACCACCGTCGTGAAAAGCTTGTCCTGGGCTATCTGGATCCTGTAGATACTGGCACCATCGACCGAACTCCACTCAAAGGTGGGTACGCCATCCTTGAATTCGAAGGCATCGGCCGGCGAAACAAGCGTGACCTTCGGAACGCCAACGCTGAAACTCCAGGTCGGGCCCCAGCTTCCTGGTGAGGAATTGGCGTCGAGAGAGCGTACATGCCAAAACCGCGTCCCGTTGTTGGCAACTGCCGGGACTACTATATATTCAGATTTTTCGACAACGACTGGGATCGCACTTTCGAGGGCGGCTTCTGTCTCGGCAAGGGCCACCGAGTACTTTGAAACGCCGGGAGCGTCGCTCCAGTCCAGCTTCGGGCTTCCATCCTTTGTCCCTCCCTTGTCGAGGGGCGCGGTCATGGTAAAGCCGGCCTTCCAGTCCACAGTCAGCTTCCAAGGAAGACAGAAGCCGCTCTGCAGGTCGCTGGCATCAGTCTGGGCCACGCGCCAATAATAGTCCTTGCCGGAAGGAAGGGCTTTTTCGATCGGCGGAGCAAAGGTCGGTAGGGTCGTAGTTTCATCAAAGAGGAGGACCGCAAACGTGCTATCCACAGAAAGCTGGAAGTGGTAGCTCTTTGCGCCAGTGATGGGTTTCCATGTGAAGTCCGGGGTCAAATCCTCAGTCGAGAGCTTATCAAGAGGCGCTTGAGGCTCGGGCCTTTCCATTGCCACCGTAAAGGACCAGATCGATCCCCATGCCGGCTTTTCGCCCGCATCATTCACAGGGCGGATCCTCCAATACACCAGCGTATTGTTGGCAATGGCGGCAGGAAGCTCATAGGAAGGAACCGCGACAGGAACGGCTGTAAACGCAGCAATGTCGGATGTCAGGACTGTAGTGCTCGGAGCCGCCGTGTAGGCAAGGTATTGCAGCTCGTAGCTTTTCGCGCCCTTGACTGCATCCCAGCTCAGGTAGGGTTTAGATAGCGAGGTATAACCCTCGTTCCCGGGTGAAAGAGGAGCAGCCAGCAACCAGGACAGGGAAAACGAGATCGGCTTGTTCCAGCATTCCTTGAAGCCTCCTGCAGCGACTCCACGGACCTGCCAATACAAGGTGGTATCCAATGCAAGCTTGTCGGCGTCCGCGACGGTAAACATCGGAGTCCTCACCGTCGTGACTGTCGCACTTGCAAGGCCATCCACAGTTGAAGCCATTCGCAGTTCGTATGATTCGATCTTCTGGTCGTTCCAGGAGAGGGTAGGTGTGGTATCGACCGTGGCGACTTTATCGAGGGGATCGACGACCACAAGATCCGTAGCCGCGATAAAGGAACGGGGGGCAGTGTAGCTCCCCCACACGCTCGCTTTATGTGCCCTTGCCTGCCAGAAGTAGGTAGCACCCTCCACGATGTTCAGTGTCGAGGCCGTAATTTGATTGGTCTTGGAATCTCCGATATCGACTACCAGATCAGCCG
>JBAXTA010000320.1:0-4992 GCA_037130415.1 Spirochaetota bacterium
CTCGTAGCGGAGGTAGGCATCGTCATAGCGGGCAAGCACGAATTCGGGAAGGGGCTGTGGATTCTGCTGGACAAGGCTGCAGCGCGGGCAGATGGCAAAGGAAAAGGCATCCAGGTTCCACAGCGGACGCAGAGCCCCCTGGCCACAGAGTGGACAGGGTCGTGCCCGAAGGCCTTCGGGTCGTGGCTCGGTAGCAAAGGTTTTCATGCAGCCAGGCTCATTCCACCATGAAGGTCCAGCCTAGCGAGCGCTCGTTTCCCACGAAGTCGCGGGCGAGCAGTTCGATGACGGTCTTGCCGCGGGGGAAAAGCCGGGAAGCCAGGGTGAGGCGGCCGCCACCGTCGTACACAGCCGCATTTCCGACGAGGGTCGAAAAGAACGAGAGCCTCCCATCAACGACCGCAGCCACCTCCGCATGGAGCTCCACCAGCTGCTCGCCATTGATGAGGACGCGGAGAAAATGAGGTGGCCCTGGGATGAGCTCGCTTCCGGATTCCACGAGTTCCGCGACCTCAATGGCAAGGGAATAACTTCCCTGGGGGATGGATTTCTGCTCTCCCATTACCCAGGAATGGTCCTTGCCATCGAGGGAAATGTGGCGGATCACGGGGGCCTTCCCATCGGCGAGATGGGGAAGGAAAAGCCTTGGATTGATCCAGCGGGAGGATTTCCTGTCGTAGAGCGCAAAGAGGAAGCCATCGCGATCGAGAAGTCCTGCCGGTCCACGCGTGGCAACCAGGGCTCCAGGCGAGAGCCGGAGGGCCCCCGGGTCCTTGATCGCAGGCAGATATGCGTACAGGTCGGCAATGCCATCTCCGCCCTCGGCGACAAGAACAGTGCCAAAGGCCGAAGGAAGCCTGGTGCGGCTGTCGGAGGCCCCGCGGATAAAGCTGATTTCGCCTGGGGAAGATGCCCTGATGGAGGGGTCGATGCCTCGGAGGACGAGTCCGGGAATTGGCACCCTGAGGTTTGGCGATCCGAATTCACCAACCATGGTCACTGACGAAGCAGGCCAGTCAAGGGCAGGTGCAAGGAACCCGAGGGTAGCAAAGGCAAAAAAGGCAAACTCACGACGCTTGGCATGCATGCTCACTCCTCCCCAAAATCGAGGCGGAGGAGGTCCATTCCACTTCCTTGCCGTATACCGAGGAAGACCGAATCGCCTTCGATCTCAAGAGAAGCCTCAAGGGCAGCAAATCCGTATGAGAAATAGCGGGTCCCCTCATGGGAAAAGGCCAGGAGGTCTCCCTTTGGCCCTTCTTCGAGGGCGAGCATCACTCCCTTGCTCGCGATGGCTGCCCCAGGATGGGAGGGCTGATGGGCGACAAGCTGATGCTCAGTCCGCTTCTGCACATCATAGAGGCCAAAACCCTCGGGCGTCTCGTAGCTGAGGATATCCCCAGCAGGGGAAAAGGCCATCGCCACAGGCCTGCGATAGTCGGAGCCGGTGTAGCGGTGCCAGGTGACACGATAGGACTCGTTGCGACGCTCCATCACGACGATGCGCTGGCGGTCGAGGCCCGTGATCGCAGCGATGGTTGTGCCATCGGGGGACACCGCCGCGCCGAACACGCAATCGATGCGGCTGCCTCCCGGCACGAAGTCGACGAGGACCTTGCCTTCCCCAGAGATTCCGAGGAGGTGGCCATCCAGGGTCCCGAAGAGGGCCAGCTTCGGGCTTGCGTCGAAGGCGGTCAACATCGAAGGGAAGGTCCGCTGCCAGAGCTGCTTGCCTCTTCCATCGAGCTCCGTCACCGTAGCCTGGTCAGCGGCCAGCAGAAAGCGCCGTTCCCCTGCCATGAAGGGATAGGCTGCAGCCTCTGTCTCGAAGAGCAGCTTCCCCTGCACATCCTTCCATTGGATTGTCGCGGGTACGCGGTCATAGGCTGCGTATCCCTCGCGTGACAGCGAGACGCCGCTTGGGATCCGCGAGGCAAAGCGAAGCCCGCGGGCAGTGTCAAAGTACCCAAAGCTGCCCCCGATCGAAAAAGGGAGGAGGGGGCCCGTACCAGCGGCGCTGCTGGACTCGGAACGGCTGTCGTTGATGATGGGACTTGCCCAGACGGGCTTGAGGCCAAAGACCTTGGGGAGTGGCATCGCACACACGAAGAAATAGGCCACTCCGAAGAGTGAGACCAGTATTCCCGTGACCCTGCGTCGCGCCTGCTCTTCCATGTCCCGCCTCTTGCCGTACTGCCTCGGGTCCGCCGCAGCTACCACGGGCAGGGCACATCGTTTATAGTACCAAATGCAGGGGTCAGTAAAGACTTCCCGGCCCAGGAGGCGGTTTTGGACACAGCCAGTCTGTTCGCACTCGCGCTCGAGGCATCGCGGGCCTCGTATTCGCCCTATTCCCGCTTCCGTGTCGGAGCAGCCTTGGTTGCTGCGGACGGTTCGGTCTTCACCGGCGCCAATGTCGAGAACAGGTCCTTCGGGCTGACCATCTGCGCCGAACGGAGTGCCCTCGTCGCCGCCATCAGCGCTGGGCACCGCGGCTTTTCCACGATCGCCATCGCCACTCCCGACTCAAAGGGTCCGGTGAGTCCCTGCGGTGCCTGCAGGCAGGTGCTTTCGGAGTTCATGGCTCCCGAGGCACAGGTGACCTTCGGGGCTTCCTGCAACGAGCTTGTCGAAACTACGATCGGTGGACTGTTTCCCTTCGACGCGTTGCACGACCTTAAGGGGACATTCTAGCGGTTGCGGCGTTCCTCGCCCTTCTGGCAGTCGATGCACAGCACCGCATAGGGAAGGGCCGTGATGCGCTCCGTCGGTATGCGCTTGTTGCACTTGACGCAGAGACCGTAGCGACCCTGCATGATGCGCGAGAGCGCTGCATCGATGGCCTTGATCCGCTTGATGTCCTGGGAGCCGAGGGCCTCGATCATCTTCCGGTCAATGTCGTCGCTGGCGACATCGGCAAAGTCCTTGGGATCCATTTCCTCTACGATGGCGCGGAAATCCGCGTTGGTCGAGGCAAGGGTTTCAAGAATAAGCCGTTTCTGGGCCACGAGCGATTCACGCATGGCATCAACGAATTCCTTTTCCATTGCAGCCTCCATTCGCTTGCCCAGACCCTCTTCTCGGGCGAAATCCATATACCTTCACGGGAGGCGCACTATGCAGTACCTCTCCTATAAAATCAAGAGAAAAGCTTGGGCCATGCCAGGCGCAGAGTTTGAACGTGATATCCCTGCGGAAAAGCGCAGCAAGCGCCAGACTTTTCCTGCTTTTCGCGGCTGGAAGGGTCTACTGGCAAAGGATGCAGCCTCTGCGGCGATTGACACTGCCGACATACAACCCGTACTATATTAATCGCTCTGGCACGAACTTCAACTTTCCCCTGGCGAAAATCCGTTCGGAAAATCACTGAAGACATTCGGCCCTGAGCCCGACACGCGGTCCGCGAAGAACGCCGCATGCGGATCATCCAGGAGGAAACGTGGCGAAGGAAGAGGCGATCGAGGTAGAGGGAATCGTAAAAGAGTCCCTGCCGAATACGATGTTCAGGGTCGAGCTGCAGAATGGCCATATCATTCTCGCCCACCTGTCCGGCAAAATGCGCAAGCACTACATACGTATCGTCCCTGGCGACAAGGTAAAAGTCGCGCTTTCTCCCTACGACCTCAACCGGGGTCGCATCATCTACCGCGAGAAATAAGCGGCCTGACAAGGACCCAGAGGGCTCCAGTTCCGCCATCCGCCCTGTCGGCCTGGCCAAAGCGGCCCGAGCGCGGATTGGCCTCGAGGAAGCTGCGCATGGCCTTGCCCAGCACAGGGCCATCCGCTGAGTGATTTCCTTTTCCAGTGATCACCAGCACCTTTTCGATACCCCCGCGCGCCGCTCCTTCAAGGAAGCTTCCGAGGGCAAGTTCTGCTTCTGCGACAGTCTTGCCATGGAGGTCGATGCGGGCGCCAGGGCGCAGATCCCGGAGCCTCCTGGATTCCTCCCCCGCCGCCGCCACCGAGGTCCCTCCACCGGCACCCCCGACCTCATCCTTGTCCGGCACACCGTGGGCGTCGATCCAGGCTTCCATGGTATAGCGCGCTGCTTCGCGCTTTTTGCGCTCCGATTCACGCCTGGCATCAATGTGGGCACGTCTGGAAGCCTCTTCGGTCCGGGCCCTCTGCTCCGCCTCGGAGGCGGCATCGAGGCCCCCGGGCTGCGCCGAGCGGCGTTCCCAGTCATCCAGAAGCTTCCCAAAGTCCATGCTCACCAGGAATATACCATAGTGTCAGAAATCCAGCCTGAGCTTCCATCGACAAAGCGGAGGTAGATCCAGCCTGGGACAGAAGCGAGCCTTCTTCCATTCCGCCCGGGATCGACAGTCAGCGATGACTCGGCATCGAGGGAGGGAAGGGCAGCGAGCCGGGGGGACCACGACAGATAGTGGATAGTGCCTGCTTCCCGAATTGCCATGACCGAAAAAGCCGAGGCGAGGATTGCGGCAATGGCGAGGGCGATCAGCAAAGGACTGACCAGGGGCCGGCCCAGCTTGCGCCAGCGCGCTACAACAAGGAGAGAGGCGGCCATGGCCAGGAGGGCGAAAGTCAGGGCGACCAATGGATGGGGCCAGGATCCAAAATCGGGACTCTGGGCTCCAAGATCCGTGGCTAGCAAGGTGGCAAAGGGTCGCAGGCTTGTGTCCTCGCGCCTGGCGGCGCGGTAAACGCTTGACAGGCCCTCCCCTGCCCTGCCTTCGGACAGGGAAAGGGCAGCCTCGAAGAGAAGCTGGTCAGCCCTGTCTTGCCTTCCCGCCCTTCCTTCCCTGCCTGGCCCGAAGCCAGCAGCGAGGGCCCTGGCTTCGGCCTTGTCGCCACGCGCGAGGGCAGCCAGGAAGGATGCACCACGGTCTCCCCGCCGGGCCTTGAGGAGCCTTAAAAGGCGTTCTTCTGCGGCCTTGGTCCCGCTGCCTCGCGCTTCATCCGCCGAGGCGATCTTCAGCTTGAAGGCTTCGCCTGAAAGCGTCTTCAGTTCACCACTGGGGACAAGGC
>JBAXTA010000321.1:0-4967 GCA_037130415.1 Spirochaetota bacterium
GCGCAGGTCACGCATCGCCTATGAGGAATACGACGACCTCGGCCGCGGGATCCTTCTTGAGGAGATTGGTGGCGAGACGCAGGCCGCTATGGCTCCGTTCGGTGCCATAGGCCGGGTCGTTCAGGATGAACAGGTACTTCATGTGGTCCTCCTTGTGGACTGTTTACGAAGAAATGATGGACGTAGGTGCTTCAATCGGGAATCCCGAGTCCCGCCATTCGGGATAGCCCACCTCCAGACGCAGGGCGCGGTAGCTCTTGTCGCGCAGGCGGGCCACGGCCTCGGCCGAAAGGACGCAATAGGGTCCTCTGCAATAGGCGACGATGGTCTTTCCGACGGGCAGGGTCGCGAGGCGCCGTTCAAGCTCGGGCAGGGGAATGGAGAGGTCCCCGAAGATATGTCCGGAGGCGAACTCCTCGACAGGGCGCACATCGAGGATCAAGGCCTCGCCCGACTTGACGCGTTCCAGGAGCTCCTGCCGACCAAGGGGCTCGAGGATGGCGCCTTCCTTTGCCGTAAGGGAGATCACCACCGATCCTCGCCGGACCTCCCGCGTCTTCTCGTCGAAGGAGGGATCGGCGACCTGCAGCATGGTCTCGGGCCCGGGTTCGATACTCGTCCTTTCCAGCCCCGTCCTTTCAATCGTAGGCCGACCTGGTCTCCGGATCAGCCATGACCGCCGCAAGCCGACTGTCCCATCCCGGAGCCTTCCAGGTGCCGAGCTTGCCGTGGAGATTGAAATACTTGGTCGGAATGGGATGGGTGCCGACCACCACCTCGACCTTGTAACGCTCGCGCATGAAGGCGGCGAAATGGTCGATGCTCGGGCAGGGCGGATAGCCCACCAAGAGGCCCGTGGCGAGATGGATGGCGGACGCGAAGTCCATCGGGGAGGGCGATCGGGCAGGAAAACTGCGCGAAGCGATAACCGCGAGCAAAAAAAGCCCCCGGAGGCATTTCCGGGGGCAGAGATAGTAATTAGTTGCTATTTTCCACTCAGCGCCAGGTCTCGGTCACGTACTTGACGCCGGGATCGGCGGCGAGCACCTGGGAGGAGCCGTCGAAATTGCGCACGCTCTTCCATCCGAGCATTTCCGACATGACCCACCACCAGGTCGAGGCCGCGACGCCTGAGTCGCAGTAGACGATGGTCTCGGCCTTGGGATCGAGGCCGAGCCTGGCCGCGATGGCATCGAGGTCGGCCTTGGGCTTGAAGAAGCCATCAGCAGTCGCGATCCAGGTACTGGGCAGGGGCCAGGCGCCTGCATAGTGGCCGAACTGGGCAGTGCTGGCTGCCTTGGAGACGCCGAAGTAGGTATCGTAGCTTCGTGCATCGACGATCTGGGCTTTCTTGGCTGCAAGGACATAGGCCTTGTCGGCGAAGACGCCGGCGTTGAACTTCACGACAAAGCTTCCTGCCTTGGCTGCGACAGGGTCGGTCTGCACGGGCTTGCTGGCCTTGGTCCAGGCAGCGTAGCCGCCGTCGAGGATGGCGACATTCTCGAGGCCCGCGTACTTGAGGGTCCAGCCCACACGGGTGGCCCAGGCGAGGCGGGCGCCGGTGTCGCTCTCGACAACGACCACGAGGGAGTCGGGATTGACGCCGGCAGCCTGCAGTACATCGGTGAGGTCGTCGGCCGGGGGAACCTCGTTCACGACGTCGCCGGCCTTCACATAGACGCTGGCGCCGATGACATTGACCGCTCCGGTGATGTGGCCTGTTTTGTAGTCCTCGACCTTGCGCAGGTCCATGATGACGAGCCTGGGATTGGCGAGGTTGGCCTCGAGCCAGGCGGCATCGACGACCGGGGCGATGTCACGCGCCATCGCCATGGGGACGAGAACCGCGAGACCGAGGATAATTGCCAGTACCTTCTTCATGTGTACTCTCCTACTTATCGAACTTGAAAATCAGCTTCTTGTTGGCTTCGGAGCCGCCTGCCGGCAGGTCGGCCTCCTTGAGGAAGTGGGTCTGCGAGCTGTGGCAGGTCGCGCAGTCGCGGGTCCTGTCGCTACGTTTCTTGGTATTGTGAGGAACGGCGTCCCAATAGTTGGGTAGGCTGTCATAGTTCTCCTGCCTGACCCCGGCGATCGCGAAGGTGTCGCGTATGTTGGGGATGTGCCTGAGCGTGGTCAGCTGCCCGGGCCTGCGGGGGCTCCGTCCGAGGATGAGGCCGGGAGCCGAGGTCGAACCGGCGCCAAGGTGGCAATCGTAGCAATTGCGATATTCGCTGGAGGAGTGGCAGGCCGAGCAGCTCGCCTTGTCGCCATGGGTCGCGTGGGCCGTCTTCGCCGCATCGGTCTTCGCCGCGTCAGGTTTGTGGCAACCGATGCAACTAGGCTTTTCGGCGAGGTCCTTCCGTCCTGCGACGGCAGCCTCCGGGCCATGGAGCTCGGCGGGTTTGTGACAATCGGTGCAGGTCATGCCCTTCTGGTAGTGGACGTCCGCGTTGCCGCCGTACTCGCCGGTGAACTCCGGATACACTCGCCCGTTGTGGCAGACCGCGCAGGTCTTCGCGTCGTCCTTGCGGATAAACAGGTGCCCCTTGATGAGCCCCGTACTGATGCCCGAGACCGTGGGGCTCTTCACATGGCAGTCGCCGCAGGATGCGTGGCAGGAGTTGCAGGCCTGGGTGAAGACCTTGCTGTCGAAGGCCGTGATGTCCGTTGCGGACAGGCGTGGCCGCACTCCGTTTTTCATGCCGGCATTGGTGAAGTGGAGGGATTTCGAGTAATTGGCCGCGATGTCCGTATGGCAGGTACCGCAGAGTTCGGTGTCGTCCGAGGGCCGTTTGACGAGTCCGATGTGGGCCTTCTCGCGCGTGGCGGCACCCTCGTCGCCGCTGTGGCAGGTGACGCAACCCTGACTGATATGGATGTCGCTTTCTACCAAGGCCGCGTCGACGACGTAGCCCTTATACATTTCTTCCGCCCGAACCGGGGGAGGTGGACCCGCTCAGCCCTCCGCCTCGGTCGCGGCGACCGAGGGTGGGATGTACAGGGCTTTGATCTTTGCGGGATCGGTATGGCAGGTAACGCAGCTGGACTGGGCCGCATAGGCGCCAAGTCCAAGCATGAGGGTCACTGCAAGGGTAAGCGAATGTTTCATCACGCAAAACCTCCACGAATCAAGGGCATATGACCGTTATAGCAAGAGATCGCACTAAGGTAAATACATTAAGATCGATATGAAAGCATTTTTTATATTGATTCGGCTGTACAAAAAAGGAGGGCTATTGCTCACAGGATAAAATGAGCATATGCTTATAACATATTTGATGATTAAGGAGCCTGCATGAAAATCGCCGTACCTGCCCGAAATGGAGCCGTTGATGAGCACTTTGGCCATTGCAAGGAGTTCCTCGTGTTCCGTGTCGAGGGGCAAAATCTGGTTCCTGAGGCCACCATGCCCTCTCCCGAGAGCTGTGGCTGCAAATCAGGGATCGCGGGCGACCTGGCCCGGGTCGGAGTGACGCATCTGGTGGCTGGAAATATGGGAGAAGGCGCTGTACGAGTGCTCGGTGCCAACGGGATCGCGGTGATCAGGGGCGCTAGCGGAGACGCCCGCACAGCGGCCCTCGCATTTGCGCACGGGACTATCGCCGACACTGGCCTGGGCTGCGCCGGGCATGGCGAGGAAGGGCATATCTGCTCTCATTAGGAACCCAGCGGTGGCTCTGCAATCCTTTTTTTTAGTTTGGCCATATGATCGTATTAGCCTGCTCTGGCTCAAGGCGACAAAGTTCTGGGGCAAGCTCTTCCTCATCAACTTCGCCCTGGGAATCGTCACCGGCATCACGCTCGAGTTCCAGTTCGGCATGAACTGGTCGGAGTACTCGCGGAAGGTCGGAGACATTTTCGGGGCGCCTTTGGCCATCGAGGCGACGGTCGCCTTCTTCTTTGTATCGGTGTTTCTCGGCGCCTGGATCTTCGGCTGGAACAAGCTCTCGAAGCGGACCCACTCCCTGACCATCTGACTCGCCGCGATCGTCACCAACCTCTCCGCGCTCTGGATCCTCCTCGCCAATGGCTGGATGCAGCATCCTGTCGGCTACCAGGCTGCCAACAAGCGCTATGAGATGACGGACTTCCTCGCGGTCCTCACCAACCCGACGGGTCTCCTCAGCTTTGGCCATACAGTGCTGGCCGCCTATGTGGTCGGTGCCTTTTTTATCCTCGGGATTTCGGCCTGGCATCTTCTCCGCAAGAACGAGGTCGAACTCTTCAGGCGGAGCTTCCGCCTGGCCGCGATCTTTGGTCTGGTCTCCCTGGTCGGTGTCGCCATCATCGGCGATGCCCAGGGGGTCGATGTCGCGGCTACCCAGCCAACAAAGTTCGCGGCGATGGAAGCCGAGTGGAAGACCGAGTCCGGCGCGCCCCTCCACATCATTGAGTTCCCCGACGCCGACCATGATCAGAATTTCTTCCAGGTCCTCGGCATCCCCGGGCTCACTTCCTTTCTGGCCTTTCACGATTTCAAGGCCGAAGTGAAGGGCCTCAACGACTTTCCCGCAGCGGACAGGCCGCCGGTGGCGCTACCTTCGCGGCCTCCTGTGTCACGGTCGCGGCGATCGTCGCCCTCGTCTTCGTACCGATCGTGGTGGCCTATAAGATCTGGGTGTACCGCAGCTGCCGCGCGCCGGTGACCAGCGCCGATGGGAGCTGGGGAAGGGTGCCGTACTGAGGCGAGGTCAGCGAGCGGTGAAGGGTTCTTGAGGATCCTTCTCCGCTCCTTCAGCGAGTACCTGCCGCGCGGATTCCGGATGCTGGCGTGTATAGTCCATGCAGAAGCCCAGGATGCTTTCCAATACCTTGCCCGCATCGGGACCCTTCAGGCTGTAATAGATGTTGCGACCATTCCGGCGCCGCTCGATCAGGCCCCCGAGGGTCAGCAACTTGAGCTGCTGCGAGATGGCCGAGATGGATCCGCCGGTGCCTGTCACCAAGTCGCCGACGCTTCGGTCCCC
>JBAXTA010000322.1:0-4964 GCA_037130415.1 Spirochaetota bacterium
GCCCAAAGAAAGCCTACAAAGATCACGATGGCCCCCAGAAGTTCGGAGACGTAGAGGGCGTTCCCGAAGCCAAAGCGGCTGAATGTGCCTCCGAAGGCCGGGCACAGGGAACCGGCGGCGATCAGGACATTGCCGATGGCGCGATTCCGAAGGGCGCGCTTCCTGAAGAAGGTCAGGGCTGACCAGATCGCGCCTCCCACCAAGGTCAGCGTACCGTAGATGTTGAAAAAGGGCGTCAGGATGCGTACTCCGGGACTCGTTATGGCATGGCCCGAAAGTTCTGCTCCGATCATCTGCCCTGGATCGAGGGTTGCGCCGAAGACGCGGAATCCTCCATAGATCGAGGCGATCGCCAGAATTGCCAAGGTTATCCTGGCCAGGGCCGGCTTTACCAGGAGGAACACGGTGCCCTGGCCAAGCCAGGCGGCGACCAGCATTGCGCCAAAAAGATACCAGAGCCTGAAGACCGTCTCGTTCCAGCCAAAGACCCCATTCCATCCCTCGCAGAAGCCGCCGAGGCTGTACATGACCAGGCCGACAGTCCACAGGAGGAGGTGGCGGTGCCCACGATGGCCGAGGAAGCGGACAAGGACGGCGACCGCGAAGGCAAGGCTCACCGTGCTCGAAACGAAGGGAAGCAGGCTCATGCTGGCTCCGTGAAAGGGGATTCGCGCGTATCGCGCGGCACCCTTATAGCACCGGGGCCTGAAGATGGACAAGGAAAATAATGCTTCGCATTGTAATGAATATTGAAGCGAGTCATGGAGGGAAAAACGAATGGGAACCATGGAGGGATGCAGACGACAACGCGAGGGTGGAGGGTGCAGACACCCACCGCTGGCACGGGCCCGCTACCTCTCTCATATCCTGCGCTCCTGCTGCAAGCTGAGAGGGGGTCTCCATTTTTGAGAGACCTGCCTGATTGCGGGAACCGCCTTTCCCCTGGGCTTTCCCTTCAAACAGGGTGCAAGCTGCACAATTCTGCGTAATAAACCAAGGCCAATAGCCATTTTCATCCAGCTTTCAGGTTCCAACCCCTTGTCCCGCCCGAGGTGGCACGCTTCCTGCAATGACTTTTGGGAGGCGAGAAGATGTGACTGACAGAAAGCCTGTGTTCCAGGCGCTCCCGGCTGTATCGCGACGGGCTCCACTCCCCCTGCGAGAACCGATCGTACTGAAGAGGCTGATGAGTGGGACTGGTTGTATCTGTTCGATACCGAAGAGCGTGAATTTTCGGTAGAGGGTCGCCTCGACGATCCCCAAGGAGCCGGGCCGCCTGCCGCCGCGACCCACCGCTCCTTTCGTCCGCGTTCAGGAAGGCGGGTATCTTCATGCGGCGAGGCTGTCGCTTCAACGCGCAGGTTCGGAGGCCTCAGCCTCGCCGCTTTTTTGCACCCGAAATCGTCGGGAAGGTCTTCGGGATCCTGGGATCCATGACCGATACCCTGAGGATTTTCCTGGCCGAATTCCGCCAGCGTGTGGTTAATCAGGAGGGCAATATCATGTACCCGCTCACGGAGGGCAGGCACCGCGAGGGCGACCACCGCAATCCGGCAAAGAAGGTCCTCACGAAAGAACGCACGCCTCACCCCTTCCTCGAGGCGCTTGTCCATGGCAACCACCATTCATATATCGATGCAGAGACTCCTCGGGCTGCCTATGGGCCGGACCTCGCCTTCCTTGAGGACGCGGAGGAGTTTGGCCTTGAGAAACAGGGGAACTTCGCCGGTCCCGCCCAGAATGACCGTAGCCCCGCCCGCAGCCACGAAGGGTCCCCCCTCACGCGTTCAGGCTCCGGTGTATGTCCCTTTCATGTGGCCGATGATCTTTCTTTTGATGGTCGCTTTGCCGATCCTGCCCCAGGGCGCAACGACGAAGGGCTTCTCCCTCCGCGAGCCCTGATGATTGAGGTCGAGGACGATGCATCCCTTCCACCTGCCCGTCTCCCCCTCCGCGAAAACCAGGATGTCAGTGGAGTCGACCTGGCTGATTACTTCCTGAGGTCCGACAATGGGTGGAGATACGCCGACGAGGCGCTCGAACTCGAATTCGCCCGACATCTTTCGCCTGAGTTCGAGATTGTCCCAATCGATCTCCCGGATTCTGCGGGCAGGGACCCTGTGGCTGCCCATGGTCTGGGCAAGGGACTGCTCTCCCAGGAAGCCCTTAGCCCCTGCTTTCATTGCGCGCATGACCGAGGCTGCGTCGCCGAGGCCTGCCGCCATGATCACCTTGACAAGGGAAAATTCCTTACGGACTCAATCGGGGAGTTCCAGGGTGCCGAGTCCCGGCCTTCGAAGATCGACCAGCGCGATATCCACTCGCTCGCGCGCGAGCATAGAGAGCAGCTCCTCGCCGCCAGCGGCCTCCCGAAGGGTAATGGGCGCCTTGTCGAGGAGGCTCTCCACAGGGGACTCACGAGAAGTAGCGCTCCAGCGCGATAAGCCAGGGCAGCACGAGAATGCCATCGTGGATCTCCGGCATGCCCACGCGGGCGACGCAGACACGCTCGGCCTCCGGAAGCTCAGAGCCGAGAGTCTTGAGCGATGCGAGGTGCCTCCCCTCGATGCGCGTCGCTGATTTGATTTCGAGCAAGGGCGCAGCGGGGCGTTCCACCACCAGGTCAATTTCTACTTCATCGCGTGTCATCAGGTAGGAAAACGAATAGTCCTTTTCATGATAATGGTTGAGCCTGAAGCACTCATTGATGAAGAATGCCTCGAACAACTCGCCATAGGCGCTTGGGCCCTCCACGACGGGAATGCTGGGACTGCGGGAAAGCGCCCGCTGGACTCCGGTGTCAAAAAGGTAAAACTTGGGTTTTTGCGACAGGCGTTTCCGGATGGACGAGTGATACGGCTCGAGGAATCTGCCGATCAGGGTGTCCTCCAGGATCTGGTAGAAGCTCTTTACCGTCCGACCTCGACATAGCATCAGTCTCCATGGACTCGGCGAGGGCGGCGGCCAGCCTGCCCGGGCCGAGGCGGATGTCCAGGGGAGGGAGATCGAGGGGTGAGCTGTTCGGAGTTTCAGGAGCGACTCGAAACAGGCTGCCATCTGAGCGCTTGATGAGGACCGAGCCATCGGCCTTTGCCCGGTCGAGCAGGGCGGCGAGGGTCTTTCGGGCTTCCGAATAGGTGACAACAAGCAAAGCTCGACCTCCACGAGCATGACACCACGATCGCGCGCGGCGGCCTATCCCCCTACGCTTGACTCGGCACTGCCAACGTACTTCCCTCATGATATGAGAGAGCATATGAGTATTACGATCCCTGAAACGACTGCGGACAGACTCCGCCGCTATGCCCGCCGAGAGCGTCGGCCGGTCAGCCAGATCGTAGAAATCGCAATCGAACGGCTGCTCGACATTCAAGCACCAGAATCATCAGGGATTGTCACAACGCGAGGAAGCTTCCTTGGAGCCTTTTCGCGAGAGGACTCCTATGAGGGGCGATGAGTCGCGGATCCTCATAGATACGAACATCCTGATCTACGCAACCCTGGAAAATGATTCCCGCTTCGCTCGATCACGGGAAGTCCTTCTGGCACAGGATGATCGGGAGCGCTTTGTCTCGGTCCAGAACCTGGCGGAGATGTATCCCGACCTGACTGGCCCGAAGATGGAAAAGCCGGACGATCCGGCGACCGCTCGCGCAAAAATCCAGTCCATCGCCGCCTTGGCCTGCCTTCAGGTCCTTCCGCTGACCGCTGATGTCCAGAGTGTCGCCCGGGAACTCTGTGAGAAACACGGCATTACGCGGCAGCACTACTGCGATGCGCAGATTGCCGCGACAATGATTGTCCATGGCATAGGCAGCATCATCACGGAGAATACCGGGACTTCCGGGATTCCCCGAGTTCAGCGCGGCCAATCCCTTTTTGACGCAGCAAAAAACCGGCGCCCCGGAGCAGACCCGAGGGCGCCAGAGGGCGCCCTCAGGCGCTACTGCGCCCTCAGGGCGCCGCAAAAGCCACTAATTGCCGCTATCTTCCGCTTCCGAAGCCGTCCAGCGCGCCCTTGGCAGCGACGATGATGGAGTTGGACCACTTCAGGTTGTTCTGGACCGAAGCGAGGGCTGGCCTGACAATGGGATTCTTGGAGGATGCAGCCGCTTCGATGGCCGCCTTGGCCATGCGGTTTCGAACCACATCAGAAACTCCGCCCATCACGTCGCCGTTAAGGCCCATGAGGAGGTCGCTGATGGCGACCGCCGCCTCATCGACGCCGTTGACACCGAGGGCCAGGAGTCCGAGGATGCGCTCTTCCTCGTCAAAACCGTTGATATAGGACAGATATTCGAGGGGAACGGCATCGGCTGACTTCCCTCGCATCTGGATGAGTCCGGTGAGTGCCACCTTCCTGAGCTTCGAGAAATCCTTGGCCTCGGTCTTCTGGTTGGCGTCGTACTGGGCGTGGCCGCAGGAAAGGCCAAAGACTGCCGAGGCGATCTTGCGCTCATTGCTCGCCTTGGATGCCAGTTCGAGTTCCAGCGCAAGGCACTTCTTTACTGGATCCTCTTCCCAGAGGATGACCTGGACGACGTCGCTGGGATCCTCGGTGATGTCCTTGAGGGAACGGAGGGCCTGGGACCTCACCCGCTGCGAGTACCAGCCCTGGGAGGCAAAAAAGACGGGAGAAAAGCCCCGCAGGTCCTTGAGGTCACCCAAGGAGATGATGGAGGCATAGGCTATCTTTTCTCCGCCTTCGGCGCCGCCCACGGAGGGCCCCATGTTGAGGTTGCGGAGGAGGAGGGAGATCTTCTCGGCGTAGTCGGTGGCGTGGACTTTCCCAAGGGACATGAGGCACTCGGCACGGACGAGGGGATCATCGATCTGCTCGACAGCCTGCCACAGGAAGATCGCCGACTCGCCGTATTTGTAATCGCCGAGGGCGGCGGAGACAAAGCGGAGGGTATTGCAGTAGAGGGCCTTTGTCGAAGATGCCTTGTAGGTCTTCTGGCAGT
>JBAXTA010000323.1:0-4954 GCA_037130415.1 Spirochaetota bacterium
ATTACTATTTATGTCAAGTCGGGCAGATTTGATAATCTGGGACAGGCTCTATATATTCCTTCCAACTGCGCATCAGCGAGCTTGCCAGTCTGTCACTACGAATGAAGCTCGGATATTCCGGAATGGACGACAGTAGCCTCTGCCAAGGCGATGCCTTTCTTGGACTTTTACTAACCCCGGAAAGAACAGATAACGGTTCGGCTCGATGCCGATGAGCAAGCCCGAGGGTCTAACCCTCGGGCTGTACCGCTTACCAGTCAGTTCCAACCTTTCTTCTAGAAATGTTTCGAGGTAGTGATGCGCCTTGACTACACGTGTAGAGTGCGTCAGTATACACGTATGGAGAAGCCATGCTTACCAAGCTCACCCTGACTGTAGATCAGGATATTGTTCGCCAGGCAAAAAAATACGCCAAAGAAAGACATCGAAGCGTTTCAAGACTTGTGGAAGAGTATCTTCGGACGATTGCGGCGCTTGAAAGCCAGGAATCTGGAACTGTACCTGAGGCCCCTATCACAGCGAGCATCACTGGAATGTTCAGCGCAGGATACAAAGGCGAAGCAGATCGAGAGTTGCTCGAGGCGGCCTTGTTGGAAGGCATGAAATGATCCAGAAGGTCCTTGTTGACTCTGATGTAATACTCGATGTAGCCACCGGGAGATTGCCCTTTGTCGAGAAAAGCAGGGCATGCCTGTCATACCTTGAAAGCGGGCATGCGCTGGGGATTCTTTCGGGCCACAGTGTAACCAATATGTACTGCATTCTGAGGAAACTCGGGTCCGATTCGATGGCTCGGATGTTCCTCTCATCCCTTTTAAAATATCTTTCCATTGGTGCCATTGACCACAAGGGCATTGTCAGCGCACTAGAGTCCAGATTCCTCGACTTTGAGGATGGCGTACAAAACTGCTGTGCGATCAATAACCAATGTGACGCCATCCTGACCCGGAATATCGCGGATTATCAATTTGCCGGGATCAGGGTCATGAATCCCCAGGATTTCCTTGCCTTGTTCAAGGGCGGTAGGCAATAGTTCCTACCCCCTCACACCAGCTTCACCCGCTCCCTGTCGATCTCCAGCGCCTCCGCCATGGCCAGCTCGCGCACCCTGATCGGGAAGCGTCCTGTCAGGGGAGAGAGCCGCGCGCCGAGTTCGGAGGGCCAGTACACGAAGAACTTCGCAAAGCCCCTCACCGGGGAGGCCAGGCTTGCGGCGAGCTTGAGCTCGGCCAGGCCGGGCCTGTCCCAGCCGCCCGCCAGCGCGTACATGAAGGCGTAGAGGGGGAAGGAAGGCAGGATGCCGATGAAAAACAAGAGGACGCTCGTAATGGGTTCCTGCTTCCACACGAGGTCGGAAAGTCCGCGCAAAAGGAAATAGTGGATGCTGCCGGCGACGAGGGGAGCGACAGCCGACTGCCATGCGTAGAAAACCTGGCGGTAGCAGAGGCGGTCGTTGAGGAAGTAGCTGGCGATGCCCTTGGAGGCGAGGCCCACGAAGTAGGCGATGATGAGGCCGGGCACCTGGAGAGGGCCCGACAGGATAAGGGCCAGGCCGACACGGAGGAGCTGCTCCGCGCCGACCAGGCTGGCCTTCATCCAGGGCTTGTTCGATCCTAATTGCACATAGTCGCCGACCCAGGAGCCGTACTGGATGGCGCCCCACACGATGAGGGGGCGTACCCAGTCGGCGGCGCGCACGAAGTCGGGCCCCGTCGAGCCGAGGATGAAGCGGTCAGCCACGGCCAGGAGCACCGCGCCGATGAAGGCGTGCATCATCCCGCCGTATTTGTACATCATCGCCGAGTAGTAGCGTGCGAGTTCCTTCTTGCCCCGGCCCATGGCCTCCGAAATGGCGGGCATCACGCCATCGAAGAGGGTCGTGGTGACGGCGAAGGCGAAGACGAAGTTCTGCGCCATCATCCAGTTGCCCCAGGTTTCGGCGTAGTTCACGAGGCGCCCCTGGGTGATGGCGATCTCCATGGCCTGCCCCGCCGCCCAGGCCGCCGAGCCGAGCATCTCGAAGACACCGAAGCGCAGGGCCTCCTTCACGATGCTGAAATCGAAGTGGGCCATGAAGATCGGCCGGGGGTCGAGGCCGATGCGGCGGTAGAGGATGTAGCCGAGGGCGAAGACGACAAAATCGCCGGTCCAGGCGGCCGCCCCCATGCCCAGGGCGCCGGCCATGGGGCCACCGAAATCGGGGTGGGCCCTCCCCCAGGCAAAGAACATGATCACAAAGATCGGCTGCAGCACCATGGGGAGGAGGAGCTGCTGGGCTACGTCCAGGATGCGGGCGCGGTCGCCCCTCTGGTGGGCAATGAAGGCGTGGCGGAACACCAGGAAGAAGCCGGGCACCTGGATGAGGGCGTGCACGACGATGAGCCAGGAATACAGGGCGAAGGCGCCCTGCGGTGCGTAGGAGGCGGCGAAGATCACGAAGATCCCGATCTGCAGCACTCCCGTCACGGCCTGCCACCAGACATAGAGCTGGCCGAACTGGATGGCCCGGCGCGGGTCCTTGACCCGGTACTCCGAGAAGAACTTCACGAAGGCTATTCCGGTGCCCATGTCGAAGATCTGCCAGGCCAGCTGGAAGAACTGGGTCACGCGTCCCCAGAGCCCGAGGGCCTGGGCCGAGGGAAGGATGTAATTGGGAAGGATGAGGTTCTGGTAGACTATCAGTGGTATGAACATCACCAGGCCGAGCACAAGAGTGACGAGGAATCCTCCCAGCGGCCGGTGGAAGCCTGCCCTCTCCCAGGCTGTGGAATCCTCGGCCCTTTCGTAGCGCTGGCGGTCGAGCACGAGGCGGTCGAGGGCCTCGGGGTGGAGGAGGGAGCGCCGACGGGTCACGACAAAGAGGAGGATGGTCGAGATCGCCACGAGACCGAGGAGGATGGCGATGCCGAGAACATCAGGCCCGTGGGGTACAGGAGAGGGTTTCCACTCGGCAAAGGTCGGGGGCTCGCTGCCCGCAGCCCGCGTGACGAGGCTTATGGCAAGATAGGCGAAATAGCCCCACTCCCGGAAGGCCGCGTTGCCGGGTGCTGCGAGGTCGGGGCCAACCAGCCAGGTCCCGCCGCCCTTGAGTTCCAGGATGAGGGACTCCTGGCCCTCCCAGGAACGGACCAGCGTTGTCGGATCCGGGCCTTCGCCAAGCTTCAGCACGAGGCGATCCCGGACCTGGGGACTCCCTCCCCACACGATGTCGGTAGCCAGGCTCCGCTGGCGCGCTCCCAGAGGCGCAACCGCTGTGACCGCTACCAGGCTCGCGGGCGCCTCTCGCCGCTGGGCGGAATAAGGCCCTCCGATAAGGCCTCCCAGCCAGGCATGCACCTCGGCGTCCTGCCCGCCCGCAGCAAGGATCGGGGCCAGCGAGAGCACGAGGCCCACTCCTGCAGCATGCAGCTCCGCTATGGCAGAACGCTGTGCGGCATCGGGAAGTCCTTCGACGAGGATTACGCGGGCGTCAGCGGGGGATGCGACAAAGGTGAAGGCCGGCTTCTCGCTGCCGCCATGCCGGGCGAGGACTGTCCTGATCGGGCTGTCCGTGGGGCCGAGCACCCAGACCTGGATGGGTTTGGCCGTCGCGACGCTTGCGAGGAGCAAAAACAGCAGCAGGCCAAGGAGCGAGTTCCGGCGCATCAACCCTCCCGCCCCGCCTGGGGCGACAGCTATCGTATCACCTGTTTGTCGATTGCGGGACCTGAACCTTACCGAGGCTTCGGCGGGCACCCTTACCTGCCACGGGCTTCATGCTATGCTAGAAGCACGAGAGTTCGAGGAGGAATGCATGGCCGAAGGCGGAAGGTATGTCATTGGGGTTGATCTTGGAGCGACGAAAATCCTCGCGGCATCCTTCGATGTGGACAAGGGCGGATCCATCAAGGCGGCGAGCCACGAGGTCAAGCTCCGCACTCCCTCCGACGAGGGCAGCGAACGCCTCGTTGACAGCCTGGTCGAGGCGGTTGAATCCCTCCGGACCGCAAAGGCAGGGCTGGAATGCCTGGGCCTCGGGATCGCCGTACCTGGCCCCCTCGACCGGGAGAAGGGCATCGTCCGCTATACGCCCAACCTCGGGCTTGAGAATTATCCCCCCGCGGCGACCCTCAGCAAGCGGCTCGGCCTTGAGGTCCGGCTGGAAAACGACGTGCAGGCCGGGGTCTACGGCGAGCTCAAGGCTGGGGCCCTCCGCGGGAAAAAGACTGCGGTCGGCATCTTCGTAGGAACGGGCATCGGCGGTGGCATCGTCATCAACGGGGAGCTTTTCCGGGGCTCCACGGGTTCAGCCGGCGAGATCGGCCACATGATCGTGCACGAGGGCGGCCCCCTCTGCGGCTGCGGCAACTACGGCTGCCTCGAGGCCCACGCCTCGCGCACCGCCCTCGCCAAGGACTCCATCGCCCTCGCTGCCAGCGGCCGTGCGCCGAAGCTCCTGGATGAGGCAGGGCTCAATTTCCGGAAGTACCGGAGCTCCGCCTTCGCGGTTTCGCTCAACGCGAAGGAGGCGCCGGTGGAAAAGGCCGTGGATCGCGCGGCCTTCTGGCTGGGCGTTGGCATGGCCAACCTTGTCAACATCCTGAATCCAGAGGCCATCGTACTCGGGGGCGGCATCGTCGCGCGCTTCGGCAAGCGCTATGTCACGGTGGCGAGGCAGGCAATGCGTGAGCGCCTCATGCCGGGACTTGCGGACTCGGTGGAGATCCTTGTCTCGGAGCTCGGGGACCTCGCGGTTCCCGCAGGCGCGGCCCTGATGGCCCTCGACCACAGCTCAGCCACAGCCAGCGGTGCAGGCGGCGGAAATCTCGGCAGCGGAAGCGGCAACGGCGAAAAATGAGCGCTGACGGGGCCGAAACCATTCACAATTCAGGTCATCACGCGGCGACGGCCGCGACGGCCACGGCCGCGACGGCCACGGCCGCGACGGCCACGGCCGCGACGGCCACGGCCGCGA
>JBAXTA010000324.1:0-4951 GCA_037130415.1 Spirochaetota bacterium
CTTCAGGGGAGGCTCCTGGCTGTCCATGAATCCCTTATCGCGTCGTACTCATGCAAGACAAAGGACTCTTCGGGAAGCCGCTCAGGATGAAAGCCCGGTGAAGGAAAGGAGGCCCCGGACTATGCAGAAGTTCAAGCTGTTCATCAACAACACGTGGGTCGACGCCGAGGGCGGGAAGACCTTCCTTTCGTACGACCCCTCCACCGGCGAGCCCATCGCGGAGCTGGCTTCCGCGTCGAAGGCCGATGTTGACAGGGCGGTCGCGGTCGCGAAGAAGACCTTCGACAGCGGCGTCTGGTCGGAGCTCTCGGGCGACGAGCGGGCGAAGTACATGCTCAAGGCCGTCGAGATCATGCGCCGCCGCCTTCCCGAACTCGCGAAGTGGGAGGCGCTGGACACGGGCAAGCCCATCCGCGAGACGGAGATGATCGACATCACCTACGCGATGCGCGCCATGGAGTACTTCGCCAACATGGCGCGGGAGATCCAGGGCCAGGTCATCCCCATCCCCAACGAGTCCACCTTCACGTGGGTGACCTACGAGCCGTTCGGCGTCGTCGCGGCCATCACCCCGTGGAATTTCCCGCTGCACATCGGGACCAGGGCCATCTGTCCCGCCATGGCGGCGGGAAACACCGTCGTCGCCAAGGCCTCGTCGCTCTCCCCGATCACGAACATCATCCTCGGTGAAATCATCGCCGAGGCCGGCTTTCCGCCCGGAGTCGTAAACCTCATATCGGGACCAGGCAATCCGACCGGCCAGGCGCTCATCGACCACCCCGACATCGCGATGATCACCTTCACCGGGTCTCTCGAGATAGGCAGGAAGATCATGGAGGCGGCCGCCAAGGCGCCTGTCATCAAGAAGGTGCTGCTCGAACTGGGCGGCAAGGGGCCGTTCATCGTCGAGGCGGACGCCAACATAGAGGACGCGGTCAACCAGGTCCTCAAGGGCTTTTGCCTGATGCAGGGCGAGGTGTGCTGCGCTTCCACCCGGCTCTATTGCCACGAGGATGTCTACGACAGGTTCATGAAGATGCTCGTGGAGCGGGCGAAGAGGATCAAGATCGGTCCCATAATGGAAAGGTCGACACAGATGGGCTCCCTCATAAACAGGGAGCAGCTTGAGCAGGTGGATCGCCGGGTGAAGGCAGCCGTGCAGGAGGGCGCGAAGCTGCTGACGGGCGGCGAGCCGTACACGGCAGGCGCCTGCGCGAAGGGCTCCTACTACCCGCCCACGGTTCTGGAGGTCGCGAGGAACGGGATGAAGTGCGTGCAGGAGGAGATCTTCGGGCCGGTGCTCGTCGCCCTGAAGTACAGCAAGCTGGACGACGCGATCGCGATGGCGAACGCCAACCAGTACGCGCTCGGAGCCAGCGTGTACACCGAGAACGTGCGGACGCTGTTCTACGCCGCGAAGAAGATCGAGGCGGGGATCGTCTGGCTGAACACGAACGTGATGTCGAAGATCGAGGCCCCGTACGGCGGAAACAAGAACAGCGGGCTGGGCCGCGAGGACGGGATCATCGGGCTGATGGAGTACCTGAAGGTGAAGACGAATGTCCTCAGCCTATCGAAGTCCATCGACAACTTCTACGACTTTTAAAGGAACCGCGATGAAACCTTGATGATGACAGTGAAAGGACCCAGCCACTGCGACGTGCGCGAGGTGCCCGTCTCCTCTTCGAGGATATCGTCCTCCCTTTCCCGTATTTTACCAACGAAGTATCGGGAATTTTCCATGAACGATATCGGAGAACGGTCTCAACAATGGCACCATGTTCCGCTCTCTGGCATGGGAAAGCCAGTGCGACGTTTGGCTGGAGCGAGGGGTGAATACGTCGGGGGGACAATAAACCCCGGACGCCTGGCCTCCTCAGTCGCCATCATCGCAGGCGCTACCCTATGCTAGGCGGCATTGACGAAAGGTGTATAATCCGATATCGCCAGCCAATTGAATTGGCCGAAAGGACGATATGAAACCGTGAAGAACAATCCGATCAGGAACTCGGTTTTTCTGCGGCTCTTCGTGACATTCATTCTCATCTTGCTGCCGCTTGAAGGCTTGGGTCTGTTCATCTACAACTGGGGCATAAGATCCACTGTCGACGGAGTGAAATCCTCGGTCATGATCCAGAACGGCTTCGCTTTGCAGGAGTTGGACGCGGCCATCACGGGATTGGTCAGATTTCAGTATGACTTGTTGAACGATACCGACGTCATCGGCTTCGCCTTCCCAAAAGATGGCATGAACGACTACAACGACCTGTACATGCCACTATCGCGCATTCAACGGAGATTGGAATTCGTCAAGAACACGAGTTCCATCGTGAGCGAGATAACCGTGATGCTCCCTCAGGCCAACACGATGATCAAGACCCACGGGACTTCCAGTCTGATGGAATCAGGCCAAGCCGATATCATGACCAGGTACCTGCAGATGCACAACAGGCAGCTGGTTGTCATGGATGGGAAGTTCCATCTGATTATAGAAATGCCTAACAGGAGGGAAGCCGAAAAAAGGCCACCACTGTATTTCATCGATATAGAACTATCGAATGTGGAATTGAAGAAAAGGCTGATGGACCTTCTTTCCATCGAAGGCAGTCAGGCTTTCTTCTTTTGCAGCGGTTATGACTATCTGATCCATAGCTCGGAGGATCTGATCGCTCCCCGGAGCATCCGGGAGTCAATCGGGCGGAACAGCGAAGGCGATGTGCTGGCATCAGCGCAGTATGTAGACAGCTCGAGAGCCAGACAAGCGTATTCAACCGAGGTAATCGATCGCAAGAAGACGGTCCTGGTCCATTCATCATCGAAGGCAACGGGGATGAACCTCGTTTGGTATATCGCTGAGCAGGGCCTGTTCCGCAAGGCCTTCCAGTTCAGAAATTTGCTTTGGTTGACCATGCTGATCTCTGCCCTGATCATCGCAGCATATTCGTACTCCACCTACAAATTCATCCATCAGCCGCTCGGAAGGCTGACCGACGCCTTTAGCAGAATCGAGAATGGCGATATAAGCGCGAACATCGAGATTTCCGGAAAGGATGAATTTGCCTTTATTTATGCCCATTTCAACCAAATGGTCCGGCAGATGAATGTTTTGATAGACCAGTTGTACAAGAAGGAGCTCCTCTATCGGAACGCTCAGCTGAAACAGCTGCAATCGCAGATCAATCCGCATTTTCTCTTCAACAGCTTCTTCATACTATCACGACGCATCAAGGGTGGCGATACGGAGCGAGCGGCGGAATTCGCTGGGCAACTCGGCAAATACTTCCAGTTCATCACTCGTTCTTCCAGTGATGAAATCGAGCTTCACAGTGAGGTCGAGCATGCCAGGATCTATGCTGACATCCAGGGAATGCGTTTTTCCAGACGAATCGGGATTGAATTCGAGGAGTTGCCGGAAATATCCAGACACCTCCATGTTCCACGACTGATCCTCCAACCTCTGATTGAGAACGCCTTTGAATATGCCTTGGAAAACGTCAGCGAGAATGGAAGGCTGCGTGTCCGATTCGAAGGCGATTCGACGCGGATTGCGATCATCGTCGAGGACAACAATGGCAAGCTCTCCGATTCGAAACTCGAGGAGATGACAGAATCCCTGAATGACATGCGCGATGATGTCATGACCACCGGAATGATCAATATCCACAAGCGCATCCGATTGAAATTCGGTGAATCAAGCGGCATCGCCTTGTCCCGCAGCGAACTCGGCGGATTGAAAGCCGAGATCAGGATCGATCTGAAGGAGTGATCGGCACATGCACAGACTATTGATCGTCGATGACGAGTCTGAGATCGTTGAGTGGCTCCATGACGCCTTTGTCGAGCAAGACCTGGTCGAATTGGAGGTCTACAAGGCATTCAACGCGAGGGAGGCCCTGAGGCTTCTTGAAAGGCATAAATTCGATGTCGTGCTGACTGATATCAGAATGCCCGATATCACGGGTATAGACCTGATGGAAGCCATCAAGGCGAACTGGCCCCGATGCATCGTGGTATTCCTCAGCGGATATCAGGAGTTCGATTATGTGTACACTGCAATCCAGAATCAGGGGGTCCGCTATCTGCTGAAGACCGAAGACGATCAGAAGATCATCGAAACCGTTGTAGAGGCGATCAACGAAATCGAATCGGGTAGGCATATGGAGGATATCGTCAACGAAGCCAGGCAGCAGATGCTGAAGGCTCTACCGCTCATCCAGAACGAGTTCATGCAGGACCTTGTCATGGGGCTCCAGGATGCCGGGGACATCACACCCGATCGATTCATGGAGTTGGGGATCGCTTTGGATGCCGAGGGATCTGCCATTCCAGTGGCAGCCCGAATCGATGGAATTGCTCATCGTGGCGCCATGACACGGAAGGACAATCTCTTCTTCGCTTTGAAAAGCATTGCCGACAGGCTTCTGCCTGCGGACATGGCCAGGATATGCTTTACTGAAGGCCAGCACACATTGGTGTGGCTCGTGCAACCGCGCCAAGAATCCTGGGAGAGGGCGTTGATTCGGCTCAAGGGCTCGTTGGAGGAAATACAGGACACGTTTCGGAACACATTGGGTCGGACAGTCTCGTTCGCGCTCCACACGAAACCTTCGCCCTTGGCGTCGATTCACGAGCGGTACAGCATCCTCGGGCGGATCTTCACCTATCGGATCGGGATGGCCAAGGAGATGATCCTGACCGAGAAGAATCTGTCCGACATGGATGCCGGACAATCTTCCGCGGAACACATGGATTTCCAGGAATCATACAGACAGTTGAGCCGAATGAGCAGTCTCGAGAACATGCTTGAGGCAGGGCAGAAAGACGATTTCATGGCGCAACTGTCCAGAACGATCGATGGGCTTAAGAAAGCTAAGAGCAGGAGTTGCGCTCCTGCCTTGGAGGTCTATTATAGGGTTTCGAGCCTGCTTCTAGGTTTCATCAATCGTCGGGG
>JBAXTA010000325.1:0-4926 GCA_037130415.1 Spirochaetota bacterium
CATCCTCCTCGTACGGGTCGGCGAGGGCTACCGCATCCGGGTGTCGAGCATCGTTTTCAAGGCCTACACCGCCGACTGGACCGATGTGCCACCCGACCGGGCCTCTCGCAACATCGCCACACTCAACCTGCTGGCCGACAAGCTGAAGAAGTTCCCCGGCTACCAGATCCGCATGCAGGGCCATGCGGTCATGATCAATTGGGATGACCCGGCCAAGGGGAAGCTGGAGCAGGAAAAGGAACTTGTACCCCTGTCCCGCGCCCGGGCCGGATCCATACGCCAGGCCCTCGTCGAGAGGGGCATCGAGGCAGCCAGGATGACGGCCGACGGTGTCGGTGCCCAGGACCCCATCGTCCCCGACAGTGACCTGGACAACCGCTGGAAGAACCGGCGTGTGGAATTCTTCCTGGAGAAGCGGAAGTGAGCGAAGCTGAAGACAGTACTATAATGATTCATGCCGAGGGCCTCACGAAGGCCTTCGGCGCCCTCGTCGCCGTCGACGGCGTGGACTTCGAGGTCAGGAAGGGCGAATCCTTCGGCCTCCTCGGACCCAACGGCGCGGGCAAGTCGACGATCATGCGCATGATCGCCAGCGTCTCCAGGCGCAGCGGGGGGAGGCTCTCCATCCTCGGCATGGACCCCGACGAGCGAGGCCCCGACATACGCGGCCACCTCGGGGTCGTACCCCAGCAGGACAACCTCGACACCGAGCTCAGGGTGCGCGACAACCTCATCGTCTACGGACGCTACTTCGGCCTGCCCATGAAGTTCCTCCGGCCCAAGGCCGAGGAGCTCCTTGAGTTCGCGCAGCTGACCGAGAAGGCAGCGGTCAAGGTCGACACCCTATCAGGCGGCATGAAGCGGCGCCTCACCATCGCGCGCGCCCTGGTCAACGAACCGGACATCCTCCTCCTCGACGAGCCGACCACCGGGCTCGACCCCCAGGCACGGCACATCCTCTGGGACCGCCTGTTCCGCCTCAAGGAGGCGGGAGTCACACTCGTCATAACTACGCATTACATGGATGAGGCCGAGCAGCTCTGCGACCGCCTCGTCGTCATGGACAAGGGCAGGATCATGGCAGCAGGTGCGCCGGCAGCCCTCATCCAGCAATATTCGAGCCGCGAGGTGGTGGAACTCCGCTTTGGCTCCGAAAGGAACGCCGAGGTCGCCCTGCGGCTTGCGGGCACAGGCGAGCGCATCGAGACCCTGCCCGACCGCATCCTGATCTATACCCAGACCGGCGAGGAGGACCTCGCACGCATTGTCGATGGCGGACTCCGCCCCCTGACATCCCTGGTGCGCCGCTCGAGCCTCGAGGACGTCTTCCTCCGCCTCACGGGACGGAGCCTCGTAGAATGAGCAGCGGAATGAGCAGGGCACAATGAGTATCGAAGTCAGGGCCCACACGGGAGCCCAGGCCCATTTCGGCACACGCCGCAGCGCACGGAGCATCACCTTCGGGGTCTGGTACGTCTGCGAGCACCGCCTTCGAACGATGCGTGCCTACCTCGTGAGCATCATGATGGGGAGCGTCTTCAATCCCATGTTCTTCCTCTTCTCGCTGGGACTGGGCATCGGCTCCTACATCGACGCCAGCAGCGGAAGCCTCGGGCAGGGCGCCATCAGCTACCTCACCTTCGTGGGGCCCGCCCTCCTGGCAAGCGCCGCCCTCAACGTCGGCTTCGAGGAATGCGCCTTCCCGGTCATGGGCGGTTTCAAATGGACCCGGGAGTTCTGGGCCATGAACGCTGCTCCGATCAGCGCCAGGCAGGTCGCCAACGGCGTCCTCATGGCTGCGGGTTTCCGGGTCGTGTTCACGGTGACCGTCTTCTTCGGCTTCCTGTCGCTCTTCCACGCCCTCCCCTCACCCTCGGCCTGGATGGCCATGCCGGCTGCCATGCTCTCGGGGCTGGCCTTCGGTTCGGTGATCATGGCCATCGCCTCGCGCCTCGAAGAGGACGACGGCTGGTTCGCCATAATCAACCGCCTCGTCATAGCTCCCATGTTCCTGTTCTCGGGCACCTTCTTCCCCCTCGAGCGCCTCCCCCTCGGCCTCCAGTGGATCGGGTGGATCTCCCCCCTGTGGCACGCGACACAGCTCGGGAGGGTCGCCACCTACGGGATGGCGGAACCGGCATGGCTCACCGCCTGCCATATCGGCTATCTCGTCATAATGCTGATGATCGGGCTCGGGCTCTCCTGGAAGTCCTTCGCGCGGAGGCTGTCGAAATGAGGGATGGCCGTCCCATGCCCGCAGGGTTGCGGGTGGTCTACGCCGGGCGGGCTCACACCGTCGTCCTCCGGGCCATGTATGCCCTCAAGACCTCCGCCTGGTTCGTGGTGGTCTCGGGCTTCTTCGAGCCGGTCTTTTTCCTCCTGTCCTTCGGCCTCGGGCTCGGGGGCCTGATCGGTGCCATCCAGGGTCCCAGGGGCCAGGCGGTGAGCTATGCCGCCTTCATAGCACCCGCCCTCCTGGCCACCTCGGCGATGAACGGCGCGATCTACGACTCCACCTGGAATGTCTTCTTCAAGATGCGCTTTGCCAGGCTCTACGAGGCGATGATCGCCACTTCCCTCGGCCCCCTCGACATCGCGCTGGGAGAGATAGCCTACGCCCTCCTCCGGGGCCTCGTGTACGCCCTCGCCTTCATGAGCGTGATGTTCGCCTTCGGCCTGGTGCTCTCGCCCTGGGGCCTCCTGGCCATACCGGCGGCACTGCTCATAGCCTTCGGCTTCGCCTCCTGCGGCATGGCCATCACCTCCTACATGAAGACCTTCCAGCAGATGGACTGGATCAACTTCTTCATGCTGCCCATGTTCATGTTCTCGGCGACCTTCTATCCCATCACCGTCTACCCCGAGGCAATCCAGCTGCTTGTCAAGGTATTCCCGCTCTGGCACGGCATCGAACTGATCCGGGGCCTCACACTCGGGCAGTTCGACGCGTCCATCCTCTGGCACGCCCTGTATTTCGCCGTGATGGTCGCGGTGGGACTTGTGGCGACGACGCGCAGATTGACGGCATTGTTCATGAAGTAGGGAGCGGGACCTACAGCACGAAGTGCGCCACGATGGAAAGGCCGAAGACGATCAGGGCAGCGAGGATGGGCATGATGCCGAATTCACCAACTACGAACTTGTTTTTTCCCCGGACAATGGCGGAAAAGGGGATGAGGCCCGTCTCCTTCAGGAAGGCCTGGACCGCCGGGTCCCTGTCCTTCTTCTTCTTGGCCGTCTCGTGGTACATGCCGATCATACCGGTCAGGACGAACATGCCATAGAGTGCGAGGGCGCCCGCCGTGCCGGTGACCAGTACGTGGGCGAGGCCGAAGCAGACCATGCCCCAGTTCTGCGGATGGGCAGTCACGCGGAGTATCCCGCGCGCGACGGGCTTGGCTCCCATGCCCATATCTGCGCCCACCGGGCTGGGGGTGACTCCCCCAAGCACGATGAAGAGGATGGAAAGCAGCATGAGGATGTAGGGGATGGGGCTGTCCCAGCCCAGGGGAACCCAGAGCGCGGGGCCCCGGGCTCCATATCCTGCGTACATCCAGATTGCACAGCCCAACGTAGCAAGGGCCACAAGGGAATAGAGGCCCATGAAGGGCTTGTCGCCGATGGTCGTGACGAGGGGTTTCTTTATCCGGTCGCTCGAAAGCCCGAGGTGCGAAAGGACAAACAGGGCAGAGAAAAGAATGAGCAGGTTGAAGGCCATGATTCCTCCTTGGCAAGGGAAGCATCCAATCTCTGCGCATTGCCGGCCTGTGTCAATGTGGAGCCAGGAGCAGTCGCCTGTGTCCTCCCCCCCTCCGGCATTGATCATATCCCCCCCAGCGCCTATCGTAGCCGAATGGAATCCGAGCTCGACTGGACGGCCGCCTGCACGCAGCTTTCGCGCATCGACCCCAGAATGGCACGCCTCATCGAGCGCTACCCTGGCGAGCGCCTAGAGGCTAATCCCGATTGCTTCCGCACGCTGTGCAACGCCATAGTCGGGCAGCAGATATCGGTCAGGGCCGCAGAGGCCATCTGGCGTCGGCTAGGGGACACTTGCTCGCCCTTCGTTCCCGAAGCGATTCTCGCAGCCAGCGAGGCCGCACTGCGCGAAGCCGGACTTTCGCGGAGGAAGGTCGACTACCTTCGAGGTGTCGCTGCTGCCTTCGCCAGTGGGGAAGTGAGCTCGGAACTTCTGCGTCGCCTTGACGACAGGTCCGCCCTCGCAAGGCTTGACGCCCTTTACGGAGTCGGACGCTGGACGGCGGAAATGGTCCTCATCTTCCACCTGAACCGCCCGGATATCCTGCCGATTGACGACATAGGACTGCTGAGGATCGCATCCAGCACCTACAACTGGAGTAACGACGACTCCAAATCCCAGGCCCGGCGCCTCACTGAGCACGCTGAACAATGGAGACCCTGGAGGACAGTCGCGTCCTGGTATCTCTGGCGTGACCTGGACGTGGAGCCGGTGGCGTACTAGGGGGCAAGCCATGCATTCGAGCTTTTTCAAGCAATTTGACAGCTCCTCCCCCCTCGCTGATACTTGGCCTGCAGCGCAGCTGCTTTGGCGCTGACAATCCAGATATCGAGGGAAAAATGCAAGGAAAGACAATCATGAGGGTAGGCATTGGTTTGGCTTTAGTCCTGGCCTGCGGAACCGTGTTTGGCGCGCCCCTGGCTGTGAGCCAGACAGTTGTGTACATTCCCAACGACGGGCGCATGGTTCCCGCCACCGTCTGCCTGCCTGTCGGGACGCCGGGGCAAACCTTCCCCGCTGTCGTAATGCTGCACGGCACGGGCTCGAACCGTGCAGAGGCTGGCGGAGGCTATGACATGCTGGCCCCCTATCTGGCGCAGCGAGGCATAGCCTCGATCAGGATCGACTTTGCCGGCTCGGGCGACAGCAAGGCAGACTACGTCGAG